>CALAZZ010000236.1 GCA_937926515.1 uncultured Bacteroidales bacterium | reverse complement strand
AGTGGGTTATCATTATGAATAAATTATTGCCTTCTATTGCCTGATGCTGGGAAATAATGCCCCAAGATGCTCAATAGACTTTTAAAAACTTACCGTATGACAATTGCTTTCCACATCTGAGCCGTATTAAATACAAGCCGGACTTCAGGTTAGCTGGTAATTCTACCGATATTAGTGTATTGGGTTGATATTCAATGAGATCAGATAAAATTAATTGGCCAAATAGGTTAATTATCTCTAATGCAACCGTTTGTTCACATATCTCATTGGTTATCAATAGTAAGGTATTAGTTGTAATGGGATTGGGAGAAATATACAATTGATTGCCTTTAAGTCCTGAGCCCGCAGCGGGAAGAAACAAATATTGGTCTTGATTGATTTCTTCGGGACTAAGTGGATAATCATAAATACTCACATTATCCAGGCAACCAAAAAAATTGTAACCCGGATCACCTGCAAATTGTTGGCCCAATACCGCTTGCAGTGTTGTGGTTCTTATTGATCCCGCATGAGCTTTGAATGCATCCAATTTGCCATTGATCCATAGTTCCATGTCCTGCCCGTTATACACAACAGCCAGATGATACCACCGGTCTGTTTCGGGTATGCTTTCGCTATCCAGGTCAGCAATACCGGTGGTGGTATTGATAGTGAACCGAATGCGATTGTTGCTGATAGAGATCTTGTACCGGTTTTGCCAGCTGCCATGCGATATCAGAAACTGTTCTTCACTTCCTGTTGATTCAATCCTGAATTTCAGGCTAATGCTCATCCCTTCCGTAAAATTTAAACGTTGATCTGAAGGCAAATGTATTCTTGATGATGATCCATCGAAGCAGGCTGCCTTATTCACCTCACCAGACTGGTTTATCGACCATATCACCTCTCCGAAAGGTGTTCCGTGCAGATTGTTGCCACTGTTATCATTCGTATTACCATCCAGTAAATAGCGGGCTATAAGATTGCCTTCCATGACACTTGGTTCGCGTATCATAATCTTAAGACTGTCATAAGCATGCAGTTCGTCTGTATCGGTGACTAAGCAATACACAAAGAAATCACCTGCAGATGAAGGAACAACGTAGTTAATAAGGCTGTCTGATCCTATTTCATTGCCAAGATGATCAAACCATGCGTACGACAGTTCATCATCATTCGCGTCCGTGGCGATCACTTCTAAGCTGATGGTTTGAGAGGGCTCGGCTTTTCTGGGAAGCGCACGCATACTTATTATTTCAGGAGCTATTGGCACTTTTTCAACCACTTTCAGTATAAAAGTGGTACTGTCGGATTGACCTTCACTATCTATGACCTTTGCGGATATTACATATTCACCAGTCGAATCGCTATAGAAATCCAACACTGAATCTGCTGATACAGGCTGAGTGTCGATCCACCACTGAAAACTGAGCTCGTCATAATCTGCATCTTCGGCAGTGCAAAAAACCTTTATCACCTTGTTCCATTCCACTAGTGTATCGGATGCGGTCAGGGCCTTAATTCTGGGTGGGTGGTTTAATATCTGATGGCCATTATTATAATCAATTACGACATTGCTAACCAGGCTTCTTTTTCCATCTTGTTCAATGACCGCACCTGCCGGAATAAGTACAGTCATTACAGCTGTTCCGGCAGAGATGTCTAGGAGGGCTTCGCCGGACTGCGAGGTACTTATTATTGTGTTGGAAAGTGCATCATAAATATCGAAAGTGCCTTCATCTAACTGCAGGATAACTGTTTTATCAGTTTCAAAAGGATTATAATAAAGAAAAGTCGGAAATGCCGGGTCATGGTGAAAATCTGTTTTAAGCAAGTCAATTTGTAAAATTCCCTCTACGTTGGTTGGTTCAAGGAGTGAAGCCAGGTAACCCACATGAGAAGAACCGTATAACATGAGGTTGGTTTGAGACCATCCGCCCTCCACGCCATCGCCGGTGGCATAGGGGCTCTGGTCATATTTCACCTCCCTGAGTGCTTCGTAACCGATAACAGTTTGTGGATCATGGAGCTGAGACCATTCAAAATTATCCTGCTGATCAGCGGGCAGGTAATCGGGATAAAACAAACGTGATGCATTGGCCAAATTAAGAACCCATTTAGCTATGGAGGTGGCGAATCGATCATCATAGCGCACCATGGGTACTAGTGCCGCAGCATGCTGATACCCATTCATCATAAATGCATAATCGTTACCTTGATCATTTGCTTCACCAACCAGTCCGGAGCAATCAAAACCACCCCAATTCCCAACAATTGTGCCCCAACCACGCAGATGCCCCCGATCAAATACCCAATTGAGCATCTTTTCAATGTCATATAAAGTACCATTTTCAGCATTCATACGTGCAGCGGTGTAGACTCCGTAAGGTAATTGTAATTCATAAGATGGGTTCTGATTCAGGCTGTTAAGATATTCAAGTGCCCATTCGGCCGCAATTTTGTAATGTTGTTTCCCGGTATTGAGGTAGGTTTGGTACATGATCCATGCAATCGCACCTGCCGCTTCAGGCTCGGGTACACCTGTTGCCAGAGGGCTCATGGTCGACATATTCCAGGCACGGTAATTCATATAAGGTACTGTCCAGGGAGTTGCGGATGCATCCATGGCACCCAATGCATTGTACCATTGCGTGGCCATGGTCTCCAATTGTTCATCAAATACGTTTATATCAGGATATAGTGACCTAAGCTGTAAGTAGAAAATATTTGGCATGGTTTCGTACCACCAATCATGCCCTGAGGAAGTTACGGGATGGTTGAGATAGATATTCTCGTCCGGTCTGTTATTGAAAAATTCCTGGCACATCAGTACCCAATTATGCCCGAATTGGTTTGATTTATCAATGCCGCACAGGCTTGCACCCACCACAGCAGGGATTACATTTATGGCTTCTCCCGAACCGGGTGAAATTGTTCCAATAGCTGTGTGTAAGCCGAAACTTGGATCATTGGGGTAGTTGACTGATTCGGGTCTGAAAAATACTACAGGTAGAAATTGTCCTTGCCATTGCAGATCAAACACAAGGGAGTCGTATTGCTGTGCCACCTGTTTCCAATCGCGCATCAGATATGGTTGTGGAAGATCAGGCATTTGCCCAATACGTTGGATGCTGACCTGTTGAGCACTCATGATAAGTGGCAACAAAACCATGAAACACTTCAATAAGAAAAGATATTTAGCCCGGACTTGCATAATCGATGGTATTTAAATGCCTAAAATTATACTATTTTATCGGCTATACTGTGTATTCCATTCTCAGATTAATGCACAGGCTTCTCAATAAGACAAGCCAAATTGTCCGCATGCACTTCATTGCAAGTTGCATTTTGCTTAGTTTTACATTTTATTAATGCTGTTTATTCAATGGCTCGCTTTATTAAGTTGTATCAATGGGTTGGTAGATCAGATGTTGAGGCAAAGTATTTGCACTCATTTTCTTTCAGGCGATTTTCATTACTGATTTTATTAATTATCTGTTTTATATGCAACGGAATGGCCGCTTATGCCGGTGATACGCAATGGCGGGTCAAACAGATTACCAACGAAGACGGCCTTTCGAATTCTGCAGTGAATCATATTTATAAGGACAGGCAGGGATTCATGTGGTTTGGAACATGGGATGGTCTCAATCAGTATGATGGGAAATCAATGGTTTCATTTTATCCGGATAACCTTTCTCAATATCACATCAGCAATAATATCATTTGGGACATCTTTGAAGACCATATGCAGAATTTGTGGATCATCACAGAGCGTGGTATCAACCGATTCGATTATGAAAGTGACCGGTTCGACAGTTGGTTTGATGAAATTGAGCAGTATTCAAGCAGAGAGAACAGCCTGAGGGCCGTAATAGGCCCGGAGAATGAATTGTGGCTTGCAGTATATGGAAACGGTCTGTATCGTTTTAGTGATGAAGATCAGGATTTTGTGGAAGTTGAATTAGCAGGTTTAAGCGAAAATCAACATCAAAATGTAGTTGGAATTTTTGCCTGTGGGGATTCTTTGTTACTTCTGCATGAACATCACCAGCTGACCGGTTTTATGCCTGAAAGTTCAGACATAAGCATCATTGATCTTTCAGACTGCTTTTTACATGAAGATGTTCGAATTGACCTCAGCTGGTTCTACAAGCAAAACGGCAGTGGTTTTATAGCATTTCCATGCATGACCGGCGGGATTAAAGCACTCAGTCTCAATAATCATAAGTTTATTGTTTACCAGGACGATCACTTTCCATCATTGGTTACAGCCTTATATGCTTCAGAGGAAGATTCCTCAATATTGTTGGGGACCGATGATGGAAACATTCTTGAGCTGGATATGTCCGATGGCGGTGGTTTCAGGTCACTACTTGATAAAATACCTGAGTTTGCAGAGAAGAAAGTAAAGATTTGGTCGATATTCAAAACCGATGATCTGATATGGATTGGTACCGACGGTGAGGGGGTATTCCTAGCCAATATGCAACCCAAGCCCTTTTTCAATATTGAACGTGGAGAAGCGCACGAAAGAAGGATCAATCATAAGATCGTCAGAGCTGTATATGAAGACCAATATGGCAACCTATGGGTAGGTACCAGGGGAAATGGCCTGAATATGATACCTGCCCATGGTGGTGCAACAAAAGTATACAACAGTTTAAATGGCCTTTCGAATGATGCAGTCTTGTCATTAGCCGTTGATCACAGCAACAATCTTTGGATTGGTGTTGATGGTCCCGGCGTAGATATACTTAATATGGAGACAGGCAAAATCAGCCATTTACCTGATGAGCTTATCACCGATGTGAATCTGGAATTTGGATCGGTTTATTCCATTTGTGTGGATGCGTTTGGTACAGTGTGGCTTGGTACCAGCGGCTACGGGCTTTTTGGTTTGAATGTTTCAATGGAAGGAGTGCAATATATTTTGAATCATTACACTCACCTGCCTGGCAGTGGTCAGGATAACGACCTGCGAGGCAATATTGTGTTTTCCGTAAAAGAAGAACGACCGAATATTCTATGGATTGGTGCCCGTATGGCCGGGCTGCACCGTTTTAATACGCTTACTCAGGAGGTTCAGTACTACGGGCAAGCCTCACAAGCGGGCTTGGGTCTCAATAACCCTGATGTACTTAGCCTGCTTATAGGCTCCGATAAAACACTTTGGATTGGCACCAGCGGAGGTTTAAACAAGGTGCGATTGGGCAACCCTACCCTGCAATTTGAGTATTTCACTGGAAGTGAGGGGCTGCCAAACCACACCATCCATGCCATTTTGGAAGATGCATCCGGAAATATCTGGATCAGCACGAATAAAGGCTTAAGTCGGTACCTGATTGAAGAGTCTCGGTTTGTAAATTATAACAGTGGCGATGGATTATTGAATAATGAATATACCGATGGTGCAGCATTTCATCATTTGCCAAGCGGACGTTTATATTTTGGTGGAATTAATGGCCTTGATTGGTTTTATCCTTATATGATCAGCATTTCTGCAGACCAGCCGGAGGTTATCATAACAAATTTCACACTTTTTAATAAAACCATTAAACCTGGTGATGATTCGGGCATACTTGATGTAAACATCAATTTTGCGGATAAAATCAAGCTCAGGCATAATCAGAATTTTTTTGGCTTTGAGTTTACCAGCCTGAATTACCAGAATGCTGCAAGGAATAATTTCGCATACAAATTGGAAAACTTTAATGTGGACTGGGTGGATGCAGGCAGTCAACGCGCTGTAAATTTTACAAATGTACCTTATGGCAAGTACCGCTTGCTTCTCAGGGCAGCGAACGAGGATGGATCCTGGTCTGAAAGAATCAAGGAAATTGAAATATTGATCATGCCTCCTTTTTGGTTGACCTATGCTGCATTTTCTGTTTATGCCATACTGTTAATATTGATCATCATTGCTGTTTACCGGTATCAAACACGCAGGATAAAGAAACGGCAACAACAGCAACTCGAACAGATCAACCGTCAGAAGGAGCGGGAATTAAATCAATACAAATTTGAATTTTTTACCAATCTCGCACACGAGTTCCGTACACCACTTACACTAATAATAGCTTCGGCTGCCACACTTTTCAGTAAAGGAGGTGAAGGTAAAACCAATCATCTGCTTAACAAAAGTATTTATACCAATGCCAGGCGTCTGCAGCATATGATTGACGAGCTTCTTGCCTTTCAGAAACTGGACTCTGGCCGTGAAGTCCTGGCATTGAAACCAGGTGAGCTTGTTAGCTATATGTCAGGGATTATTGAGATTTTTTTACACTATGCAAATGAAAAAGAGCTTGAACTTTCCTTTGAACCGGAAGTGCCTGAGTTGCATGTGGCATTTGATGGGGATAAAATTGAACGGATCCTGCTTAACCTACTCAGCAATGCCATCAAATATACGCCACCGGGAGGTTCAGTAACGGTAAAGTTGGAAGTGAAGGATGATACAGTTATCTTAACCGTTAAAGATACCGGTATTGGCATTCCAAGTGAGATTTTACCAAATGTATTTGACAGGTATTTTCATCATAACCCGGATACCACTGAATTGCTAAACGCTCCCAAAGGAAGCGGGATAGGCCTTGCCTATACGCGAAGCCTGGTGGAGCTGCACAATGGAATGATTGATGTTGAAAGTGAAGTGAATGTTGGCACAACATTCAAAGTGTCTTTACCGATTATTTCGAAAAAGTTACGAGGGATTAATCAGGATGTTGAGTTATCCAAATCAAGGAAGGATCGTTTACTGGAAAGCATTGCCGAAGAATATTTTCAACAGCATGATATTGATTTTGTTGAACATGAATCAACAAGCCAATCCTTGGGTAAGGCATCGAAATACAGGATATTAATTGTAGAGGATGACATACAGCTTTTACAATTACTTGAAAGCTTACTTTCAGAATACTATGATATAGTAACTGCAATAAATGGTGCCAAAGCTTTGGATATATTGAAACAAAAGCGAATAGACCTGGTTGTGAGTGATGTGATGATGCCCGAAATGGATGGGCTCACATTATGCAAAACTATCAAGTCAGATCTTGTTACAAGTCATGTCCCTGTGGTATTGTTAACCGCAAGAGCTGCAACCGAGCAACTCATTGAAGGACTTGAGACCGGAGCTGATAGTTATATAACTAAACCTTTTCACCCCAGGTATCTTCAGCTTAGCATTGAAAAGCTGCTGAAGACAAGAGAGATGCTTACTGCTGACATCAGAAAAAACCCGGAGCAACAAACAAAAAGTATTGAACAGCACCTGTCAAACCGCGATCGTAAATTGCTGGATAAATGTTTTAAGTATTTGAGTGAAAGTTATTATATGGAAAACCTGAATGCCGACCAACTTGCTGATCACCTGGCATTAAGTAAGGCGCAGTTGTATAGAAAGATAAAAGCAATAACAGGCCTCACCCCGCATGGCCTTATAAAAAACTTCAGGTTAAACAAGGCCAGAGAAATGATCATTGAGGCTAAGTACAATATTTCTGATATTGTGTTTATGACCGGTTTCAACAACCGTACCTATTTTTATCGTTCTTACCGTGAACTTTTTGGCGAAACGCCTGGCGAGATTCTAAAAAATAATAAGACCACCGATTAATATCGATCCTGCTGTTCTTAAAGTGCACGACTGTCATTTGATCTTAAAACCGGTTAAACCAATAGCAGGCATTTCAGTGAAACTAACTTTTTGGACCCTGGCCCAAGACGGACCTTTATGGCACCATTGCACAAATTCCAGTAGATGGTTTTCAATACCCTCGTCTTCAATGTAAACACTACCATCAGGCTTGTTCTCCACGAAGCCTTTGATACCAAGCTCATGGGCCTTTTGGACTGTATAAAACCGGAAGCCCACACCCTGCACACGGCCTTCGACCTTTATGGCATAAGCCTTTCTCATGGCATCAAACGCTTCATTATCAATTCATCTATACGGTCAAATAATTGATCTGGATGGAGGCCCCTCCAGTTAAATTCATCAAACTTGCCACCAAAAGCCAGATAATAATCCAGCCGTGCTTTCACAAAGTCCTGAATCACATGTTCCCTGAAGTTAAGACAAACGATCCATCCATCTTCAATATTTTCGAACCACTCCTGGTAATAATCATCACCATCAGCATGAAAGTTCAGCACATTTTCGCCAATGAGAATGAAATGATTGATTGCTTTATCGATCATCGGCTCGATCACCTCACGATAGAAATACATGATGTCGTTGTAGAGCAGGTCGTTCCATTCGCCTATCAATTCGATGACACAAAAATTCTTTTCGTAATTACAAAACAACACTTTCAGGTACAATGTTAGGGATCCGAATTCATCCCATTGCGGATGGATCAGGTAGTTGTAAACGGCATTTGTAAAATATATTTCGCTGTATTCACGCTCGAAAAAAGGTGAATCACTATCCTCAGCAGCAATATAATAATGTCGCCAATTGTAATGTGGTTCAATAACGTGCATTCAGAATCCTTTTATATGCTGGTCAATTCATACGTGTTTATGATTATCCAAACACAAACCTGCATAGCGTATTTTTTTCCCTTTTCAAAATTACTTGATATCCCATCATCCTAACAACGATTTTAACTCAGCTTTGTTACTTGGCTATGCCACGACTTTTATCAAATAGTATCCAAAGAAGCACAAGCCAATTCCCAAAACATTGTTTAACAAAATATTAATTGTCATCAGCCGAAAGGCTCCTTCCTGTGCCAGGTTGAGGTTGTCAAATGCAAAAGTTGAAAAGGTGGTGAAGCTTCCAAGAACGCCAATAAAAAGAAACATGCGTACTGCAGGCACTATGCTTGCCTTTTCAAACGAACTCCATAGCAATCCTATTAAAAATGATCCGATCAGGTTTACTAGTAAAGTACCCCATGGCAGTGTCTGGTTCAGGTATTTGTCAGCGAGCTGAAATATTAGAAACCTCATTATTGTGCCTATTGCACCACCTACAATAAGGATTAAGAGTGGATATATATTGATCATGTTACAGAGCAAATTTAATTCCTGGCAGCTCTTTCAAACCCTCATACATCTGATTAAGCTGCTCTTGTGAAACAATTGTAACTTTATAGGTCAGGCTGATATAATTTCCTTTTGCACTGCTATTACTGCTTTGGTAGGAAAATACAACCGAACACTGATCGAGCAAAGCTTCGGTATTACCCATTAATTCATTTTTATTATGAATTGTTTCATATACTACTTTCAGTTCGAACGTAACCGGGAATTCAAGTTTTTCCTGATTCTTTAAAGGTTTACCGTTTCCGGCTCCCATGTTTTTGTTGTGTTTGATTTTCATCATGATCAATAAATATAAATAAGTTTAATATTTCCCCAAAAATGTTCTCCACCACCGGTAAACTCCGGGCTGAGGTAGGTATAACTAAATTGAAGTCCATATTGCTTGTAAATGAGCACAGTGCCCAGTTCAGCTTCTAATACCTGGCTGTGTAACTGTTTCTTTATTAGATAATGCGGACTATTGTTATTGAACAGACCTCCATTAAGAGAGGCATCATATCCCACTTGGCGGCCTAACGCACGGCCATAGAGCCAATACTGTACAGGCTGATGCTTAATAAGTCCTTTTGGCAAGCTGATGTTGGTGCTCAAGGTATTAAAATGAGGTGCATAATGGCCATATCTTATAAATAAGCCGGCAGCAGCATTGGTATGCAGGCTACCGACCTTAATTTCGGCTATGAGGCCTGTTTCGGCATGCTGTGTTGAAAGTACCGTTTTTTCAGCTCTGAGGTTGAAATTAATTAATAAGTCGTTATGTATTTGAAAATTCCACCCATTTGGTTCCTTATCGTGAATACTTCTTTGCAATGATTCAGCCAGAGATAGCGGACCTATTGCACCAAGCTGGATTTCGCTTTGTAGCGTGAGCTTCAAATGATTTAAAGTGCTTGACCTAAAGAAACCGAGATACAACACTCCGGCAAATGGCCTGTCGTTGGCTACGATCTCATCAGTTTCAGGATGAATGGGGGTGAACATCATTTGACGAAGGTGCAGACCGTAATAGTTCATCGATTGCCGGCCAAGTCCAGGTAGATACCTGGTCAATGGCAATTGTATAAAATAGGGGTGAATCCATGTAAATGCAATGCCGTTGGTGTAGTATTGATCCCTTTCAGCAAAAATGTCATTTTCAAAATGGATCTTAAAATGTCTAGTTAAACTGGTATATGGTTCAATTTCAAAATGATTAAAATAAATGGTGTCACTGGAACCTTCCAAGGCCTCCTTATACGATGCTTTCTGTATCTCGAAAATGCTCTTGTTTGATAGCTGTCCGACATGCTCCATCCTCACCACCTGAAGGTCTTGTTCTTGTTCTGCCTGTATCATAATTTCTGGTTGCGAAACCGGCGCTGTGGTCTCTGTACACCACAGACAATCAAACCTTTGGTGTTCGATGTCATAAATCTGCTCAACTTCAGAAACCGGCTTTTCTAATTTAGTAGGCTTCTCTGAATGCGAGCAAGCAGTAACAAGCAGGCTGTAAGCAAGCCCGGATAAGAATAGCCGATTCAAAAGTGCAAACATTTCAGCACAAAGATAAATGCTTTTGCATGCGTGAGGAGATGCTCCAAATGCTTCTACTGACCGCTAATTGTGAATAAAACTTTCTTGCCGGATATCAGAATATCTTTGGATAACGCCTGGGATTGTATTCGTGCATAAGGTTGTACACCATGTCGAAAACATCCTCAGCATTGGGGTTTGAGAAATAGTCGCCATCAGTACTGTATGCAGCACGGTGTTCCCTGGCGGTGAGTGTGGTCGGCTCGGCATCGAGGTAGCGGTATCCTTTTTGCTCTTCAAGCACCTTCTGCATCATGAAACTGGTTGCTCCTCCGGGAACATCCTCATCAAAGAATACGACTTTATTTGTTTTTTTTATTGACTCCACAATGCTGTGATTGAGGTCGAAGGGGAGCAATGTTTGCACGTCAATAAGTTCAACATCAATACCAAACTCCTGCAATTGCACCACTGCATCCTGTGCTATGCGTACACATGACCCATAGGTAACCAGTGTAATGTCGGTTCCTTCTTTAAGCACTTCAGGCAGGCCGGGTGCTATACGGAACTCGCCGAGGTTCGAAGGTCTTTTTTCACGCAATCGATAACCGTTGAGTGGCTCAATAATTAGAGCAGGTTCATCACTGACCAGGAAGGTATTGTAGAAACCTGCTGCCTGTGTCATATTGCGTGGAACAGCAACATGCACCCCGCGAATCGAATTAATTACCATGCTAAGTGGTGAGCCGGCATGCCAGATGCCTTCAAGCCGATGGCCACGGGTACTGATAATCAGCGGGGCTTTTTGTCCGCCTTTGGTTCTGTATTGCAAAGTGGCCAGATCATCACTGATGATCTCCAGAGCGTAAAGCAAGTAGTCAAAATACTGTATTTCGGCTATAGGTCGCAATCCACGCATGGCCATGCCAATACCCTGGCCCACAATTGTTGCCTCACGTATGCCGGTGTCAGATATACGTAAGTCGCCATATTTTTCCTGCAGGCCCTCGTAGGTTTGATTTACACCTCCAATTTTTCCAACATCCTCACCAAAAGCAACTACCAATGGGTTATTTTCAAAGATCTTATCAAAGTTATCGCGTAAAATTTCACGACCCGGTATTAAAGGTGCATTCTCATCAAATTGAGGGGGTATCGCTTTCACATGGCGTACAGACGAAGCTGAGGAAGAATACAGATGAGAACTGTAGCGGTCGTGGCCATCTTTCCACTCTTTCTCCAGCCAGCGGCTAACGTTTTGTTTGAGCGAGTTCTCAGGATTGGTGCAGGCATCGCAGATGAGGCGTAAGATCTTCTTCCCCGACGACATCATATCCTTCCGAATAGGCTCGCCTAGACGGATAAGGTCATTTTTGATCTCCTCTATTTTAGCCGTCTTGGCGCAATTACAAGTGGTCACATCGACCATTTTGGTGAATTCATCCCGTTTTTGCAATAGTGGCTTCTGAAAACTATTCCAAGCATTGCGTCGTGCATCGCGCACACGCTTTTCTGCTTTTTTCTCCAGCTCTGCCAGTTCGTTTTCTGTAGTATATTTTTCGCTGATGAGCCAATTGCGCAAATGAAGAATACCGTCTCTTTTCTTTTCGTCTTCGAGCTGCTCAGGGTTTTTATAACGTTCGTGGCTGCCAGATGTGGAATGACCTTGTGGTTGTGTACATCCTACAATATGGAACAGAACCGGAACATGCTCATTGCGGCAAAGTTCCACACCTTTGGCATACATCCTGACAAGCGCTTCGTAGTCCCAGGCATTTTCCTTAAATATGTAGTAACCATTAGTATTTTCATCCTTTTCAAAGCCTTTGAGGATTTCTGATATATTGGCTTTGGTGGTTTGAAATTTATTAGGAACGGATATTCCCCATCCGTCATCCCAAATGGAAATGGCCATTGGCACCTGCAATACACCTGCAGCATTGATGGTTTCAAAGAAGTGGCCTTCGGCGGTTGAAGCATCGCCAATGGTTCCAAAAGCCACTTCATCACCGTTTTTAGAAAACTTTTTATGGTTCGACAGAGCTTTATTCTGTCTGTAATGTTTCGATGCCAGTGCGAGCCCAAGCAGACGGGGCATCTGACTTGCAGTAGGAGAGGTGTCTGCTGAGCTAATCTTGAGCTTGGTGAGGTCTTTCCACTCTCCTTTATCATCCAAAACACGGCTGGCAAAATGATTGTTCATCAAGCGGCCACCATTACCGGGATTGGCGTTGATATCAGTATCACCATAAAGTTGTGCAAATAGTTCTTCGAGTGTGGCCATACCTGCTGCCAACATAAAAGTCTGATCCCGATAATATCCTGATCTCCAGTCGCCTTCCCTGAAAACCTTGGCCATAGCAAGCTGAGGTATTTCTTTTCCATCACCAAAAATGCCAAACTTCGCTTTTCCTGTGAGTACCTCACGCCGGCCCAGTATGCTGGCATGACGACTCTCAACCGCTATCCTGTAATCGTTTAGTAATTCTTCCTTATTAAATTTCGCTTTCGAAGTTTTGTCTGAAGATTTATTTTTTGCCATAAATTCCTGTATATAAAACCTGCTTACAGGGTCAAAGTAAGGCTGCAAAAATAAGAAAAAGTATACAGGAATGAAATGTAGGTATTCTGCATTTGAGGTGTGTCGAATTCAATAGTCTTTAGCGCTGCTTAGATTTCAATTTGCCCTATCACTGCTTTCTTTGCCATGAGACTCATGCTTATAGCCCTGCTTAGCATAAACAGGTGAAAAGCCACCCATAAACCGTGATTGAAATAAATTCCTGGCAAAATCAGGTAGGTGGGCATAAAGATGAGCAAAACTGCAATGATCATGGTGTTTCGCATGGCTTTGGATGCGGTGGCTCCAATAAAGATACCATCCCATATAAAGGCTCCAAATGTTGTAAGTGGAATTAATAACATCCAGAAATGATAGGACCTGCTTTGTGATAACAGCGATTGATTGTCAGTTAACAATCCAATCAATATATTGGGAAAGAATCCATATATCAATATGAACGGCAAGCTAAGTGAGGCGCCCCAAATAAAAAGTTTACGAATGAGTTTCACTAGTTGGTTACGACTTGCGGCTCCGATCAATTTTCCGGTAAGTGCCTCACCGGCGTAAGCAAATCCATCCATGAAATAAGAAAACACAAAAAAGAACTGCAAAATGATGCTATTGATCGCCAAAATATCATCACCCATTCCGGCTGATTTACTAGTAAAGAAACTTAGGGTAAAAATCAACAGCATGGTTCGGATCAAAATATCTGCATTCACCCGAAAGAATCTATTAAGTTCCTTTGCTTCTATCAACAGGCTGTATTTAAGCTTAATGGCGAATGTCTTGTATTTATAAAAAAATGCTAATACGGCAATTAGAAATCCGCTGTATTGAGCCAGTACTGTTCCCCATGCTACACCATCCACATCCATTCCCAGCCATAAAACAAAAAAGAAATTGAATACTATGTTCAGTATATTGATCGCAATAGCGATATACATAGGAATAATGGTGTTCTGCATTCCAATGAACCAGCCCATAAAGGCATACAGGCCAAGCGTGGCAGGTGCTGCCCATATCCTGATTAAGAAGTACTTCGATGTAAGTGTCTTGACCTCATCGCTGCCATCCAGAAGCAGCAGGCTTAACCATTCAATTGGCTTTTGTAAAAGTAGCAACAGCAAAGCAATAACAAAGGCAATCATCATCGCGCGATACAGGTTATAGGAGATCTCCGTTTGGTTGCCCCTGCCAAATGCCTGTGCCGTGAAACCTGTGGTGCCCATGCGAAGGAAACCAAAACCCATGTAGATCACACTGAAAATGATGCCACCCAGTGAAACAGCACCTATGAATACCGGCGAACCCATCCTGCCCATCAATGCCATATCCACCATACCCAGCAATGGTACTGTGATATTGCTGATAATATTGGGGATGGCAAGCCTCAGTATTTCTTTATTCATAGCGAATCTTTGGTTTTGTCTTATCACTCAGGTATAATCTGGTAGCTGATTCAGTCAGTGCGGCATGGTTGAAATTAGAAAAAGAACCAGAGTTTCAAGGCTGTTTAGGTGATATTTTTCCAGAATATAGTGGTCGTAATTTTGATTCAGGTTATTTGTGCAAACCACACTCTTTCTGTTCGGGGCGTTCCCACCACCAACGTCCAGCCCGGATGTTCTCACCCTGCTGTATGGCGCGTGTACAGGGTTGACATCCAATGCTTGGGAAACCCTTGTCATGTAATATGTTATAAGGGATTTTGTGCTGGTTGATGTAATCTTTAACATCATGTTCAGACCAGTTCAGAAGGGGATTGATCTTCATAAGACCGTGCATGTGATCCCACTCAGCAATCTGCATATCAGCACGTGTTATGCTTTGTGCTTTTCGCAAGCCTGTAACCCAGGCATCAAGGCCTTGCATCGCCCTCATCAACGGTTTGGTTTTACGTACTGTACAGCATAACTTCCGGTTTTCAATGCTTTCGTAAAACAGGTTGATGCCTCTTTCATTGACCATATCCTCAACCTCCCTGTAGTCAGGAAAACAAACCTGAATTTTGATCTTATACCTGGCATTTGTCTTACTGATCAGATCATAGGTTTCGGGGAATAATCGTCCGGTGTCAAGTGTAAAAATCTTAATGGGATAATTATTTGTTGCAATTATATGCGTGATAACCTGATCCTCAAGTCCAAGACTACTAGCAAAAGCAATTTTATCACCAAATGATTCCACACACTGGCCCAGTATTTCATCAGTTCCAAGCTTGCTTAGGTTTTCATTTAAACTACTGATATCCTGTTGATTCATATTAAGAATATTGGTTTTAGAAGGCAGGACAAATGTACATTATTTTTTTTCGTACTGAAAATGACCTTGATGTATGCAAAAAGCAAAAAATGGATCTTGATGTCATGGCTTCAGGTTCAGTTCTGGATTGTTGACCTGCATGGTTGATAAATGCAGGCAAGCTCAATTGCATTTGGGTTTACAATATTTAATAAGATTGCGAACGAATTGGCTACCTTTGGTGATCACAAATTACATCTATAAATGAGAGTTCATTTTATTGCCATTGGTGGCAGCGCCATGCATAATCTGGCCATCGCTCTGAAAATAAAAGGCTTTGTAATTACCGGATCGGATGATGAGATTTTTGAACCTTCTCGTTCCCGCCTCGCGAAATACCAGTTGCTTCCTGAGCAAATAGGATGGAATCCTGAGGTTATTACATCAGATATTGATGCAGTCATTTTGGGTATGCATGCCCGTAAGGACAACCCTGAACTACTTAAAGCACAAGAGCTTAAATTAAAGATTTATTCTTATCCTGAATTTCTTTTTCAGCAGTCGATTAACAAAAAACGGGTTGTGATCGGTGGAAGTCACGGCAAAACGACAATTACTGCCATGGTATTGCATGTATTGGCAAAGTTCAACATAGAAACCGATTATATGGTAGGTGCACAGCTTGACGGTTTTGAGGTGATGGTACGCCTCACTGATACAGCCCGATGGATGGTCATGGAGGGAGATGAATACTTGACCTCACCGATAGATCCGCGCCCGAAGTTTCTACATTACCAGCCTCATATTGCCGTGATCAGTGGCATTGCATGGGATCATATCAATGTGTTTCCGGACTATCAGGATTATTTGGAGCAATTTCGACTTTTCGCCGGTTCAATTCTGAAGGGGGGAACATTGATCTATTTCGATGATGACATAGAGGTAGAGCGCATTGCTTCATCATATCAGGGTCGCAAAGTAGCTTACGGAGTTCATCCGCATACAATATCGGGCACCCACACCCAACTGCTGCTAGATGATGATCAAATGGCTGAGCTTCAAATTTTTGGCAGCCACAATATGGCCAACTTAAATGCTGCCAGAATGGTATGTCGTGAAATGGGAGTTGATGATGAGCAATTTTATGGTGCTATTGGCAGTTTCACCGGGGCATCACGTCGCCTTGAATTGCTGACCGATAGAAATGATATATTAATTTTTCGTGATTTTGCACACGCACCATCCAAAGTGAGGGCGAGTGTTGCTGCTTTACGGGAGCAGTATTCCGCTCAGCGCATCATTGCCTGCCTTGAACTTCACACATTTTCAAGTTTAAATGAGAAATTCATTGATCAATATCAACACACCCTCAATAAGGCAGATCTGGCAGTTGTGTTTTATGATCCGCATGCGGTCGCTTTAAAACGATTGCCTGAACTGGATCATGATCGGATCAGGAAGGCTTTTGGACATCCAAAATTATTTGTTTTCAGTGATGTGAAAAAACTTCTGGCATTCATGAAACCGGAAGTATCAACCAATTCGATCCTTTTGTTAATGAGCTCAGGTAGTTTTAATGGGTTGGATACTGATCAGCTATAAAAAAAAACTGCATTCAGACGAGTGCAGTTTTTATAAATTACTTTACATTGTTCAGGGAATTAACTGTTCATTGAGATTAGGAACTCCTCGTTCGTATCTGTAAATCTCATTTTGTCCTTAAGGAATTCCATAGCTTCGAGTGGTGTCATATCGGCCAGGTGGTTGCGCAGTATCCAGATTCGTTGCAGCATTTCTTTTTCAAGCAACAGATCTTCACGACGTGTGGATGATGCTACAATGTCAATAGCAGGCCAGATACGTTTATTGGATAATTTACGGTCAAGCTGCAACTCCATATTTCCTGTTCCTTTAAACTCTTCAAAGATCACCTCGTCCATCTTCGAGCCTGTATCAATCAGGGCAGTAGCGATAATGGTTAGTGAACCACCGTTTTCAATTTTGCGGGCAGCACCGAAAAAGCGTTTTGGCTTTTGGAGGGCATTGGCTTCCACACCACCCGACAATACCTTACCGGATGCCGGTGATACAGTGTTGTATGCCCTGGCCAGCCTGGTAATACTGTCAAGTAAAATGACCACATCATGACCACACTCGGTCATGCGTTTGGCTTTTTCCAAAACGATATTTGCAATTTTTACATGTTTGTCGGCCGGCTCATCAAAAGTTGATGATATCACCTCAGCCCGCACGCTTCTGGCCATATCCGTTACCTCTTCCGGGCGTTCATCGATCAATAAAATGATGAGGTAAGCCTCCGGGTGGTTCGCTGCGATGGCATTGGCCACCTCTTTGAGGAGCACAGTTTTACCCGTTTTTGGCTGTGCAACTATCAATCCGCGTTGCCCCTTTCCAATGGGTGCAAACATATCCATGATGCGTGTAGAGATGCTTGCCTCTTTATGCCCGGTAAGTTTGAATCTTTCTTCAGGGAACAATGGTGTAAGAAAATCAAAGGGAATGCGATCACGGACCTCCTCAGGTGTACGACCATTGATCAATTCAACTTTAATCAGAGGAAAGTATTTTTCTCCTTCTTTCGGTGGGCGGATTGTTCCCTTGACGGTATCGCCGGTTTTGAGTCCAAAAAGTTTGATCTGCGATTGTGACACATAGATATCGTCAGGAGAGTTCAGGTAATTGTAATCGGATGAACGAAGAAAGCCATAGCCATCGGTCATGATCTCGAGTACGCCTTCTGCATAAACAACACCTTCGAATTCGAAAGAAAAGTCTTCGCGCTTGCGGTGATGCTTGGGCTGCTCCCTTTTTGGGGCTTCGGTTTCAACTTTTTCAGGTGGTTTATTATCTTGCTTCTTTTGCTCTCTGGCTTTGTCGGCCTCCTGCGTTCCAGGCTTGCTGATACTTTCTTCTTCGAGCACAGTGAGCTCCGCTTTATGTTCCGGTTTGTTTTGTTTGGATTTGTGGTCATGCCTTGGCTTCTGTTCCGGCTTACGACCCTGTCCCTTTGGTTCGGTTTCTTTGTGAGTTTCTTCCGTAGGCTGTTTGCTGGCAGTCTCAGGATTCTTCTCAGGTTTTACCGCATCTGCCTTTATTGTTGGTTCAGGCGAATCAGTTTTTTTTGCTGCTGTCTTTTCTTTTGGAATGCGAGCGCGTTTGCTTTTGCTAGGTTTTTCAGACTTAGTCTGCTCTGGTTTGGGTTTCTTTGCGGGCATCAAGGCTTGCTGGTCCAAAATTTTGTAAATGAGATCTTGTTTGAGTAATTTGTCCACTTTAGGGATATTCAGTTCCATGGCGATTTCTCTTAGTTCGCCTACAAGCTTACTGTTAAGCTCCACTATATCATACATTTGACTAGTATTTTGATTTGAGAATTTACGTAAATTAGTCCGGTTTGATTATGAAAACAATGATTGATGAATCACGATTTGAAAAAACAAGAAGTAAAAAAGGAGATGGTATTAAAAAGTGCCACAAAGATATGAAACTTCTTGATAATAACGCAAGTTTTTATATGTTTAGCATTTTTTTTTGAAGAATTGCTTAACTCTATCCAATTATTAAACGGAGTCAATCGTACAATATTGCTCATTGTTTGTCAGCGATATTGCAATTTGTATCTTTGCAAAGTTAATTAATACACTCAATCTATGATTCAACGCATACAAAGTGTTTACCTCATATTGGCGGCTATTTCGGCTTTATTGCTGTTTTTCTTTCCTGTAGCCTGGTTTTATGGTAATATGCATACCATAGAGTTTTACGTTTATCAGGTAAAAGATCATATACCTGACAGCACTCCATTTGTTGAATCGGCATTCACCTTGCCACTTATTTTACTAACAGCCATCATAGGGGCACTTGCATTGCTTGCCATCTGGATGTACAAAGACTTGCGGCGTCAGCTGCAGTTTGTGAGGATGGGCATGTTCTTTACCCTTGCACAAATAGCTGCTTTGTTTTTCTTTTACTCGGATTATATCGCAAAGCGTGTAGGTGCTGAGGCCGATTATGAATTTGGAATATTTTTACCTGTTATTGCGCTTCTTTTCTTTTTCCTGGCTACAAGGGGAATACAAAAGGATATCAAATTAATCAGGTCGGCTGACAGACTTCGCTAGGCAAGTTGGTTTCTTTCGATTTCGTTGATTTCCAGATTTTCAATCTGATGGTCGATGATGCTGAATCGTACGAGGGTAATTACTTTGTGAATCCCATATTTACCGGCAGCACCCGGATTGATGTGCAACAATCCATTTTTATGGTCCGGCATGACCTTTAAAATATGTGAATGTCCTGAGATAAACAGTTTGGGCTGTTCTTTTTTGATCCTTTCTTCAATGCCGCTGGCATAACGGCCCGGATACCCGCCTATGTGTGTGATAAATACTTTTACGGACTCGCAATTGAACAAGAGCTGCTCCGGATATCTGGTCCTGATCTGATGATCATCAATGTTGCCATATACAGCTTTAAAAGGTTTGAATTGCTCAAGCTGATTGGCTACAGTCATATTGCCGATATCGCCGGCGTGCCAGATCTCATCGCAAGGAACAAAAAAATCGAATACACGCGGATGTAAAAAGCCGTGTGTATCCGATAATAAACCAATTCTTTTCAAAATTATCTGAAGTTATATGAAATTCCGAGGCTAAAAACTTCCTTGAACTGCGTGCGTGGACCTAGCTTATCATCTTTGTCCAGGATCATAATGTCATGATCATAGATCATATGTGCTGCAATATTGGCGTTGAGCCAGTCGTTGATTTTCATTGTGAGTAGGGCCTGCAGGTCAATGTCAATATTTTGAGGATCTTTAAGGTAGTCGCTGAATAATTCGAGTTTGGCGCTTAAATTCACATTGGTGGCCACATCAACATTGGCCCTGGCTATGACCTTGCTACCAAACTCGAACCGCATGGTTTCACCATCAGCTGTTTTGTTTCCTGCTTCGTCATAGGTCGCAGGCTCTACGCCGAAAGCTCCGGCATCAGCTAAATCCTGGTCGGTGACAAAAGTGAGCCTGCCGGTAAGTGGGGCAAAATTAAGTTCAAAATGTTCATTCGGTACCCAATCAATACCCAGTCCAAGCGTAACATATGCCGGTGCAAATAGTCGCGAGATTGGGGTGGTGCTGTCGGTTTTATAATCGAAGCCATCAACAAATTGTGACTTAAATGAAAATGAAGCCGCATAAAACAGCTTCTCAGCAGCTTTGATGCCATAAAGTGAGTTGATCTCTATCTTATCATCCGTTTTTATGGGGTCAGCATCACCGAGCAGGCTGTAGCCCAATGCAAAATCGAATGTATTGTCCCACTTAGTATTGTCATCAGCAAAATTGAGTTCATAGAGTAATTTTGAAGCTGCATTAAATGCATTTTCGCCTCCGGCAGCCCAATTTGAAAAATGACTCTGCGAGAAGTTTAAGCTAATGATTCCTTTTGATGTCCATGGTTTTGATTCTTCTTCCTGAGTTTGTGCGTTCATGAAGGCCATGAGGATGATCATGGCAGTCAGCATAGTTCGTTTCATAGGTAGTGTTTATTTGTTGATTATAATAAATGGAATTACATGCTTCTTTGCTGCTGATTGGGCACCGCTTGCTGCCTTGAGCCATCCGGCAGTCGAAATATGATATCCAGTTTTCCATAACTGCGCACTGCTGTATCATTTTTGATTCCCGGCATCCATTCAATATCCTGCAGCAACCTGATGGCTTCGTTGTCGCAACCTCCTCCTACAGATTGCACTATATGTATATTCGATACAAGTCCATGCTCCTCAATCACATAAGCCAGGCTAACTGTACCACTTATACTTAAAGTGAGCGCGGTTGACGGATAATTCAATTCTTGTTGAATATAACGAGCCAGACCTATGGATTCATCACTAAATAATGGTTGAGGTGCCTTATCAAGCGTGCCAAAATTATAGATTTTTTGGCTCGTATCAACAGGTTCATACGGATTTTCACGCAGGGTGTATCCTCGATTTCGAACCATTCGATTGTATTGACGTATGTTGAAACGTATGCTATAGGAGTGATGGGCTTCAACAGCTTGTCCTGCATTCATTGCAGGTTTCCATTGCAGCTTTCTAACCAGACGAATGGCTTCCTTATCGAGGTCTTCGCTCAGGCCTTCACTTATTCTGAAATCGGATGCCTGACCATTCTCATCAACGGCGAAATGAACCTCTACCTTGCCCTGTGTTTTGCTGCTAAGTGCTTCTTCCGGGTAAATTAATTCTTTTTCGAGCCATGACCTAATCTCCGACTGCTCAGCTAATGGCTGTGGTGGTTGGTAAAACTGCGCACCTACCGGCCTTATATAAAGGAGGATGAGTAAGGGTAGCATCAATATGTTGTATTTCATCCAGAGGCAGATTTAATTGAATCATCTAAATTACATAAAATAATCCCTTTTTTCAAATCAGTGCCACAGCAGAATATTTATTACCTTATCTTTACCATTGATAATATAAGATCATCAATAGATTGACGAATGAAGGCAGACAGAAATAATTCAATGATATTCGGCACTCGTCCATTAATTGAGGCATACAGGGCAGGGAAGGAGATTGAGAAAATTTTTCTGCTTCGGGGGGGCAGGTCACCTCAATTGAGTGAGGTCATTCAACTTGCACACCGGCATGGGACGCCCTTGCAATATGTTCCTAATGAGAAGCTTAACCGGCTAACACGTAAGAACCACCAGGGTGTGGTGGCTTTCATGTCGCAGCTAAGCTATCAATTGATCGAACAGTTGATCCCGATGCTTTATGAAAGAGGTGATACACCACTAATACTTGTGTTGGACAGGGTCACAGATGTCAGGAATTTTGGTGCCATAGCACGCACAGCCGAGGCCATGGGTGTTCATGCTCTTTTGGTGCCTACACGGGGATCGGCCACCATCAATGCCGATGCCGTTAAAACATCTGCAGGAGCCTTGAATCGAATTGCTGTTTGTAGGGCAGAAAAGCTCAAGGACACCTTGACATTTCTAAAGGAAAGCGGCTTGCAGATCGTTGCAATCAGCGAAAAAAGTGATCGTAATATTTGGAATAGTGAGCTTAAAGGTCCTGTCGCATTGCTGCTGGGGTCGGAAGAGGACGGTGTTTCTAGTGCTTATCTGAAACTTGCTGATATGAGTTTACGCATCCCCCTGGTGGGTGAAACCGAATCGTTAAATGTATCGGTTGCTGTCGGTATGGCTTGTTATGAGGTGTTGAAACAGCGGACTCAAGGCGGATCGATCTAACAATAAAAAAGCCCGGCATTGTAATGGCCAGGCTGTGACAATCAATTATGCTTATGTTATTTACCTGCGGGCTTCCTTAATTCTTGCTTTCTTACCGCGCAGATCACGCAGGTAAAATATCCTTGCCCTGCGTACCCGTCCTTTTTTGTTTACTAATATATTATCGATAAAAGGAGAGGAAATGGGAAAAATCCTTTCAACACCAATATTGTTCGATATTTTTCTAACCGTAAAGGTTTCGGTTGGCCCGCTGCCTACCCGTTGTAAAACAACACCCTGAAATTTCTGCAAACGTTCTTTGTTGCCTTCAATGATTTTATAGGTTACTGTTACTGTATCTCCTGCCGAGAAAGCCGGAAACTCTTGCACGGCTACCTGATCCTCAACAAACTGCATTAAGTCTTTCTTGCTCATTTTAAGTTAAATATTATTGGGTGCTACTTCCAAAAAAGAGTGCAAATATACAGTTATTTTTTGTATCAAAAATTATTCGTTGATTTTTTTATATTTTTCATACAGATCAGGTCGCCTGAGGCGAGTGCGTTCAATGGCCTGATTCAGCTTCCAGTCAGCAATATGGCGCTCATGGCCGGAAAGTAATATATCAGGTACCTTCCATCCTTTATAGTCACGTGGCCGGGAATAAACCGGTGGTGATACCAGTCCATACTGAAATGAGTCAGACAGTGCAGAAGTTTCATCATTGAGTACGCCGGGGATCAATCTGATCATGCTGTCGGTCAATACGGCAGCGGCGAGCTCTCCTCCTGAAAGTACATAATCACCAATCGATATTTCCCGGGTTACCAGATGCTCTCGAATGCGTTCATCTACACCTTTGTAATGGCCGCAAAGCAAGATAATATTTTTCAAGAGGGACAGCGTGTTTGAAATGCTTTGGTTGAGCTGCTCTCCATCAGGGCTTAAGTAGATCACCTCATCATAATCTCTTTCTGATTTCAGATGTGTGATACAACGATCGACAGGTTCAATCATCATAACCATGCCTGCACCACCTGAAAATGCATAGTCATCAACCCTTTTATGCTTGTCAGTGGTAAAATCCCTGAGGTCGTGCAAATGAATTTCAGCAAGCCCCTTTTGAACAGCACGTTTGATGATGCTTTCGGAAAAAGGCCCCGTAAACATTTCCGGGAAAATTGTAATAATGTCTATTCGCATGATTAATCGATCCAAAAGGTTTTTACATTGCAGAATTCCCTGATCCCGAATGACGACAGCTCACGGCCAAAGCCCGATTCCTTGATGCCGCCAAATGGCAGCCTGGGGTCAGACCTGGTCATGCTGTTGATGAAAACAGCCCCGGCTTGCAAGTGATTGGCAACATATTTGGCTTTATTGATGTTGCCGGTCCAAACCGATGCTGTAAGCCCAAAATGGGTACTATTGGCACGCCGTATAGCTTCTTCAGTTGTTTGGAAAGGTATTAAAACAGATACCGGCCCAAAGGTTTCCTCATTCATTACCGGCATTTCATTGGTTACTCCTGTGAGCAGTGTAGGTAGATAGATCATCGGGTTGTCCGGATGACGGTGGCCTCCATAAAGTAATTTAGCTCCCAAATTGATGGAGTCACTTACTTGTTTTTCAATTTGATCAACCAGATCAGGCCGTGCCATCGGGCCGATGTCTGTTTCACTAAGCAGGGGATCACCAACTTTGAGCCCTTCGATTAGTGATATGGTTTCGCCGGTAAATTCGTCCATAATGCCGGCTTCAACAAAAAATCTTTTAGCCGAAATACAAACCTGTCCGGCATTATTCATCCGTGAGCGAATGCCAACCATACATGAATTGCCAATATCGGCATCAGCAAAGACGATGAAAGGATCAGACCCCCCAAGTTCCAATACAATTTTTTTTAAGTATTTACCAGCAAGTGATGCTACGGCCTTACCTGCCCTGCCACTTCCGGTTAAGGTTACTCCTTTTACCAAAGGGTTAGCTATCACTGGTTCAACCTCCTCATGTGGGATGATCACCACACGAAAAAGCTGTTCATGAAAACCAGCCTGGCTAAACAATTTTTCGATTGCCAGGGCACAACCGCTTACATTGGGTGCATGTTTGAGCAAGGCTGCATTTCCGGCAACAAGGTTGGGCACAGCAAAACGCATCACCTGCCAGAAAGGAAAATTCCAGGGCATGATGGCAAAGATGATCCCTAAAGGTTCAAAACCAACATAGCATTCTTCGGCCTCAGTTTCAACGAGGATGGGATCTAACCCTGCATTTTCGGGCTTGCTGTGATAACGACAAAGCAGTGCACACTTTTCGATCTCTGCCGTCGCCTCCCGGATGGGTTTGCCCATTTCATTGGTGATCAGCATGGCCAGCTCTGTTTTTTGCGATTCGAGCAAAGTGCCCAGTTTGCCAACAAACTTACATCGTTCCTGTATAGAGGTATCCTTCCACTGCACGAAAGATGCGTTCATTTTATGTATAATCTGACTTACCTCATCCTGATTATGTGTTTGAAATTCTGCTATTAAGGTGTTTGAGAACGGATTAATACTTTTCATCTTCATGATCTGACAGCTTGTTTTATTTTATGCAAAATAACAAAATTGGTTGGAATGGATGGGATAATTCTGGAGTTAGTTGGCAGATATTGACCGTTAACTTTTTTATGCATCCCATAATAGCTAATAATTTCTAAATTTAGCCCATTAATGAAATATTGACTTATGAAAAAATTGATCGTCATTAGCCTTTTTCTTTTGCTGGCATGGGATGGTACAACGCAGCAAACCGGAAGGTATCTGTTTAAAGAGTACCGCGATGCCATTGAGAAGCAAACCCGGTCCTATGATGGAAGTCCCGGAGTGAATTATTGGCAGAATGCTACCAATTATACCATACGTGCTGAATTTTTTCCTGATGAGAATATGATCAGGGGACATGCCGGTATTGAATACCTGAATAACAGTCCTGATACGCTGTCTGTTTTGGTGTTCAATATTTACCAGGATATATTCCGCAAAGGAAATAGCCGCGATTGGGATGTCGGTGATGTGGACCTTCATCAAGGAACTCAGATCGAGAAGTTGATAATCAATAACTTCCAGATTGATACAGATAGCCGAAGAAGTTTAAAGAGATCAGGAACCAAATTGATCGTACCTGCTGAAATACTTCCCCATTCTGAGAATAGGGTGGAGCTTGAATGGAGTGTTCAGATACCCGCTACACGCACTGTGCGTATGGGACGTTATAGCGATTCAATAGCTTTTCTGGCATATTGGTATCCTCAGATCGCCGTCTACGACGACCTGGATGGTTGGGATATGATCTCCTATGGTGGAAGTGTAGAGTTTTATAATGAGTTTGGAGATTATGATGTTCAATTGACCCTTCCGGGTAATTATGTTGTTTGGGCAACCGGTGTCCTGGACAACCCTGAGGAAGTATTTAAACCGCTGATTCTCGATCGCTATCAGCGTGCCTGGCAAAGTGATGAGAAGATCAGTATTATAAGCCGGGAGGATTATATAAATGATAATGTTACTATTGATAAAGAAAAACTTACATGGCGTTTCAAAGCGGATCAGGTTCCTGATTTTAGCTTTGGAGCAGCCCTTGGCTTCAATTGGGATGCGGTGAGTTTGGTTGTGGATGCTGAAACAGGAAGACGTACCCTAACAGATGCAGTTTATCCTGATGGCGCAATAAATTATGATCAAGTTACGGAATACGCCAGAAAAAGCATATTGTATATGTCAGAAGTAATGCCTGGGCTTCCTTTTCCTTATCCGCAAATGACAAATTTTTGCAATGGACGCAGGAGTGGAGGCATGGAAACACCGATGATGGCAAACAATAGTGCCCCTGAGGATGAGCCTGGTATATTTGGACTTACATTTCATGAAATTGCACATTCCTATTTCCCATTTATGATGGGCACCAACGAGAAGAAACATGCCTGGATGGATGAAGGTTGGGCCAGCCTTTGGCCTCATGTTCTTGTGGATAGCTTATTCCCGGATTATAATTATGTTGAACGCTCAGTACAAACTTTTATAAACCATGCGGGTTCTGAAATGGATATACCCCCCATGGTACCCAACCACCTTCTTGGTGCCGACTATGCGGCCTTGAGGATTTCATCTTACGTCAGGCCGGCCATGGCATTCCATTTTTTGGAAAATGCGTTGGGCACAGCATTGTTTTTAAAAGCATTGCATGTTTTCATGCGAGAGTGGGAGGGGAAGCACCCCATGCCGCTGGACTTTTTCAATACCTTCGAACGTGTGACCAATGCCAGGTTGGACTGGTTTATTTTACCGTGGTTTTATGAGTCGGCCTATCCCGATCTTGCCATACACAAGTATACCAGAGATAGAAAGCTGGTAATTAGTAATGTAGGAGGCCTTCCCTTGCCCATTGAGCTCTTAATTACATTCACGGACGACAGCACCATTGAGATGCAATATCCTACCTCTATCTGGCAATCCGGAGAAAGGCAGGTGGTGATTGACGTGCCTGGCAGCTTGCCTGTAAAGGAAATAAGATTGGGCAGCAAACGAGTGCCTGATGTTGGATCACGCAATAATATCTTGCATATAATTGATTAGAAACTTTATTCTAACTTTGTCTTTTACCTCAAAAAATTAAATGATGAATAAATCTACCTTAGTTTTATCTTTTTTACTAGTTTTCTTTACCTCAATGTTGAGTGCTCAGATAGGGCCTGATACTTATTTCATTCAATTCAGTGATAAAAACGATTCACCCTACTCCATCAATGAACCGGAAGCTTTTTTAACTCAACGTGCCATTGAGCGACGGATGGCCCAGAATATTGAGATCATCGAACAGGATATCCCTGTTAATCCTGCTTATATAGAGGCTGTGGCAGCTGAAGGGCCGGGCATGCTTTTTCCATCTAAATGGTTGAATGGAGTCACCATTCAAACTTCGAATCAGGCTGTGTTGGATGCGATTAATGCACTGCCTTTTGTGGTATCGGTTCGTACACTCTCATCAGCTGATAACCCACCGATTGTCAAGGAAAAGTTGTTTTTTACCAATGAAAGCATTTCTGATGAACATGCGCCTTTTGTGAAATCACAACATGGCCCGGGTTGGATTAATTATGGCAATGGTTACACTCAGATCCATCAGATAAACGGGATACCCTTGCATGCGAATGGCTTCAAAGGTGAAGGGATGGTCATCGCACTGCTTGATGGTGGATATAGCAATACAGATGTTCACCCTGCTTTCGACAGCTTATGGATCAATGGACAGATACTGGGCACCAAGGATTTTGTGCAGCCCGGTGGTGATGTGTTTACACAGAGCTCGCACGGAACAGCGGTGCTGAGCACCATAGGTGCCAATGTGCCGGGACAATTGGTTGGCACAGCGCCTAAAGCAGCATTCTGGCTGCTTAGGTCGGAATATGTTTTTAGTGAAAATCTGATCGAAGAGTACAATTGGGTATCGGCAGCTGAATTTGCGGATAGTGTGGGAGCTGACATTATCAATTCCTCACTTGGTTATATCACTTTCGATATGCCGGAGCATGATCATACACATGAAGATATGGATGGAAACACCTGCATTGTAACCATTGGTGCAGATATTGCAGCCAGCAAGGGCATACTGGTGGTGAACAGCGCAGGCAACTCCGGCTCAAACAGCCAGTATCCATATATAGGCGCACCTGCAGATGGATTTGATGTGTTTTCTATTGGTGCTGTGGATGGAGATGGCAATCGTGCTTCATTCAGCTCTCAGGGTCCGACATTTGACGGCAGGCTGAAACCCGATGTGATGGCACGAGGGCAGGGTACAGCTGTGGCTTCCGGTAGTTCAAGCTTTGGGAGTAGTAACGGCACTTCATTCTCATCGCCGATCATAGCCGGAATGTCGGCTTGTTTGTGGCAGGCTAATCCTGAATTTACCAACCTGGATATCAAGAATGCCATCATGCAAAGCGGAAGCAGGGCTTCCAATCCTGATAACTTCATGGGACATGGCATTCCTGACTATATGCTGGCCAATACCATACTCACATCACTCAGGCAACAAAAAGAAAAGAAACCACAACTGATCAAGGTGTATCCCAATCCTTTTGGTAATCAGGTGAAAGTGCTTGCATTGGACACAACCATTCACAGTGTTGTAGTTTATGATCTGGAAGGAAGGCTCCTGGCGCGTATTGACAATAATATTGCACCGGAGGCAGTGCTTGAGGGGGTATTAAATCAACTGCATGCAGGTGTGTTTATAATACATGTATTCAGCAACAACCATCAGCAGGTTTTGAAGGTGGTTAAAGGGTTGAAGTAAGGTGGTTTTATCCTGTGGGTCCATAGCAGGCAATGATAGGTATTTGATGATGTTGAACAACAAATAACAGCGGTGCCTGCAACTCCGGATAGAAAACCTCAAAGCCTGAAACATTTCCGTGATGCAAAGCAGACGCTGTTACTTAGCTGATTCATTTTAGACATTGAACCGGCCCCTACAAAAATAACGCTGTTTCGTTTTGAACATAGTGGGGTATTCACAGTAGTTGTCTAAGTTGATTTTCGTAGATTGTTCCATCATTTCATATGGTTTATTTTCACTTATCTTTGTCGCTAAACACATGCAACCATGAAGCTGCTCATTATCAACGGCCCAAATCTCAATCTGCTTGGCCAGCGAGAAAGTGATATCTATGGTAATCAATCGTTTGAAGAATATTTAGAGGGTCTTAAGCGTCAGTTTAACACCCATCATCTGGATTATTTTCAGACGAATATAGAAGGGGAGATCATTGACAAACTGCATCAAGCCTCCGGTAATTATGCTGGCATCATATTAAATCCGGGGGGCTATACGCATACCTCGGTTGCCATTGCGGACGCTATCAGGGCTATTCGCACACCTGTGGTGGAAGTACACATCTCAAACCTGTTTGCACGTGAAGCATATCGTCATATTTCGATGACAGGTGCAGGCTGCAAGGGCTGTATCACTGGCTTTGGGCTCCAGGGATATCGAATTGCAATAGAAAGCTTTTTAGTGCCGGTCAAGTGAAGCGTCATGTAAACTCTGCTTTAGCCTGCCCTAAGCTTGATTATTTTCCCTATATCTTTAAAGATATTCTTATTTGATCTGAGAAAAAACCTCTGCGACTCAACCGACACAGTAGTGCTAGTTAAAATCCTCCTGGTTCAGGTCGGTGAATTTCATTTTTCGAAACAAGAAATGCTGGATTGCGATATTCCTTCTATAGATGCCTTTGACCTTAGATCGGAGCAAAGCGCTCCTTTTGCGTTTAAGCAAAGGTATTTTTCTGTAAAAGTGCAAATGAGCCCTGGCCACCGCAAAAAAGTCGCCTAAGCCGCCTTCGATAAGAAATTTCAGGCTGGCGGCCATATCCAAAAATAAGCGTATGATGATGATTTGCAGGAAACTTCTGTCAGGCAGGTTTTTATATAGCAATGAGAGGTTGTTGCGGAAATTGAGATAAGTTTTTCTGGCCGATGATTTTGGCAGGGTGCCTCCTCCAATATGATAAACTACGGAGCGTGGACAATACATGATCTTGTAGCCGGCATTTTTTAATCGCCAACAGAAATCTATTTCTTCCATATGGGCAAAAAAATCATCATCCAAACCACCCATCTTGTGGAAAAGCTCCGCACGGACAAACATGCATGCACCGCTCGCCCAGAACACTTCCGCCTCATCATCGTACTGGCCTTCATCCCTCTCTATTTCCTGAAACAATCTGCCCCGGCAAAAGGGATAGCCGTAGCTGTCAATAAAACCACCTCCTGCACCTGCATACTCGAAATACTCTTTTTGATTATAGGACAATATTTTTGGCTGGCAGGCAGCAATGTTCTTGTCATGCTCCATCATATTGATTACCGGCTCAATCCAACCTGCTGTTACCTCAATATCGCTGTTAAGCAATATATAGTAATCCGCATCAATTTGATTGAGAGCCAGGTTATAACCTGTAGAAAAACCTTGGTTGCTGTTGTTCTGTATGAGCCTGATCAGCGGAAAATATTCGCTCAACATTTCAATGGAACCATCTGTGGAGGCATTGTCAGCCACGATCACTTCGGCAAGTTCATGGCTGTGATCAATGACGGATGGAAGGAATTTTTTTAGAAAATCCTTTCCATTGAAGTTTAAAATTACGACGGCTACCGTAGGCATATTAGTTTGGTACCTTTTTGTGCTTCCACCTGCGATGCGACCAGAGCCAATTGTAAGGTTCGTCCCTGATGGTTTGCTCCAGCAAACTTACGTACTTTTCCGTAATTTCGTATTCCTTTGTTTCCCTGGGCTTTTTGGTTATGGGGATGATATCGATGAGATAATAGCCCTTGCGTTCACGCCGAATGTCAAAATAAAGAACAGCATAGTCCAGTGCTTTGGCCATTTTTTCAATGCCCAGAAAAAATGGTGTTTCCTGGTTCAAAAAGACTGTCCAGTAATTGATTTCACCCCTGGTAGGTGTTTGATCTGCAGCTATAATAACAGCATTTACAGTATGCCTGTTTTGCATCAGGGTGCGGTATGTTTTTTTGAATTCGATCAGGTTTGGTGCATGAAAGCGTGCCCTGAGCTTGCGCATATGTTTATCGAAAAATTTATTCGACAGCGGTTTGAAAATTGCAAAGGGTTTATGTCCGTCAATGGTTGCCATTTTTTGGCCCAGCCATTCCCAATTGCCACAATGCCCTAAGGCTACAAAAACACATTTGCCTTCACTGTACAATTCCTGAAGTATTTCAGGGTTTCTGATCTTCATTCTTTTGGTGATCTCTTCGCGGTTAATGTGCCTGATCTTAACAAACTCTATGATCACGTATGTCAAATGGTGATAGTATTGTTTTTCAATTGACTTGAGATCGTCCCTTGTTTTTTCAGGGAAGCTCTTACGCAGGTTTTCTGCTACGGTCCGACGCCTGTACCAGATGACATAATATATAAAAAAGTAGAGTATGTCAGCAAAAAAATACAGCACGCGTAGAGGTAGCAATGCAAGCAACCACATGATGCCGGTTATAATTTTAGCGCCGATCCTCTTCATTAACTGTCAATTCATTTTTGGGAACAAAGTTCCGGCAAAAATACGGCCAATTTTGGCCTCATACAATTTCATGCAACAAAACTGTTTGCGCTGCAGCTTATATAAGGTAATTGAGCTTATGCCAATCGGGCTGACGACGTCATGAGGATTAACGCGGATCACGGTAATAGTCTGAAGCTCGTGTGCCAAAAGCATCAGGTGGTCGTACATCATCAATGCCGGATGGGTCCCATGTCCGTTTATAGATTTCATGCTGCCAGCGGTAATTGGGCAATTCGCCCATGGCATCGGAATGGATCAGTGAGAAGTCATTGGTCACCATGTCCTTTGAATAAAAAACGAAACGCTTGTTCCTCTGATTGCCCAAGGTATAATACTGCCATATTTCATAAGGGTAAGCACCGGGTTCATTGTAACTTTCGGTTAGGTTGTTTGGCGGTCCGTACTGCAGATATACCCTGCCCCGATCGGTATCGTATCCTCTCCGGGTTGGAGTAGAGAATGAGGCATTTACACGTTGTACCTCCTCGCTGTACCTGATCCATTCCAACTCCGGTTCTGTGTAATTGCGATTAAGCCAGAAATTATAAAAATATTGCTGCATGGTTTCAAGCTTGCCTTCGCGCACCATATTAAGCGCAAAGTCACGCTCAATTTCAGTTGATATGGGGGCAAGTGATAATATATGGTCCGACAGGGAGTCCTTGTTTGTCATATTACTTACAAAAGTGTTGCCGATAGTAAGCGCGACAATGTCATCCAGGTTGAAACTGATGTTTGGATTGCTGCGTTGAAAAAACACTTCGTTCCTGGTAACAAGTTCATTCAATCGGTCGCGCACTTCAACCACAAGGTTGTAATTGCCTGATGGCAGGCTGGCGATATTGATGTTGTTGAGGAGGTTATTGACATTGCTGCTGGTCATTCTGCGCCTGAAGAAAAAATCGTTCAGCAGTTGTTTATGCTCGAATGATTCTATAAAATAATTGAGCATGTACTGGGTGTCGTCTCCAAATATTTTTTCGGTATTGTATATTTCACAATAAAAGGTCATAGTATTTTCACTTTCAGGGTAAAAGGCGAACACCACGGGAATGAGGTCATATCCGCTTTTGCTGATTGTGCTTTCACCATTGGTGCGGCTGAAGCGTTCGATCAATTGGATGCCTGACACATGGATCTCGTTAACAGGGTATTGCAGGTAAATCTTTTCGTAGGTAAGAAAAGATGGTGCTTCCGGGTTGTTGACATCAGCGATCTGGATCTCCATTTCATATTCGCCTTCATCAAGTGCAAATCGTTGTTGGTCGATGAAGCCAAAATCGGTTTTGAGCTCATCATCAATAGCCGGACTTTTCAGTTCATACTTTGCAAAATCAATGATGTCGTCATCCTGCCTGAATATCATCAGTACTTCGATCGTTGCCTGGTATAATCCATCTTCATTTTCAAGAAATTCAACAGTGCTGCCTTCCACGGCCAGGTAGGTTTCGATAAAGGGACCTGAATCGGGTATATAAAAAGTAGCATAGGATAGATAAGCCCTGATGGTTTTATCCTGTGTGTATGCCGAATTCAGGCAGAAAGCCATGCCGGCAAGTATAAGTAATATTTTCTTCATAACACTTAATTTTCAAATGTATTATACTGTTATTCAGCACGATGTATGCAATTGAACAACTTACCCCAAATATACAAAAGTAATGGTATAAACCTGAAATATGCAAGTAAATAAAGAAAACGGTTATACAGTGACAGTTAAAGGCAGGAAATTTTGAGGTACCCGACTGATTAAATACATACTTCGGGTAATATTTACAAGTGCATGAACAGCAGTGAAAGTCAACTCATTTCGGGCAGTGACTTTGGTGATTTAATCAATCAGGATCAACTTATGGAGATTCATAACCGTACGCTTAAACTTTCTCCAACTGCATAGGTCAGGTATAATCGAAGAGTGGGGTCAATAATTTCTTTGATTGGAAAATTAAAAATTTACTACTTTTGCAGCGGAGGAATGGCAGAGTGGTCGATTGCGGCGGTCTTGAAAACCGTTGAGGTGTCAAAGCCTCCGGGGGTTCGAATCCCTCTTCCTCCGCAAACTTTTTGGATGCCCTGCGCAGCAGGGCACCTAAACCATAAGCCCCAGCCAAGCATGCTTGAGCTGGGGCTTATGGTTTAGGTGTTAGGCCTGTAGGGCCGCATCCAAAAAGTTTGACACCCCCTCCAACGGGATCAGCGCAGCTAATCCCTTGAGCCAAGCATGCTTGAGCTGGGGCTTATGGTTTAGGTGTTAGGCCTGTAGGGCCG
>CALAZZ010000235.1 GCA_937926515.1 uncultured Bacteroidales bacterium | reverse complement strand
GGCGAAAACTTTTGGAAAAATATTTAGGGTGTCCCAGTGTCGAAGTCAGGAAAAACCTACGTGCTGAAATAGGCAAGGATGAAAAGAAAATCCTTGATCTGGTCACAAAATATTTTCATTGCGGCTGACATATCTAAAATATAAGACACTGCCCCCCAACGGAAGCAGTGTCTTTTCTATGTGAACTTTTAGGCCTCACTCCTCTTTCTTATCAGTCTTTATTTGTTTTGCACGTTCCACTTTTTCGTGCAGTACAGATGCAGCTTTCTCGGCTTGTTCAATTTTCTCAAGCCTGGCTTTGTAATCCTCATCACTTATTTTTTTTTCAGCTTTAGCGGTTTCCAGCTCTTCGCGCTCGTTTCGCAGCCGTTCTTTGGCTTGGATGGCTTTTAGTTCATTTTCCTTTGTGGACTTTTCAAGTTTAATTTGCTTCAGGTCTCTTTCCTGTTCGGCTTGCAGCACACGATCCTCGTCCGGAGATTTGGTGTAATCCTTATCTTTCTTTTCAGCTTTCTGTTCTTTCTCCTTCTTGAGTTTTTCTTCGATGTTCAATTTTTCGGCTTCAGCAGATTCGCTTTTCTTTTCCAATGATTTTTTTCTGTCATCCTGTTTGGCATCAAGCTTTTCCACAGCCTGTTCGGTCTTCTCTGCTTTCACCTCAACAGCTTGAACTCCAGCTTTCTCAGCTTTCTTCACTTCCTGTTTGGATTCAGCTTTTAACTTTTCCTTTTCAACTTTCACTTCCTTTTTTTCTTGCTGCACCTGTTCCTTTACGTCTTGTTCCTTCTTAGCCTGCTCAACTTTTGCATCTAGGTCCTGTGCGATCAAACCAGGTCCGGCCATCAAACATGCAACCAGCATGAGTTTGACCGATAATTTAAAAATTTTCACTTTTTTCATTTCTTCTTACTTTTTTAGGTTATAATTCATTTAATAATTCATCCAGCTCTTTGGCGGCATCTTCAATTTCTGTTTCGAGCATGTCGATTTGTCTGGCTTCTTCTTCCAGAACCTCGATCTGTTTGGCTTGCTCAGCTTGATCTTGTACTGCAATCTGATTGCATCCAGCAACCATGAACGCAATAAAGGCCATCAATATAAGTACATTTTTCATACTCTAAAGTTTTAATTTTTTTTAGGGTTAATTGAGTAATTAACTTCAAATGTAATACTTTTTTAACTGAATGTCAATTTATTAATCGGAAATATGATTCTGTTGCAGGCTAAGTCAACGCCGATTCAACCCATAAAATGGAGCTATTGGAAACAAGATGATTGTATGAGAAACTTAAAAGGATGAAGCAAGCTAATTTGACAGCTCCTTTACCAAAAAGATATACACAGGAAAATGATCACTATATCCACCTAGAAATGTATTACCAGCATGGGTGCGCAAAGGATAGCCCGCAAATGGCCCCTCAGTCTGAACAAGGTAACGTTCATTAAACACACCTGCCCGCCAGAAGGTATAGTTGGATCTGTCCTCAGTCAATAAAGTCTGGTTCATCACAATCATATCAAACAGGTTCCATGAGTCACGCCACGCCAAAGTACCTATTCCTCTGCGAAAGAAATCATAAAAGGGATTATAAAGCTCACCGGGTTTCATCTTCTTTTTGTCCCAAACGGCCCGCAGGTGTTTTCTCATGCTTTCATTTGTCGGATCATCATTAAAATCGCCCATCACCAGAATATGCGCATTAGGATCAACATGCATCAATGAGTCTATAATATGGCGATTCAATTTAGCTGCAGCATTTCGTAAGGGGCGTGATCGCCGCTCGCCACCGCTTCGTGAAGGCCAATGGTTGACAAGAACGTACATAGGTTCGCCATGAAATATTCCCGATACCAAAAGGACATCACGCGAATAGAAATCATCCATGCCTTCGGGTTTGAACAAATATGGTTTGCTGGATAAATAGGTAAAATACTTCTCCTGGTATAGCATTGCTACATCCACCCCACGACGGTCAGGTGAGTCATAGTGGGCGATTTGATAGTTGCGCCCACTGATCTGGGGATCAGACACCAGGTCTTCCAATACCAGTCTGTTCTCAATTTCAGATAATCCGATAATGGCAGACCCGTCAGGAGTAAGGTCAGTACCTATATCAGCTACTACACGTGCTATTTTACCAATCTTGTCCCAATACCGATCACTGTTCCATACCTTGCTTCCTTCTGGTGTGTACTCCAGATCACGTACACCTTTGCTGTCGATGGTGTCAAACAGGTTTTCAACATTATAAAATGAAATACACGCAATTGTCGCTTTTCGGTCCTGACTGAAAGTTGGTCTTAAAGAGAATAGTAAAACCAATAATGCCAACCCTATAAATACATGAATAAAATACCTATTTACCATAGCAGAATAGTTGAAAATTCACCAGCAAAAATAAAGTATTTAGTAAAGCAGAATTTACACTTATCACAAGTATCAAAACTTATTAAGAATTGCCATGTTTAACTAATTATTCACAAGAATAATTTGTTTCTTTGTACTCAAAATCGAAAATAAAATCTTGATTCAACCGCACCCCATAATTTTAGCAAATACATAAACCAACTTGACCGGTTATGATACGAAATTTTTTAGTCATTCTAATGGTGCTATATACCTCTTTATCTGTTTATTCCCAATCAGGAAATGTATCAGGTAAGGTAGTTGACGCTGAAACACGCCAGGGAATTCCATCAGTTATAATCAGCCTGGGCGAACGACAAGTACTGACAAATGAAGATGGCACATTCACACTTTTAAACTTACGAACTGGCAAAGCAGAGCTTGTTTTCAGCACACCCGGTTACCAGGTTAAATCTTTGGAGATTAATATAGGAACCGACACCAGAATTCCAGAAATAGAGCTTCTTCCATCAGCATCAATCATTGATTCGCAACAGATACCCGAATTCAATATCGAGCTGCTTGATATGGATAATGATGCCCGTACCGAAAACATCTCAGGACTGCTTCATTCATCAGGAGATATATTCAATTCATTTGCCTCTTTCAGCTTTGGTCAGGCCTGGTTCAGGGTAAGGGGATACGATAATGAACTTACGCCAACTTATATTGGAAATTCATTGATCAATGATGCTGAAACTGGTCGCACCCTGTGGGCAATATGGGGTGGTCTCAACGATGCCACACGGAACAGCACCCACCATACCGGATTAAGTGTTGCACCCAATACCTTTGGCAATATTGGTGGAATATCGAATATTATTACCAGGCCTTCTGCACAACGGGTACAGACAAAATTAACCTATTCGTTTTCAAACCGAAGCTATACCCACCGTACCATGTTCATTCATACCACCGGCATGATGGCCAATGATTGGGCAATCACTGTCAGTGGCTCAAGAAGATGGGGCGATGAGGGTTATGTGAAAGGAACTTTTTACGATGCATGGGCCTATTACCTGGGAATTGAACGAAGATTAAATGACAGGCACTCACTAGAGCTAACTGTTTTTGCTTCTCCTGTGCGACGTGGCATGCAAGGGGGGTCTTACAAGGAGGTGTATGATATGCTGGGTAACAACTATTATAGCCCCAACTGGGGTTACCAAAACGGTGAAGTGCGTAACTCACGGGTAAGAACCATGAACCAGCCGGTTCTCATACTTAACCATCACTGGAAATACAATTCCCAGACAAATATTACCACCACCGTGTCCTATATGTTTGGCGAAACCGGTACCACAGCACTTAATTGGTATAAAGCTGCCGATCCAAGACCCGATTACTACCGCTATCTTCCAAGCTGGTTTGAAGATCCTGAAATTGCAGATGCCGTCAGGAACAAATGGATCAATGACCCTTCTAAAAGGCATGTTGACTGGAATGCGCTATACCAAGCCAACTTTTTGGCAGATATGGAAGGAAAACAATCACGTTATATCATTGAAAACCGCCGGAATGATATGAGTAGCCTCAACCTGAATACCACAATCAACCATCGCGTGAATGAAAACATAACTGTGAACAGAGGACTGGAACTGTCAAACTATACGGTTAATTATTTCAAAACTTTGGACGATTTATTGGGTGGTAGCTTCTGGGTTGATATTGACCAGTTTGCAGAACGTGATTTCGGTCGCGGCGACATCATCCAAAATGATTTGGACAATCCCAACAGGGTAATCAAGGAGGGTGATGTATTTGGCTACGATTATGATTTGAGACAGCAGAGCGGCAAGATTTGGATGAGCGCTGATTTCTCTTACCGCAAAATTGATTTTTTCCTTGCAGGTCAACTGTCTACTACAACTTTCTGGCGTGAAGGTTATATGCGTAATGGTCGCCATCCAAACAATTCTCTTGGACAGTCACAAAAGCACAATTTTATTGATTTTGGGTTTAAGGGTGGTGCTGTTTACAAATTTTCGGGACGGCTTTTTCTTGAAGGAAACCTGGGCTATCTCACGCAGGCACCTTATATGCGTAATTCATTTGTTTCACCCAGAACCAGACATGATGTGTCACCAGGATTGAAAAGCGAAAAAATATTCAGCTCAGAAATGAGTTTCCATGTGCGTGCACCTCAGGTAAAAGCCAGGGCTACCCTTTACCATACCGAGTTTAAGGATCAAAATCAAATTCTGACATTTTATCATGATGATTTCAGAACACTGGTTAATCATATTATGTTTGGAATCAACACAACGCACCAAGGTATTGAGTTTGGAGGGGAGGTGCATATGGCCTACGACGTGTGGTTACAAGGTGCGTTCAATCTGGGTAACTACCGCTACACCAACCGCCCTAATGCTACCATTGCTTTTGATAATGGCTCACGGCCTGATACCACAACCCTGGTATATTTAACCAACTTTTTCATTACCGGAACACCTCAAACCGCCGGAAGTCTCGGATTGAAATGGGTGGGCCCCAGATACTTGTTTGTCAATTTGAATCTAAATTATTTTGATGATATTTATTTGAGCTTTAACCCAGAACGCCGTACACAACGTGCTATTGAAAATATGGAACAAGGCGACCCCCGTTTGCCGGGAATTACTGACCAGGAAATGTTATCAGGTGGGTATAGCCTGGATGCTTCAATTGGAAAATCATTCAGGATCAAACGTAAGTATTTTCTGCAAATCAATCTGATGGCAAACAATATACTCAACAACCAATCCATCAGTTCAGGCGGATATGAACAACTCAGATTTGATTTCGAGGAAAAAAATGTAGATAAATTCCCACCCAGGTATTTCTTTATGATGGGAACAAATTATTTCCTGAATTTTGCACTACGCTTTTAATTAGATACATACCATTTTAATCAGATAAAGATGTTAAACATGAAAACCAAAAATAATCTATTAGCAGGCTTACTTCTTATTGTCATCGCTGTCAGTTCATGCGTAAAGGGAGATTTTGATGCCCCTCCACTCTACATCCCAACTGTTGATTTCGAGGCAAATACCACAATTGCTGAATTGAAGGCTACCTACAACAACCAACTGAGTTTGATCGAAGAAGATATCATCATCAAAGGCATTGTCATTGCCAATGACGAAAGTGGTAACCTCTATAAAAAAATGATCATCCAGGATGAAACGGGAGGCATTGAGCTAACTTTTGATAAAACCAATACCTATAACGAATACAAAGTCGGACAGCGCATTTATGTTAAAGCTAAGGGTATGTATATTGGTGATTATAATGGCCTCATCCAGTTGGGTTACGACAACGAGGGCACCATTGGCTGGCTACCCGAAGTGATGATCGAAGACCACATTTTTGCAGATAGCTTACCAGGCCCAAAACCTGAACCACTTGTTGTTGGCCTTACTAACTTCAGTAGAGAGATGATAAGCACACTCGTAAAAATTGAGAATGTTAGTTTTATTGATGCCGGTGAGGTCTGGGCAGTGCAGGGAGTAAGTGCCACCAATCGAGGACTGAATGAAATAAGCACGAGTCAGTTTGTCGTAAGGACCAGTAGCTTTGCTGATTTTGCCTATGAAATTATCCCTGATGGTAAAGGAAATATAACCGGTGTATTAAGTATTTTTAGAGATACTTATCAACTAACCATTCGTGATCTTGATGATGTGAACGACTTCGAAGATAACGGAGGTGGCGGTGGTGGAGAGCCAGGTGAGCTCAACCCCATTGATGAACTGGATGAAAGTTTTGATGCAGCTGTTGAGAATCAGGACATTGATTTCGAGGGGTGGACCAATATTGCTGAATCAGGCAACCGGCGTTGGCAAGGCAAAATCTTCAGCGGAAATGGTTATGCGCAAGCAACAGGGTTTAACTCAGGCCTTACCAGTATGGTCACCTGGTTGATAACACCTCCCGTTACAATGAACGAGGAGAAAAAACTTCGGTTCAAAACAGCCAAAGCATTCTGGGCACACAATGATAATACCGGCCTCACCATCTGGGCATCCACCAATTATGATGGGGCAAATGTTGCAGCAGCAAGCTGGACACAGCTAGATGCCAGAATAGCCTCCCAAAGCGATGCTGACAACGCATGGATAGAATCAGGCGACATTGATCTGGCCGCTTATATGACTGGGGAATATGTTTTTATTGCATTCAAATACAGGGGTAGCGGAACAGAGTCCACCTCTTTCCGTATTGATGATGTGTACATCGGCACCGAAGATAATGGCGGCGGTGGTGGCGGTGGTGAAGGTGGAGGTACTTTTGATGAGCCTTTTAATGTAGCTCAGGCAATAGAAAATCAAAATGCTACACCATATGTTGTAGGTTGGGTAGAAGGATACATTGTTGGATCAGTAAAAGCCGGGACAAGCGCTGTCAATTCATCTGCTGATATTGATTTCAATGCACCATTTTCTTCAGCAACAAACGTACTGCTTGCTGACAACGAAAATGAAACGAATTATATGAATTGCGTAATCGTAAACCTTCCCGCAGGGACGCCATTGCGGTCAGAGGTCAATCTTTTGGACAATCCCGATAATTTCAAGAAAAAACTTAAGGTAACAGGTGTGCTACGCACATATTTTGGGGTTGCAGGACTGCGTGACTCACCCGGCACACCAAATGATTTTGAGCTGGAAGGTGGCAATGGCGGTGGCGGCGGCGGTGACGCAATCTTCTCAGAGAATTTCAATTCAACACTAGGTAATTTCACAACTCATAGCTTGACTGGTGATAAAACCTGGGAGTGGGCTAGTTTTGATGGGGGCTGTGCCTACATCAATGGTTATGATGGAGGTAATACAACCAACGAGGATTGGTTAATAAGCCCTTCCATAAACCTGAGCGGCAGCAATGATACTAAATTCTTCATAAGGCAGGCAGCCAACTATGTCTTTGGACAATGGGAATTCCTGCAGGTGATGATCTCATCTGATTATGACGGGTCGTCAAATCCAACCCAGCAAGGTACATGGAACGAGATCACAATTACCAATATGCCAAGTGGTGATAGCTGGAATTTTGTCGACTCCGGGGATATTGATATCTCAACCTTTGATGGTCAAAGCTCGGTACACATTGCATTACGTTACAGGTCTAATACCAGTTATGCTGCTGCCTGGGAAGTGAGTGTCATTGAAGTCAGATAAGTTTCCGGAGTTCATACAATGAATATATAAATTTATCTTTTTCTTTATCAAGTTAAATAGCTTTCTGTCAATTAATTAATTAAATGAATACAGGGGATATCCAACAGGAATAATCCCCTGTTTGATATTGTTTAAAAACCGTATTTTTGCTCTCAGATAGAATTCATTGAAGAAAACAATTAACAAACATATACTCAGCAGATGAAGTCGGACAGTTTGGTTATTATCCCAACTTACAATGAGTGTGCTAATATAGAAGCAATTATCAATGCTGTTTTAAGCCTGGAAAAAAAATTCCACATTCTTGTGATTGAGGATAACAGCCCTGACGGCACAGCCAAAATCGTTAAGAAATTGATTGCCTTGTATCCGGAACGTTTATTCATTGAGGAAAGGAAAGGAAAGTTAGGACTTGGCACAGCATATATTCACGGCTTTAAATGGGGATTGAAAAACGGTTATGAATACATTTTTGAGATGGACGCCGATTTTTCGCACAACCCAAAAGACCTGACCAGGTTATATGATGCTTGTGCTAAGGATGGAGCAGATGTGGCAGTCGGTTCGCGATATATCAATGGTGTAAATGTGGTTAACTGGCCAATGGGCAGGGTGCTGATGTCGTATTATGCTTCAGCCTATGTTCGTTTTGTCACCAGGTTAAAAGTACGTGATACCACAGCCGGTTTTGTTTGCTGGAAACGAAAAGTCCTGGAAACGATAAACCTGGATAAAATCAGGTTTATTGGCTATGCCTTTCAGATCGAAATGAAATACTCTGCCTGGAAACTTGGGTTTATCATTAAAGAAGTACCTATTATCTTTACCGATCGTACTGATGGTGAATCCAAAATGACAAATAAAATATTTAAAGAGGCCGTCCTGGGTGTGATATCGTTGCGTTTCCGTGGTTTACTCGGTCGTATCAAGCCTGTGAAATAAAAATTTCCGTGATGAGTAGCTTTCTGATACGTTTTGCAAAAGTTATCAATGAGGGCATTGAACAACAAGCAGATGTTGCAATCAGCAACGGATTGATCGAAGCTGTTTTAACAAACCCGGGCGAGGAATTACCAAAGAAATACTCAAATTATCAGCAGATAAATGCTAGGGGTAAATTACTTTTGCCAGGCATTATTGATGACCAGGTGCATTTTAGAGAGCCGGGTTTGACTTATAAGGCTGATATACATACCGAAAGCCGTGCTGCTGTTGCTGGAGGCATTACCAGTTATATGGAAATGCCAAACACAATTCCAAATACCCTCACTCAAGAGTTGCTCGAAGAGAAGTATGCCCTTGCTTCTGAGAAGTCAATTGCGAATTACTCATTCTATATGGGAGCCTCCAATAATAATATTGAAGAAATACTTAAAACAGACCCGAAATCTGTTTGTGGAATAAAAGTATTTATGGGTTCCAGCACCGGAAATATGCTTGTTGATAATAAAGAGGTTTTAGCAGCCATTTTCAAGGAAGCTCCTTGTTTGGTTGCAACCCACTGTGAATCAGAGGAAAGAATCAGGCTCAATCACAAACTCTACCATACTCGTTACGGAGACCAGGCACCAGCTTCGATACATCCATTGATAAGAGATGCAGAAGCATGTTACTCTTCCTCCTCCCATGCAGTAGAACTCGCCACAAGAAACAATACCAGGCTGCATGTATTACACCTTTCTACTGCAAAAGAAATGAGGCTATTTAGAAAAGATGTGCCATTAAATGAAAAAAATATTACCGCTGAGGTATGCCTGCATCATTTGTGGTTTAGCAATGAAGATTATGAACAAAAGGGTAATCTAATCAAATGGAATCCTGCCGTGAAAACACCAAACGACAGGGCTGCATTATGGGAAGCCTTGCTAAATGGCACCTTGGATGTGGTTGCAACTGATCATGCACCCCACAGCCTTGAAGAAAAACAAAGGCCATATTTTGCTGCCCCTGCCGGAGGGCCACTCGTTCAACACCTCTTACCTGCCATGTTGGAAAAACATAAAGCAGGAATGATAAGTTTACCTGATATGGTTGAAAAATTATGCCACAATCCCTCTATTTGTTTTAACATCAGCAAAAGAGGCTTTATAAGAGAGGGCTATTATGCAGACCTTGTCATTGTAGACCCGGATCGGCCCTGGCAGGTTGAGAAAAAGAATATCTTATATAAAGCAGGGTGGTCACCATTTGAACATACCACATTTGGTTCTGTTATTACGCATACCTTCATCAACGGGAACCTGGTTTATGAAAATGGACGTTTTGATGAGTCAACCAAAGGAATGCGATTGAAATTCGAACGTTAAACCATAGTAACATGCGTAATCTATTGCTTCTATCAGTTTTTTTGTTTCTGATTGGCGGATGCTCATCACCTAAAAGGGAACCGGTGGCTACCGATTCTGAAATCATAGATATTTGGGATAACGGTCGTCCAAAAACGATCAGGCTGTATGCTGAGGTTGCAGGTGAATTAGAAGCCATACGCGAGATTCACTACTACAGTGATGGATCGAAAAATCTTGAAGGTCCACTATTGAATAGTGAGCGAGAAGGACTATGGAAATCATGGTACGAAGATGGTACCTTATGGAGTGAAGGCAACTTTGCTAATGGCAAAAGGCAAGGTCAAGCTGTGGTTTACCATCCCAACGGACAAAAAATGATTGAAGGTCAATATCACAACAATGAGCGGACAGGCATGTGGCGGTCGTGGGACGATGATGGCAATCTGATCAATGAAATGATAATGAGCAACCCTGAATAATCACTTTTCTTCATAATGAGTTAAATATAGAATCTTCCTCCCTATTTTTTTTCTGCAAGCTAAACCTCATCATTACAGGCAGGTGATCACTATAGCCTCCAAAATAGCTTCTTGTGGATGAGGTTCTGTTTGGTCTTGGTTCACCGCCCCTTGGTGGATGGTAAAGCATCCATGGTTTTTTGACCACTTCAATCCGTGAAGCTATCCAGCCACCATTGACGGGATTGATCAAGTTTCCGGAAATAATGATCTGATCAAAGAAGTCCCAGTTGTTATTGTAATAAGAGGTGCCCTTTCCTTCCAAATATAAATTCATTGCCGGGTTGTATAAGGCAGCCGGCTGTATTTCATCTTCAATGGACTTGGCGTTTAGATATAAACTAAGACTCTCATCATCAGGATTATCATTAAAATCTCCCATCACTATAATATTATTCCGGCTATTTACGGTAAAGAGGGAGTCAATAACTTTTCTTAGAAATCGTGCAGTGTGATTTCGTAAATATGCAGTTTCCGAAGCACCACCCCATCTCGATGACCAGTGATTGACAAACAGATGTATGGTGTCCTGGTTAGTCAAAATTCCTTTAACATACAAGATATCACGAGGATTCGACCTGCCAATTCCTTCACGATCCACTTCGGTTGATTGCGAAAAGACGGGAGTGAAATACTGACTTCTATATAGGAGGGCAACTTCTATCCCGCGCCTGTCAGGTCCGTCATAGTGTACAATTTCATAACCGGCACCGATAAGTTGTCTGTTCTTTATCAAATCCTGCAACACTTTCTTATTTTCCACCTCTGACAAACCGAGTAGGTGTGGGAAATCAAGTGTGTCCATGGCCGCTATTACCCTGGAAATATTATCCAATTTGGTTAAGTATCTTTCGGTGTTCCAGGCTACCTGGCTGGTGGGCAGGTAACTTGAATCATTAATATCAGGATCATTAATGGTATCGAACAGGTTTTCAACATTATAGAATGCGACCTTTAGTTCGTTAGCGGGCAATATCAGTTCATGCTTTTGTCCGAGAAGCAAGGATGAAATACTGAGCCAGATTATCCCTAATAAAACCGGTTTTAATTGTTTCGAAAATTTCTCCATTGTACTTAAGGTTTGATTTTTGATTTTAACCCATCAATCAAGCGTCTTTCTTTTTTTGTAGGCCTGCCCGTGCCCCTCTCGCGATGTTCATAGTTAAATTCGCGCATAAGTTGCAGACGTTCATACTCTTCGACTGGCGTGAGGTCGATATATACATCGTCCAGCAGTTTTGCTGACACCCGGTTTTTAATCAAACCGATCACTTGAACGGTTTTGGTCAGATGATCGAGTTTAATCGTAATCGTCTCACCAGATTTGATCTCACGTGATGGTTTAACCACCTGGTCATCTATCTTGACTTTTCCTCCTTTGCATGCCTCACCGGCCAGTGTTCGGGTTTTATAAATCCGGGCTGCCCAGAGCCATTTGTCGATCCTGATGCTATCCAAACTCATTTCTGCCTAAAATATAATTGTATTGGAACGCCTGTGAAATCGAACTTTTCACGCAATTTATTCTCCAGAAACCTACGATAGCTGTCTTTAACATCTCGCGGGTGATTGCAGAAAAAGACAAACTGTGGGGCAGCTGTTTTTAACTGGGTGATATATTTGATTTTTATATACTTCCCCCTTGAAGCAGCAGGTGGAGGCGAGGCTTCGATTATGGGCAACAGTGTATCATTCAGCTTTGAGGTAGTTATACGTCTTTGCCTGTTCGTAAAAACCTGATTTGCAGTTTCAAGTACCTTATAGATGCGCTGCTTATTCAAAACTGAAGTGAATACGATCGGAATGTCTGTGAATGGAGAAGTGCGCTCACGAATTGCATGTTCAAAAGCCAGGTGGGTATTCGAATCTTTCTCAACCAGGTCCCACTTATTGACTACGATTACTATTCCTTTTCTGTTTTTCTCAGCCAAATGCAAGATATTCAGATCCTGTCCTTCCATGCCGGCCTGAGCATCGATCATCAGAATGACCACATCGCTCTCTTCAATTGACCTTATGGCGCGCAGAACTGAATAAAACTCAATATTCTCATATACTTTGCCTTTTTTTCGCAAGCCTGCGGTATCAACAAGTATAAAATCCATCCCAAAAGCATTATAGCGGGTATGTATTGAGTCGCGTGTAGTTCCTGCAACATCAGTTACAATATTGCGCTCGGCACCTAAAAATGCGTTAATCATTGATGATTTTCCAACATTTGGCCTTCCTACAGCCGTAAACTTGGGCAGATCCGATGAAGGTTCCTCCATTTCATCAGGCAGATGCTGAACAAGCTCATCCAATAACTCACCGGTGCCACTGCCATTGATGGCTGAGATTGTATATACTTCACCCAGGCCGAGCGAATAGAATTCATGCGCTTCTGCAATCAGCATTGAGTTGTCAACTTTGTTCACTGCAAGAAGTACTTTCTTACGGCATTGGCGCAGCATCAGTGCCACCTCCTGATCAAGGACATGTATCCCATCGCGCACATCCACAACGAAAATGATCACATTGGCTTCATCTATAGCCAGGGCAACCTGTTTGCGAATTTCTTCCTCAAATACATCGTCAGAACCGACCACATAACCGCCCGTGTCAATCACGGCGAAGTGTTTTCCGTTCCAAAAACTATTTCCATAATGGCGATCGCGGGTAACGCCTGAGGTTTCTTCTACAATCGCTTGTCGCGCCTGAACAAGTCTGTTGAACAGGGTGGATTTACCGACATTAGGCCTGCCAACTATAGCTACTATATTTCCCATGATGATGTAACTTCAAATTATGCCTGATATCCAAACCTTTTCAAAACCAGATCACTGTCGCGCCAATCCTTGTTAACCTTGACACTTAGCTCCAGGAAGACCTTTTTGCCCACAAATGCTTCTATATCTTCCCTTGCCATAGTGCCCGTTCTCTTGATCGCGCTTCCTTTATTCCCTATAATAATGGCCTTCTGCGATTCACGGGCAGCATAAATAATAGCCCTGATCCGGTCAAGCTTGTCACCCTCTTCGTATTCTTCAATAGCCACCTCGACTGAATAAGGTATTTCCTGCTTGTAATTGAGCAATATCTTTTCTCGTATAATCTCAGCTACAAAAAACCGAAGGGATTTGTCAGTCAATTCATCTTTTGGAAAATATGGCGGACTTTCGGGAATTAATTCCAGAATATTATCCATCACTTTCTGTACATTGAAGTCATGAACAGCTGATATAGGTATGACCAAGGCACCGGTTAACATCTCCTGCCAATTGTTTATGAGCACATTGACTTCCTCTTGCGTAATTAAATCGATTTTATTTAACAACAATATTACCGGAATGCTGGTTGACTTAATCTTTTCTATGGTTTCAGTATAATCTGTTTTTTCCTTTACATCAATAACATAAAGAATCACATCGGCATCCACCAGTGCTGTTTCCACATACTTATTCATCACTTCATGCATTTTGTAAGCAGGCTTATTGATGATACCGGGAGTATCAGAAAAAACAATCTGGAAGTTTTCTCCATTGACTATACCCAGGATACGATGTCTTGTAGTTTGTGCTTTAGAGGTAATAATAGACAGTTTCTCACCAACCAAGGCATTCATGAGGGTTGACTTTCCAACATTCGGATTACCGATGATGTTGACGTAGCCTGATTTATGGGTCATTGGGAATATTTTTTAAGAAAATACTTGCATTGCAAAGAAACAAAAATTATCTTTGCACTCCCATTTTTTCAGGCATCACTGATGTTTTGGGATGGTGAAAAATGAAGTTCTTTACTTAAAAGTATATTGCGGGGTGGAGCAGAGGTAGCTCGTTGGGCTCATAACCCAAAGGTCGTAGGTTCGAATCCTGCCCCCGCTACTACAAAAAGGCTGGGATTATTTCCCGGC
>CALAZZ010000234.1 GCA_937926515.1 uncultured Bacteroidales bacterium | reverse complement strand
CCACCAACTTCTCCACCAACCACTTCTCCCCATCCCAAACCCTCACCAAATACAAACCCCTGGGCAAATTGGCTACCTCTATTTTATGAAACTGGCTTGTGGGCTGCGCCCTGTACAGCAACCTGCCTGTGGGGCTGTATAGCTCAACCTGCATGGCGGTAAACGGCAAGTTGTCGGGCAGTTGCAGCCAGGCTTGGGTGGTGGCGGGGTTGGGATAAAGCATGAGTTGCAATGGGTGGATTTCCTGCACCCCCACGATGGTGTCCTGTATCTCCACGATCCAAATATCGGTTTGGCCTTTGAGGTCGCAGTCCACATCCATACCCCAGGTGCGGGTGGTGGCGCCAAGCAGGAAATGGTGGTCCGAAAACATATGGATGGAAAACAGGCTGTTGTCCACCTGGCTGCCGAGGCATTTTGTCCACTCAATATCTCCCATAGGTGAAAGTTTGTACAGGATTACCGTATGGGTGCCGGGCAGTGATTCGTTACAAATAACCGTGCCATCCCTGGATGTGGTATTGCCCCCCACCAGGAAGCCCCCGTCCTGCATGGGCCTGATGAGTTTTGGCGAATCGAAGCCCGAGCCCCCCAGGCAGCGCTGCCATTCGATCTCACCACTTGCATCCAGCTTTACTACCCACATGTCCATAGTGTTGCTGTTGCCCGGTATGCCGTGAAAGCAATCCACATCCCCATCATTGGAATCGGTGACGCCTAAAAAAATATAGCCTGTATCCTGTGTTTGCATGACATCAACCACCACTTCAGAATTTGAGCCACCATAGCAGAATTGCCATTCCAACAGGCCATGCTGGTTCAGTTTGAGTAACCAGGCGGCACTGAGGCCAGGAAGACCCGTTCCACATTGTACATCTCCATTTGAGGAGGAAGTCCCCCCTCCTACAACATAACCACCATCGGTGGCGAGTCCAACGGCATAGGCATAATCAAAGCTGCTGCCCCCATAAGTACGTTCCCAGATAATTTCGCCTTACCAGTCCACCTTCACCACCCACACATCGTACTGCCCGTTGTTGTGGCTGATGTCGCCATCCACAGAGCCGGTTTTGCCGGTCATCACATAGCCTCCTTCATGGGCATAGATCAGTTGAGAGGCGGTTTCTTTGTGCGTTCCCCCGTAGCAACGGCTCCATTGTATGTTGCCCAGGCTGTCGGTTTTTACGAGCCACCAGTCGGCATTGGTGCTGTGGTTGCAACCCACATCACCATTGTTGGAGTAAGTGTCACCAAACATCACAAAGCCCCCATCAGGAGTGGGGAGCATATTGGCAGTATACTCTTCTTCACTGCCCCCGTAGGTCTTTTCCCAGATTATTTCACCGAAATCATTGGTTTTAAACAACCAGTAATCGTTTTTACCCTGATTAAAGGATACATCTCCGTCGTTCGAATATGTACCACCAAAAACAATAAATCCATTCTCCGCTGGTATCACAGTACGTGGGCCTTCCCATAAAGATCCTCCATAACACTGCTGGAAAACAATATCAAAATACTGGGCTTCAAGTTGATATGATATGAAAATACTGATCAAAAGTATAATTGATATTTTCATTTTTTCTTTTTTAATTAGCCCCTGCACGCTAAAATGTGCGTGCAGGGGTGGGTTTAACCACATTAATGTACAATGCTTATCCTGCCTGATTTTGCGCCCATTGTTGTTTTCAATGTGTAGTGGTAAAGGCCGGATGCAATGCGTCGGGTATCCCAGATAAATTGCCCTTGTTTATCGCTGAGCTTAGCCTGGTGGACCAACCTGCCGCCGGCTTCCCTGATTTCGAGCGCAGCATTAACGCTGCCCTCAGGGATGGTGTAATCAAAGCTAACCCATGTATTGGCGGGGTTGGGGCGGGCTGCAATATGGGGCTCGTGCAGTTTGTGCACTGGAGGGGCAGTGGCCGGTTTGGTTTTTTCGCCTTCTTCCAGTTCGGCCGGGCAGTCGCAATAGTCGTAACCATACACAAAGGCCAGGATGTTGCGCGCCTGCATGCCGGCCAGGCCGGCGCTTTCGGCTACCAGGCCTTCCAGTTGTGTTTTTTCGCTTTCAGTCAACTGAAAGATGTTGCGGTCCTGGTTGTGCAAGCCGGCTGTAATCAGCAACTTTGTTTCATCACTTTTTCGCAAAAGTAAGTCATCAGTTTTT
>CALAZZ010000233.1 GCA_937926515.1 uncultured Bacteroidales bacterium | reverse complement strand
CAGTGGTGATCAACCCTGAACCGGCCGTAGGCTTCTCCTTCAATGGTGAGCTGGCTGACACTGGATCAGTATTCGAGTTCTGTTTCGAAGAGGAAGTAACTGTTACCTTGTCGCACATATGGTCAGGTGCTGAACCATTTGACATTGCCTGGACAGTGAATGACATGCCTGGCATGGCAACAAATGTAATGCTTGGTGATGTGATTTCAAGTGAAGTACTTGAACCAGGTACCTACACAATTACCATCACTTCGATTATGGATGGCAATGGTTGTGTAGTTTCTGACTATTCACCTTATATGGCTACTGTAATCGTATTTGAGGATCTAATGGCCAGCATATTTGAAGATCAACAGATCTGTGCAGGCGGTGTGCCCGAACTGCTTACCTCCGAAGTAAGTGGCGGTGCCGGTAACTACACCTATCAATGGTGGTTTGCCGATGCTGATGGCACACCTACAGAAGCCATTGAAGGTGCAACAGACGATACTTATCAGCCCGGTGTATTAATGGGTGCTACAAGTTATGTGCTACAAGTAACTGATGACTGTGGTGTGATCATCACTGATCCGGTTACCATTACCATGTACGAAGAAGTGATGGCAAGCATCGCTGCTGATCAGACAATCTGTGCAGGTGATCCTATTGAGCCACTCACTTCTATGGTTAGTGGTGGAGCCGGAGACTATGCTTATCAGTGGTGGACAGCCGAAGCTGATGGTACACCTATTGCACCGATTGATGGTGCCACAGACGCTACTTTTGATCCGGGCGAACTGTTCGAAACAACAAGCTTCGTTCTACAGGTAATCGATGAGTGTGAAGAGGTGATTACCAACGCAGTTACCATCACAATTTATGATGACCTCGCTGTTAGCATCGAGGCTGATCAGATAATCTGTGCCGGTGGTGATGTTGAGCCGTTGACTTCAACTGTGAGCGGTGGTGCCGGAAACTATGTTTATCAATGGTGGACTGCTACCAATGAAGGTGCACCTATCGATCCGATAGCTGGTGCTACAGCTCCAACATATACTCCTGAAAATGTAACAGGAACTACCAGTTATGTGCTTCAGGTAACAGATGATTGTGGTGTGATTATCAGTAACCCGGTTACAATTACCATCTATGATGATCTGGCTGCTACAATTGCTGCAAGCCAAACTATTTGTGCAGGAGCCATACCCGAGCCGCTGACATCAACTGTTAGTGGTGGAGCTGGCAACTATGAATATCAGTGGTGGACAGCTACATCTGGTGGTACTCCAATAGCTCCAATAGCCGGTGCTACTGAAGATACTTTCGCACCAGGTGAGCTGTTTGAGGAAACAAGTTACGTACTTCAAGTTACTGATGATTGTGGTACCATCGTAAGTGGGCCGGTAACAATCAGCATACACAGTAGTGTTTCAGTAACAATTGCTGCACCACAGACACTCTGTTATGGTGCCACTGCTGCTCCACTGACCTCTACTATAAGTGGCGGCCCTGGTGGAAACACTTACCAGTGGTGGACAGCATTGCCCGATGGTACACCAATCAATCCTATACCTGGTGCTACCGGAACAACCTATGCTCCCGGTGCCATGTTTGAAACGACTTGGTTCGTATTACAAGTTATCAACGACTGTGGATCTACAATCAGTAATTCTGTGCGTATCCTCGTCTACGGTGACCTGCAAGCCAGCATTTCAAGCGATCAACAAATATGTATCGGCGAGGTTGCCAATCCGCTGCAATCTAACGTATCCGGTGGTAGTGGTGCCTACGAATACCAATGGTGGACCTATGATCAGTTTGGCCCGATTGCACCTATTCCTGGTGCTACAGGACCAACCTATGCTCCTGGTGCACTAGAGCAGACTACAAGCTATGTGCTTCAGGTAACTGATTTGTGCGGTACCATTATTACTGCTCCTGTATCCATCATCGTACACCAGTTGCCAGTATTTGATTGTCCGGAGTATGGTCCTTTCTGTGAAGGTGACCCTGTAATCGGACTCGAAGGCGAAGGTGTATATACACTTGATGGAGAGGTGGTTACCTCGTTTGACCCTTCAGAAGCCGGAGAATACACATTGATCTACACTGTTACCGGACTTGGTGGTTGCACCGATTTCTGTGAGGTGGTCATTGTGGTTAATCCTCTGCCTGAAGTATCAGTAACCTTCCCTTATGATGTGGTATGTATTTTCTGGGATCCAATTCAGATCACCGGCATTCCTGCAGGTGGTGAATTCAGCGGACCCGGTGTAGAGGATGGATTCTTTAATCCGGAACTCGCAGGTGTTGGCACCCACGAAGTAGTATACACTTATACTGATGACAATGGCTGTACAGCTTCAGCTTCAATTGAAATAGAAGTTGACCTCTGTACCGGAATTGAAGAATCATCTGTTGACCTTAGGGTAACCTTATTCCCTAATCCTGCCAAAGAACAACTGAATATCCGTATTAACAGTGCAGTTCAGCAAATCGATCGTATCATGGTTTATGATATGAGAGGTACGTTGGTCAGCGTGGTTGACAAACCGGAAGTTTCAGAAGTTTACAGGCTTGATATCAGCAACCTGCAACCTGGGGTTTATAACTTGCAAATGATTAATGAGTATGGTGTAACAACCAAAAAGTTCATCGTCCAATAGTTAATCAGGTAATCATACTTTGGAAGGGGCTGCTTCATTCGTGAAGCAGCCCCTTTTTCGATATTTCACATTCACAATCATTTGAATAAAATATGCTATTGCCCTTTTCAAAAGGCAGTGTGTGAGGTTTCTTCTATATGGGGCGCATTAGTGGCGTGAAAAAACTAATTTTGCGACATAATTATATAAGTATGGATGAAAAAATAAAGGCGTTCGAGCGATTGCTTAAGATAATGGATGAATTGCGTGAAGGCTGTCCATGGGATATGGCGCAAACATTCGAAAGCCTTCGCCATCTTACAATCGAAGAGACATATGAACTAAGTGATGCCATAATAAAAAAGGACATCCCGGCTTTAAAGGGTGAGCTTGGTGACTTGATGCTTCACTTGGTTTTTTACGCCAAAATAGCCTCCGAGCATGGAGCGTTTGACATAGCAGATGTGTTGAACGCTATTTGTGAAAAGTTAATCGAGCGTCACCCACATATATATGGAAATGTTGCGGTTAAGGATCAGAACGAAGTAAAAAACAATTGGGAGAAAATCAAACTTAAGCAAGGCAAGCGATCGGTGCTGGAAGGTGTGCCAATATCACTGCCTCCTTTATTAAAAGCATATCGCATGCAGGAAAAAGCAGGTGGCGTAGGGTTTGAATGGGAGAAACGTGAAGATGTATGGGACAAGGTGAAGGAAGAAATGCAGGAATTGGTATACGAGGTTAATAATGGAGCTGAAGCTGCAAAACTTGAAGATGAGTTTGGTGACCTGCTTTTTGCTCTGGTGAATTATGCCAGGTACATCGGGGTAAACCCGGATGATGCCCTGGAAAAAACAAATCAAAAGTTCTATAATCGATTCAGTTATATCGAGAAAATGGCCGGGATTGAGGGTAAAGCATTGGCAAATATGAATCTTGAGGAAATGGATCAGTACTGGAACAAAGCTAAGTCATTGGAATAGCACGACACACATTTTATTTTACCCTGTGGGTGATCTTTATATAAGGATCAATACCGATAGATTCTGCTCCTTCAGGAGATACCGTTAATTCTTGCCGAATAACCCATGGTTGGTCTTCAACATCGTGAGATAATGATGAATAAGCAGGTCTAATAACAGAAGAACATCAACAAAATCAATAAGAATATGGCTAATACGTATACCCAATTGTATGTACATTACGTTTTTGCTGTTCAAAACCGATTATGCCTCATCCATTCTGAATGGCAGGATGATCTGTACAAGTATATGAGTGGTATCATCGATCAACAAGGACATAAGCTGTATGTTATAAATGGTATGAGCGATCATATTCACCTGTTGGTAAGCATGACCCCAAAGCAGGCGCCTTCCGATTTGATGTATCATCTTAAAAGAAGCTCATCCTTGTGGATAAATAAAAACAGGCTATCGGTCAGGAAGTTTTCGTGGCAGGAAGGATTCGGAGCATTTTCTGTAAGCAAATCGCAATTACCGGCTATTATTAAATACATTGCAGAACAACAAGAACACCATAAGAAGAAAACTTTAACAGAAGAGTATCTTCAGCTTCTTAAAGAGCACGATATCGAATATGATAAACGATACATTTTCAGGCCAATCGAATAATTTTTTGTTTTGGAATGTGCTTGGTGTTTATTCCCTACGGGAAAATTGGTGCTCATTGGTATAATTCGCTATTGACATTAATGCCCTACGGGCAATTGAAAAGGATAATCAGAGGTTCTGCGATCACATTATGTGTTTCTTCAGGCAGATCCGGTTTCCATTTGCGTCTTCTGCTATGGGCCATGAATACCAGCGACTCTAAAGCCGTTATAACCTGTCATGCTTAATTAGCCCGTAGGGCTATAATATTAATAGGCAATTAGCGAAAAAACACATTTATTGTCCGTAGGACATTAATAGAATCAATTGTGTTTATTCCCTACGGGAAAATTGGTGCTCATTGGTATAATTCGCTATTGACAT
>CALAZZ010000232.1 GCA_937926515.1 uncultured Bacteroidales bacterium | reverse complement strand
CCAGTTTGTCAATGATTTCCACAACGAAATTTTTTGGTTTGCAAAGGTAAGGATTTTCATTTGCTGGAATTATCAATTCAAATAGGTAATCATCTGAGTTTTAATCGAGCAGTTCTTACAGTGCGACATTCCATGCAAAATTAAAGTAATCCTTTACATATTATCTATAATTCAATCAGGCCTCATTATGTAATGGTAGTAGTTATAAGCCCTGAACTGCTTGCATTTAATTACGCTTACTCCATTCTGGAAAATATCTTACGATTAATTCAAGTCAAACTAGATAAGTTTGATTTTCAACATTGTTTAGCTAAATGATAATTTTGTTTGCATGGATTTGGATTATGTGTTATGGATAACATAGGATATTATATACATTTGTGGGTACATATAAGATTATCTTTATAATGAAGAAGAAATCTTTTATACTATGGCTTGTGTCGTTATTTTTTTTGACCAATCCAACTATCGGACAGATCAAAGAATTTTTTATTACCTGCGACCCTGAAGATTTTGAATATATTTATGAAAATTATCATGAGGATATTTATGTGCCCATAAGCCTGAGCTATGAAGGCATTGTATGGAATGATGCGTTTGTCAGAATCAGAGGAGATGGCAGTCGGCAATTACCAAAAAAATCTTTAAAGGTTAAGTTTAACAGCGCCCCTTTTCTTAATGGTAGAGACAGGTTGAATTTTAATGCTGAGTATGAGGACGGAAGTTATATCCGAAGCTACCTTAGTAGTCACATATTTAGTATGATAGGTCAAACTTGTTTTGAAGCAGAGCATGTAAGATTGTATTTAAACGGAGATTTTTTAGGGTTGTATTTAATGGTCGAAAATATGGACCAGTATTTTCTTGCTTCCAATGGTTATGATCATCAGGGAAACTTGTACAAAGCAGCTTCTGAAGGGGCATGTATGAGTATTTATGACGATATTGAAAACTATTGGGAAGAAAAAACCGGCTCTGGAAATAAACTAGATTTAACTCAATTTATAGATGAGATAAATCAAGTGTCGATAGCTGATTATCAGAACTTTTGTGGCGAAAAGATGGATTACGATCAGGTAGTCAACCTCATTGCCTGCAATCTGATCATTTCCAACACTAGCACATATTATCACAACTATTATTTGTACCATGATGTAAATGAATCAGGCTTATGGGAAATGATGCCCTGGGATTTAGACAAGACTTTCTCAGTCAATGCATGGAGAAACCACACCTACAGCTCACCACCTTGGACACCAGATAATCCTTTCCTGGAAAAAGCAATCTTAAACCAAGATATGATGAATGATATTAGGAATAGGATGGATCAGATTTTTAAGGAAGTTTTTACCCCGGATGTTTTATTTCCAATCATTGATAGCCTGTTGAGTATAATAGAACCTTCAGTGCTTCAGGATACTACAGACAACATATCAGGACTTGATGAATGGTTATTCAACATTGATAAAGAAAAAACATATATCAATGTCTACCCTTACCAACTCAACTGGTATTTTAACCATGTTCAAAGCTCTTTCATCTCTGTTGCTACCCCTGGATATCAAACGTCAAATTTAACTTTTAGGTGGTCAGCAAGTATTGATCCTGATGGCTTACCTGTTACTTACCGCCTATTGCTCACCACCGGTGAAAGATTTCAAACGGAACTCACCCAGGTATTTGATCAGATTCAGGACACTTTCATAACCGTAGAGAATATTGAGGAGGGTAGGTATTACTGGAAAGTTATTGCTACTGATCAAGATGGCCAGGAGGTTGACGCGTTTGATTCAAAGAACCCGTTGGATGTTAAGGATATTGAGACATTGCCTTGCATAATCTCTGAAAATACTATTCTCACTAAGGAAAACTCACCTTACCTTGTGAATTGTAATGTTCTTGTTGAACCTCAAGCTAACTTAATAGTCAACGAAGGAGTTACAGTTTTATTCAAGGAAGATACCAAACTAACAGTGAAAGGTGGATTGCAGGTGAATGGGTCAAAGGATGATCCGGTGAATTTTATTCCATCATCGCCTCATACCTATTTTGACAGCCTTGTATTCGAAGAATCTCAACTATCAATAGATATCAATTATTTGAATGTGAAGGATGTCGTAATTTACTGTTATGACGCTGACGTGAATATAAATCACTGTAATATGTTGCTGCAAAACAAAATCATTGATGAGAACGATAATTTGTATATGCAGCAATTCGGGAATGTTGCCATAACAAATACAACGGTAACCGGTAACAAGTCAGGTGTGGGAATAGCAGTGAAACAGTGCCAAAATGTGTTGATCGAAAACTGCCATTTCGATGGTCTGAAAGAACCTCTTATTTTGATCAAAAATGAGCATTCTGAAGTTAGAAGTAATGTTATCAAGAAGTCAGATTATTGTGGTATACATATAAGCAATTGCAATAGTGTAATCCTTGAGTCCAATCAAGTTTATTGGTGCGAACAAAGCGGAATAGCTATTGGTGATTCGTCTGGAACAAACAATAAGCCTGTTATCATCCGGAAAAATCTTATTACCAATTGTTCATTTGGAATTGAAGTGCGTGATGGTAGTTTCGTAAACATGGACAGGACTACGCTCTACCAAAACAATATAGGAGTCAGGCTTCATGAGTTTACCCAAGGAATAGGAGGTGGCCATATAGACATAGTAAACACAATCATTGATTCAAGTACCCATGCTGCTATTAGTAGAGATACCCATTCAGAATATACAATGTCTTATTCAATTTGCAATACCGAGCCTATTGAAGGTGTTGGTAATTGGTATGCTGATGCAGGGTTTAAATCCCCCGATGTTGGCAATTTTCAACTTATTTCTACATCACATTGTATTGATACGGGCGATCCTGCCAGCACATTTGATCCAGATGGTACTCGCGCTGACATGGGGGCATTCTATTTTAATCAAGCCAGCTATAAAGTCATATTTAATGAAATTAACTATAAATCGTCCACAAATTTTGATACTGAAGATTGGGTAGAGCTTTTCAACGCTGACACCATTACTGCGATCATTTCGGGCTGGCAATTTAAAGATGAGAACAATGGTCATGTTTTTGATATGCCTTTTGGTACTAAGATAGAGCCTAATGAATACCTTGTCCTTTGCCGTAATGTGTCCATGTTTAAGGGAAAACACCCTCAAGTGGAAAACTGCCTGGGTAATTTTGATTTTGGCTTGAGTAACCAAGGTGAACTTATAAGGCTCATTAACAGTGCCGGACAATTAATAGATTATGTTAACTATGGCGTTTCAGCCCCATGGCCTGCTGAACCAAATGGAAGTGGATGCACTCTTGAACTTATAAACCCCTCACTAGATAACAAACTTGCTTCAAGCTGGTGTTCATCAGCAAGTCATGGCACACCTGCAGAAGTAAACAGCTGTTATGTTAATCTGAATGAAAGTAAGCCTGTTTCAGTTGTCACAGCCAAAATATATCCCAATCCTGTATCAGATAATGCATACTTAAACATTCAACATATCACTGGAGGTCAATTGTTTTTACAATTATTTGCATCTTCAGGAAGGCAAGTTTTGTCCCGAGAAGAAACACTTCATGGAGAAGGTGAAACCTTGATTGTACTTGAGCCAATAGTCACACGTGGTGTATATCTTCTCCTGCTTCAATTAAATAGCAAAGACGCTAACAGGTCTTCCACTATAAAGTTTGTCGTTCAATAAGTAAATTAACGTATGAAAATCAGGGACATTATTATTCTGGTCTTTTCTATTTTTTTTTACCAAGCGCCGGTTCAGTCACTCGTAAGCGAAAATTTTCATATATCATCTTATCAAAGATCAGCTTCAGATGGAAAACAATATACAGCTAAACTAATTAGTCCGGCTATTGTAAGGAATGAAGGAAGACTCCCAGTGATTTATTTGCTTCTGGATGAAAATGGAATGTTTAGCAAATTTCATTCTGAAGAACACCAGATTGAATCAAACATATTTCCAACAGGACCAACCATGGTAGTTAACAGTGGTTCTGGTTCTACCACTCTAAATTATTCGAGTTCAGATGACTTTGAGATCTCGATAAACGGTTTAGCAAAGTCTATATCAGTACGACAGTCCTGGCCCATCAAAGTATACGAAGGTGAAATTAGTGAATCAGAACTATGGGATGATTCATTTATTCGACATGTTAGAAACGACTTGCTTATCGGACATGGTGCCACCATCGAAATTGAAGCAGGATGTATAATCCTTGTCGATGAGAATATAAATATCGAGGTTCAAGGACAGTTGGTTGTTCATGGCACAGCCGAATCTCCGGTTTTATTCACAAATGAATCATCAGACGCTGCATGGGGTGGCATTCGTCTTGACAATCCTGTATCGAAAAGCACCTTTTCGCATACTATTTTTACCGGAGGTGGGGGCAATAAAGATTTTGCTTTTGGCCATTCGGATAGCCAGCCCGTATTGTTTTCCCATGAGTCAGATGTTGAAATTGATAATTGTTATTTCATTTATAATGTGGGAAAAGGTATCGGTAGTGTAAGAAGTATGGTATTAATCACCAACAGTGTTTTCAACCGCTGCGATATGGGTGCTGAATTTCATTGGTGCTCAGTGGAAATTGATCATTCACATTTCTCAGAAATGTCAGGAAAAGATGGAGTACCAGATGATGATAATGATTGTTTATACTTCTATCATTATCTTACAACTTTACCTAATCTGACTTCTAAGGTTAGCAATAGCGTATTCTGTTTGGGCGATGATGATGCCATTGACCACAATGAAGCAAAGTTAATCGTCGAAAACTGTTTTATCAATGGATTCAAGAATGAGGGCATTGCCGCATCAGCCGGAAATTTTGTTAATGTGATTAATTGTTTGATAATGAACTGTGGGCAGGGTATTGAAGCTGGGTATGGTGAACCTGAAGTGTGGGTTGACCATTGTGTTGTTCTTAATTGCGATATAGGGATCCGGTTTGGAGACTCTTATAATTGGGGTAGTTCAGGACAGATGTGTATTAATAACTCAATTTTGTATAACAATGTTGATAATGTTTGGAATTTTGATTTACTGACTCAGGATAGTGTTGCAAATGCTATTATGGTCTCCTACTCGATAACCAATGATGAGCACTATGACCAATACCCTAATTGTTTCTCTGCTGTACCTATTTTTTTACCGGACTTTTATTTGAATACGGAATCACCCGGAGTTCATCAGGGTTCTGATGGTTGCGATATTGGTTTGTACAGATGTAACACAATCAATGATGAAATTGAGGAAATAGCGTCAGAATTTTCTGTTTTTCCCAATCCGAATCGTGGATTATTAAAAATTACAAGTCCTTTATTACTGGATCATGAAATAATTGCTAGATTTTTTGGCTTAAACGGACTTCTTTGTTTTACAAAAACATTTCCACCTGGAACTGAGATTCTTGAAATTGAACTTGACAACATATTTGTGGTGAGCCAACCTTTTTTTATCTCAATAAAAGCTGGTGATAAGCAGCCTTATTGGTATAAAATAGTTTATATTAAATAGTTAACCTACTGAGCTTTACGATCAAGGGGATTGTTATGCTTTGAAGTTTATGTAATGAGCCAGTTATAATTCTCAGTATTGGTATGTACCAAGTCTCCCGGTAACGGACAGGCATTTTTGATCTGAAGCCTCAACCTTTCCAATTTTCTTCGCCTCAACACCAAAAGATCTTGAGATTTCAATGAGCGCCTCAGCCGTATTTTCATCGGTATAAACCTCCATGCGATGGCCCATATTGAACA
>CALAZZ010000231.1 GCA_937926515.1 uncultured Bacteroidales bacterium | reverse complement strand
AAATGATGATAATGTGGGAGCTTTGATCTTGGCTTAGGTCGAACTCACGTTAAATAAATTGTTAATCACAGGGATAGAGGGTAAACCCATGTCCCATATACAAATGAGTTATGAAAAAGATGATCTTAGCCTTAATGGTGCTGATAATGGTTTCAGGCCACAGGAGTATGGCACAATTTGGTGCCAATCAAATAAATGTGAATGGATACGCACGAAATTACACCGGTGTATTGCTCAATGATGATGGGGATCTGTCCATATTGCAAAACACCCTTAATCTGGAATTCTCACAGCGAAGCAGTAAAGTGGGCTTTAAAGTGAACCCCTATCTTTATCACTATACAGACCGGGATTTAGAATTGGGATTGCGAGAAGCCTATCTGGATATGTATTTCGATAAATTCGACCTGCGGATAGGCAAGCAGCAAATCATCTGGGGCAAGGCCGAAGGCGTGTTTATCACCGATGTGGTATCGCCTAAAGATTTGCGCGAGTTTTTATTGCCCGATTTTGATGAAATCAGGGTCGGCATCACAGCACTGAAGCTGAATTATTATTTTGGCGCCAGTACGCTCGAAGCCGTATGGACGCCCGTGTTTACACCAACACAGATGCCTGCCGATGGCTCCATTTGGCGGCCGGCCATGAACTTTGCAGCCCCTGCTGCCTTTGATTATTCAACTTCACAAATTAAGCCGTCCCTGGCTAACTGCGAGTTGTTTCTGCGCTTTGCTTCAATCACCCCAAAACTCGATTTTGAATTGGTTGGCGGCACATTTTATTATGATGACCCTGCTTTGCACCTTACCAAACACTTTGATCCAAACAATATGGAGCTTACAGGATTAACCGTTAGGCCCGAATACCATCGCGTGAACATGGGAGGCGGAAGCATCGGGTTGCCACTGGGCGGAACCGTTCTGAGGGCCGAGGGTGCCTACTACAATGGGCGCCATTTTCAAACAATGACGCCAAAATATACCGATGGTACCGTAGAAAAAGACATATTGCATTATATGGCCGGTCTTGATTTTACGCTTGCCGGCATTACCATGAGCACACAGTTTATTCAGGAATTTGTACTTGATCATGAGAAAGGCATGGCCAAAGAGGAGCTCGAAAACACCATGACATTTCTTGCCCGCAAAGACTTCTTCAGGGAGAAACTTTGGCTTGAGCTTTTCACTTATGTTGGCCTCACAAATGAAGATGCCCTGATCAGGCCTAAAATTACCTATGCCTTTGCCGATGGATTTGAAGTACTGGGTGGTGCCAATATTTTTTTGGGTGATACAGGCAATTTCGGGCAGTACAGCGACAACGACATGGTATATATGAAACTGAAATACAGTTTTTAAGCACAATAGCCACCTATATTTCCGGAGTGAATCCCATCATCCACAAAAAATGACAACAGACGCAACAACAGACAAACGCCAGGCCGCTTTTTTTAATACGATTCTGATTGAAGAAATGGCTGAAAGCAAAAGATTGCGATCAATGGTTTTGATTGCTTTGCTTGGCTTTCAGGGCGTTTTTCTGTTTTCGATCACTGCCTTTTTCTGTGCTTCTGACATGGTTTATAAGTCAGGAGAATGCTGTTTTATTTCTTACATTTGTCCAAACCGAAACAAAACTGGAGTATGTATTCAAACATTTCTTTCCGCAAAGGCTTTGCCAGCGACAACTGGTCAGGTGTATCGCCCGAGGTGATGCAGGCCCTGGCCGAAGTAAACACAGGACACCATCCCGCCTATGGCGAGAACGACCCTTTGCTGGAGCAGGCGCAACAGAAATTCAGGGAAGTGTTTGGACCCGAAACCCAGGTTTTTTTTGTGTATAACGGCACAGGAGCCAATGTACTTTCGGTGCAACAGCTGCTGCGTTCCTGGGAGGCAGTGGTTACACCCCATTCAGCCCATCTGAATGAGGACGAAGCCGGTGCCCCTGAAAAGTTTACCGGCGGAAAACTGCTGACAGTGGAATGCGATGATGGAAAAATCAAGCCGGAACAAATCAAACCTTTCTTTAATAGCTTCGGCTTTCAGCACCATGTGCAGGCCCGCATGATCAGCATTTCGCAGGTAACTGAATTCGGTACACTTTATAGCCTGGACGAAATTAAGAGCCTCGCTGATTTTGCTCATGCACATGGCATGTACCTGCATATGGATGGTGCCCGCATCGCCAATGCGGCAGTGGCTTTAGGTAGTAGCTTTAAAGAAATAACTACCGATTGTGGGGTGGATGTACTTTCGTTTGGTGGTACAAAAAACGGCCTGATGTTTGGCGAAGCCGTTGTCTTCTTTAACGAAGAACTGGCGCAAGGCTTCGAATACAACCGCAAGCAGGGGATGCAGCTGGCCAGCAAAATGCGTTTTATCACAGCTCAATTTCTGGCTTATTTTGAAAAGGACTTGTGGAAACGAAATGCCGAAAATGCCAACAGCATGGCAAAGCTTTTGGGCGAAAAACTTGCCTCAACACCCGGCATCAGCCTGAGCAGGCCTGTTGAAGCCAACGGAATTTTTGCGGTTATGCCCCCGGCTTTGATTCCACAATTACAACAATCCTATTTCTTTCATGTGTGGGACGAAAGCAGAAACGAAGTCAGGCTGATGTGCTCTTTCGACACAAATATTGATGATATTGAAGGATTTGTTTCGGAATTGAAAAAACTCATTGAATAGGAAATTAATCTGCAAGAAGAAGTTTTACTGTTTCTATGATTGAAACCATTCCATGTCAGTTTAAAAATAGACTGGGTTGTGTCAATGCTACTGTGTCGGTTAAGTCGCAGAGTTTTTTCTCAGATCAAAAAAGAATATATGAAATGCTTAAACAAAAAGTTGTAATTACAGGAGGTGGTTTTGCAGGGATCCAGCTAGCCAGGCGATTGGATGAGCGTTGTTTTGATGTTCTATTAATTGATAAGGTTAACCATCACCAATTTCAACCATTGTTTTATCAGGTAGCCACATCCCAACTGGAACCTTCAAGTATATCTTTTC
>CALAZZ010000230.1 GCA_937926515.1 uncultured Bacteroidales bacterium | reverse complement strand
TTAGTCCAATTTATTTTATATGCCCAGCTCCACCTGAAAACGAGTCATCCAAAAGGATTTATCAGAGCCTGTTACCAACTGCCGTACATGCCGGCTTACATCAAACTGAAATTTGAGGGAATGACCAATCACATATTTGGTGATGCCTGCTGTGTATTGCTCCTCATGTTTATAATCAGCCACATTCTCAACTTTTTTATCAGCCCGGACCTGTGAATAGCGGGTTGCAAACTCCCAGTTGCTTTTGAGTATGAAGCTGGATTGCAGATTGATACCTTGGCCGGCGAAAATGTATTGGTCAGTAAAAATTTCGTTGTCTGAAAAAAGCAATGGGTCATCCACCATACGCATCATATAATCTGTGTAAAAAGCAAAGCCTCTGTACTTGAAAATGAAGTCGATAAAAAGGGAATTGATGTCTCGTGTTTCGTTGTTTTGAAGTAAACTGCCCCGTTGGCCGGCTTCACGAATGGCCTGCCTGTTGGTTGAGTAGGCCGCTGCAAGCATGAGCTTTGGAGATTCTTCCCTTTCAAAATCACCTTCGAACACATCACCAAGGCTTTTGAAGCGACCAAGAGGGAAAAGCTCCAAGCGGGTGGTATATGCAAGCCCGGCATTGGGTGATAACTGAAAATTTCTGCCTTCGCCACTCGTAACAGCTGCTTTTGCAACATATTCAAAAGTCCCCGCCATCCGGTTGTTGTAGGTAGCGAAAAGTCCAAAATCGCGGTCGAGATTAAAAGTGGAATTGGTGATAGACCGATCAACGAACTGCAAGGCACTGGATGAATTCAACCTTGCCCTGTTCCCTGGTATTTTTGTTTGCCCAAAGCCAAAACTCCAACGATCGGTAGGCATGTAATAAATAATGGCATCACGTATCATGTTACCCACACCGCTAAGGCCACTGTTGTCGGCTCCAGAAAAGCCGAGCTGGATCACATAGGCAAGCTTAGGGCTATACACGAAGCCCTCGAATCGTAATCGTAATCGCCTGACCATAAGTTCACTGCTTACCTCACCTTCATCACTGAACCGGAATGAGGCCTTATTTTGCATACGAAACCGCAAATTGAGTTTATACAGACTGTCCAAAGGCATGAAGGACACCCCTTTTCCCACCTCAATATTTGGAAAGTTCCGCAGCCGCTCAACAGCGATCGAATCCTGATCGTTAAGATAAAACTGCGACTGTGCATATAAGCCTGTTGTACATATAAATAGACAAATCAGAATGAATCGGTGAACAGTTTCCATAAAGGCAAATTTATTTGCGACAAAACTAATCAATGGATATGATTTATTAAACGTTGAAAATGGATTTAGCGATAAATATGCTTCTTTCCATGAAATGATGGTTTCAATTCATCTTCAAAATTCATCATTTAGTCATTTCAAATGGATGAACACAGTGGAAACCTGAAATTCTGGTCCCTGTTGAATGTAATATTTATGACATAAAAGATATAATTACAATGAAACGAGTGCTGATTTAGACCAACAGGCAGCATCATAGTCAGTATCAGTTGGCACAAAAAATTAATCAACCACTCCCACCTCATAACTTATCCGGCACTGTCCGGTTTGCCAGTGGCAAAAACATTATTTTTGTCAAAATTTTGTCAGAGTAATGTCAGAAAACTATACCGAAGAGAGCATCCGATCGCTTGACTGGAAGGAACACATACGTCTGCGCCCGGGCATGTATATTGGAAAGCTGGGTGATGGCACCTCACACGATGATGGCATTTATGTACTTCTTAAAGAGATCATCGATAACGCCATTGATGAATATGTAATGGGCTATGGCAAGACCATCGAGATCACCATCAATGAAAGCCGTGTGACGGTGCGCGACTATGGACGTGGCATGCCCCTGGGCAAGGTGATCGATTGTGTGAGTAAGATCAATACAGGTGCCAAATATGACTCAAAGGTATTTAAAAAAGCGGTAGGACTCAATGGGGTTGGATCCAAGGCGGTGAATGCCATGTCGAGCTGGTTCAGGGCACAATCGGTACGTGAGGGGAAGACCAAGATTGTGGAATACAGCAAGGGCGAAGTCCTGCTGGATGTGCCTATCACTCCTGATGAGAGCCGGCAGGGAACCATTATTTCATTCGAACCCGATGAAGATATCTTCGGTAATTACCGCTATATTTTTGAGTATGTCGAAGAGATGCTATGGAACTATGTATTCCTGAACAACGGCCTTACGATCATTTTCAACGGGCAGAAATTCCAGGCCAAAAACGGCTTGCTCGATTTGCTGGAACGCAATATGGCAAGCCCCGAAAACCGGCTTTATCCCATCATTCATATCCGCGAAGATGATTTTGAATGTGCTTTTACCCACAGTAACAACACTTACAATGAGGAATATTACTCGTTTGTAAATGGACAGCATACCACACAGGGCGGGACCCATCAAGCTGCGTTCAGGGAAGCTATTGTGAAAACCATTCGAGAATTCTACAATAAGGATTACGACACAGCTGACATACGCAATTCCCTTGTGGCAGCCATAAGCCTCAAGGTGCAGGAGCCGGTATTCGAGTCCCAAACCAAAACCAAGCTGGGATCGCAACAGATCGAGCCCGGAGGGCAGAGCATTCGTAATTATATAGGGGACATCATCAAGCGCAATCTTGATAATTATCTCCATATGAACCACGAAACGGCAGAAGCGCTGATGCGTAAAATTATGCAGAGTGAGAAAGAGCGCAAGGATATGGCCAACATCAAAAAGCTTGCGCGTGAAAGTGTGAAAAAGGCCAGCCTTCACAACAAAAAATTGCGCGACTGCCGGGTGCATTTAACGGATAACCACGAAAAAAAGCTCGAAACCACTTTGTTTATCACTGAGGGTGACTCCGCTTCGGGAAGCATCACCAAAAGCCGCGATGTGCAAACACAGGCTGTATTTAGCCTGAAAGGAAAGCCGTTGAACTGCTACGGGTTGACAAAGAAAATTGTGTACGAAAACGAAGAATTCAACCTGCTCCAGGCAGCACTCAATATTGACGAGACCATCGAAAATCTTCGATACAACAATATTGTAATTGCTACTGATGCTGATGTGGATGGCATGCACATTCGCCTGCTGCTGCTTACCTTTTTTCTGCAATTTTATCCCGATCTGGTGCGTACAGGTCATGTATATATCTTACAAACCCCGCTTTTCAGGGTGCGTAACAAAAAAGAAACGCTTTATTGCTATTCGGAAGAAGAACGCGTGGATGCCCTCAAAAAACTAGGCGCCAATCCGGAGATAACCCGCTTCAAAGGACTTGGTGAAATTTCGCCTGATGAGTTTCGCCACTTTATTGGACCCACTATGCGCCTAGACCCTGTAATTCTGAAAAGAGATATGTCGTTGGGCGAAATGCTCTCTTTTTATATGGGAAAAAACACACCGGAACGACAAAGTTTCATCATTCGAAATCTCAGATTTGATGATGAGCTGGTTCCATTAAATTAAAATGCAAGAGTAATTGTGAGCGGTGCTCTTTTAAAAAAAGGTAGAATGTGCAGGTATGAAATCATTATTGTAAAGGCATTACTTTTATTACACCTTACTTTATTTTCTACCAGCCTGCATGCTCAGAACAATGTATTGAATGTAACGGATGTGGAATCACGCTGGGTGGATTCGGTTTACCATAGCCTTACCATTGAAGAACGTATCGCGCAATTGCTCGTGGTGCGCGCCAACCAGCCCAATCAACCCTACGATAGCCGCATTGAAGACTATATCAGGCATTACAATATCGGAGGCGTAACCTTTTTCAGAGGCAAGCCAGGGGAACAACTGGTTCAGACCAATCGCTGGCAACAGCTTTCAAAAACACCTTTGCTGATTTCCATTGATGCTGAATGGGGCTTGGCCATGCGGCTCGAAGGCACTGTTTCGTATCCGCTGCAGATGACGCTCGGTGCCATCGAAAATAACCGGTTGATAGGCTTGATGGGTCAACAGATTGCGGAGCAGTGTAAACGTATGGGCATACACATGAATTTTGCCCCGGTGGTAGATATCAACAACAATCCAAAAAATCCGGTGATCGGGATGCGTTCCTTTGGTGAGGATCCTGAGCTGGTATTGCAAAAGGGATGGGCTTATGCCAATGCACTTCAGCAAAAAGGCATCATCGCCACAGCCAAACATTTTCCAGGCCACGGCGACACTTACCAGGATTCTCATCTTACACTGCCCGAGATCACGCACAAAAAAAGACATCTTGAAAAAAACGAATTGTATCCATTTCAGAGCCTGATCGAACTGGGGGTGGGAGGGATGATGATTGCGCATCTCTATATGCCTGCTTATGAAAAGGAAAAAGGATTGGCTGTGTCATTATCTGAAAATGTAGTGACCAAGCTATTAAAAGAAGAAATGGGGTTTGCCGGCCTCGTTGTTACCGATGCATTGGATATGAAAGGCGTTACAGACTATCATCCTGCCGGTATGATCGAACTGAAAGCCCTGGCAGCAGGCAATGATATTTTGCTATTGCCTGAAAATGTCCCATTGGCCATCAGTACCATTCGTGCTGCCATAGAAGAGGGTAGCCTGGATATGAGCCGTATCGAAGAAAGTTGTCGCAAAGTGCTGCGGTGGAAGTTTCGGGTAGGCCTGAACCAATACAGACCTGCATTTCCCGAGAACCTGTTGGCTGACCTCAACAGGCCCGAATACCGGCGTTTGGTGGAGACTTTGTTTGAAGAATCCATGACTTTGTTGAAAAATGAAAACCAAATCATCCCGCTTAAGCGTGAGGATACAATAAGTATTGCCAGCTTGTCAATAGGCTATGATCGAATCACTGATTTTCAAAAGGCACTCAGCAGCTATGGACTTGCAACAACTGATTTGTACTTACCACGGAATCCTTCTCCTGAACAGTTTCAGGTTATTGAAGATCAGTTGAATGATTTTGATCTTATTATCCTGAGCCTGCAGAATACAAATATTCTTGCAAATCGAAAATTTGGCATTTCTGAAGAAGTGATCCAATTTGTCAACAAGATCATTCCAAACCATGATGTGGTACTTAGTTTATTCGCCTCACCATACGCCCTTGATTTTTTCGACAGTCCTAATGATTTTAAATCAATCCTGGTTGCCTATCAGGACCGTGCAGAGTCCGAGCGTGCTGCTGCTGGTATTATCGCTGGTAAACTGGCTGCCAGGGGCAAACTGCCTGTTACGGCCTCCGGATCATTTAAGCTGGGTAGTGGCCTGATCACAACAATTGAACCTCAGCAGGAAGAAACACATTTGATCATCAATGAAAAGGTCATTGAGCAAATTGACTCGCTTATTCTGGATGGAATCAACAGGAAAGCCTATCCCGGATGCCAGGTAATTGCATCTCAAAACGGAAAAGTGTTTTACCACAAAACCTTTGGCAGGCATACCTATGAAGGAGATCGAATCGTGAATGCCGATGATGTGTATGACCTGGCATCTTTGACAAAGATCCTGGCTACTACACTGGCCATCATGAAACTGTACGATGATGGATTGCTGCAACTTGGAGATAGGTTGGGAAAATATTTTCCTTTCCTGCAGGGTACCGACAAGGCAAATATTTCCTTGATCGATATCCTGACACACCAATCCGGATTTGATGGATGGATTCCTTTTTTTATGGAAACTCTAACCGAAAATGGCCCTGACACCAACATTTACGCTAAGGAGATGTCTGCTACCCATCCATACCGGGTGGCCGACAGCATGTATATTCATCGCGACTACAAATATGTAATCTATTCGGCCATTGCAGAGTCAGAGCTTAAGAAAAAAGAATATCGCTATAGTGATATGGGGTTTTATTTCATTCCACAGTTGGTAGAAATGATTACAAATCAACCGTTTGAGGTATATCTGGCTGAGAATTTTTATCAACCATTGGGTTTGGGGCGCATGCTTTTTCAACCATTGAACCAGCTTGACAGGGACGAGATCGTACCCACTGAGTATGATAGAATTTTCAGGCATCAGCTGCTGCATGGTGATGTACATGATCAGGGTGCTGCCATGCTGGGCGGCATTAGTGGTCATGCTGGTCTTTTCTCAAATGCAGCTGAAGTGGCTGTGATCATGCAGATGCTTTTGAATGAAGGCACAATGTACGGTCATCAGTATTTCAAACCCGAAACAGTTCGGTATTTCACTGCAGCCCATTTTACTGAACGCGAAAACCGGCGTGGGATCGGATTCGACAAACCTCCCCTTAACAAACCCCGCTTTCGAACCCCCGCTGAAGCCTCATCGCCCCAAAGTTTCGGGCATACCGGATTCACCGGTACCTTTGCATGGGCCGATCCGGCCAACCAGCTGATTGTAGTCTTTATTTCGAACCGGGTGTATCCCGAAAGTGATAATAATGCAATCAGCCGGTTGAATATTCGAACCAAAATCCATGATTTGTTTTATAAGGCAGTTTCCGCCTCTGAGCTGTCTGATGAAGCAAGGCTAAAGAGATTAATGGAATAATTCTATTTTTGCACACGGATTGTGAAGTCTAGCCGGTTTCTATTCAGTTCCTGAAAAGATGCTGTAGGGAGGCGTCCGATAAATAATTAACAAATTTAACTGTCACACAATGAGTAATAAAGGAGCTTCTGTTTTGCTATGGATCCTGTCGGTGATCCTGATGTTGATGTTTGCTGTTTATCAACGTATGACCGGCCCAACCCATCCTCTGAGTGGTAGCATTGAAATTGAAGGTAAATCGTACCGATACAAATTCCTGCGTAGCCACGATACCGGACTGGATGCTCCTTTCGAAATGCAGGTGCCTGATGGAGCAACTGCCATATTCAGGTATAAGCGTTTTAAAAGCTACGATGAATGGACCGCTCAAGAAGTTAAGCCTGAAAATGGTATTATAAAGTTATTTGTTCCGAGCCAACCTCCTGCCGGAAAGGTAAAATACCAGGTGGCCATCATGCACAATGACAATTCATATCCACTTACCGAAGAGCCTGTGATCATTCGATTTAAAGGCAGTGTGCCCGGATTTGTGCTTATCCCGCATGTGATTTTTATGTTTTTGGCTATGGTATTTAGTTTGCGTACCGGAATAGAAGCGCTGCTAAAACGAAAAAACACCTACGTTTTTGCCAGCTGGACACTGCTATTGCTCTTTTTGGGAGGACTGGTGTTTGGCCCCATTGTTCAGAAATATGCTTTTGATGCCTACTGGACCGGTTGGCCATGGGGAACTGATCTTACAGATAATAAGACCATTGTTGCGTTTATTTTCTGGCTAATCGCATGGATTGTGTTGCATCGCAGACGCGGCAATAGAATTTGGCCCATTGTGGCCATGGTGATGATGCTGGCAACCTATTTGATACCACACAGCATGCTGGGTTCAGAGCTCGATTTCAGGGAGCTGGAAGCTGAGTCGAACATCAAAACGGAGGCAGCAGAATGACTTTGATTATCATAGGCATTACGGTCATTATTTCGATTCTCTCATTCTCGAATCAGGATCTTTTTAACAGGTTGAAATTCAATCCCTGGTTGATCAAAAATAAAAAAGAGAGCTGGCGGTTTCTGACGCATGCTTTTGTCCATGCAGGATGGATGCATCTGATCATAAATATGTTTGTTCTATACTCCTTTGGACGTATGGTCGAACTTTCATACCAGCAAGTATTCGGACCCGGAAAAGGGTTGTTTAATTACGGACTCCTCTATTTTGGTGGTATCTTATTTGCCACCCTGCTCGATTTCGGAAAACAAAAGAACAATCCCCTGTATGATGCCGTTGGCGCATCGGGTGCAGTTGCTGCCGTGGTTTTTGCGAGTATCATACTGTCGCCCAGAAGCACCTTGTTTATTTTTCCGATACCGATTCCCATTCCAGCCTTCATTTTTGGAGTGCTTTACCTGATCTATTCAGCCTATATGGGAAAACGGGGAATGGATAATATCGGGCATAATGCCCATTTTCTAGGTGCGGTCTATGGCATACTGCTTACCATTATCCTTGAACCGGCGCTCATTGGACATTTTTTTAGGCAGTTTTAGGGAAAAATTACTCCCAAGATAATTTTGATAATGGAATCCTTATTTGTTTCATTCAGGTAGTTCAAACCGAATTGCGCTCAAACAGGTATCCGTCCCTATGTCCTGAAGCATCTTCAAACCTACAGTAATCAATAAGATTGAGTTTCTTAAAATGTGAAACAAATTCAGCCGGATACAGTGCTTTATCAGGATTGAACCCGGACACATCGATCTGCAGCTCATTGAAAGAACACCAAAGCAACTTGCCACCCGCGACTAATAAGTCCGGCATTAGATCAAGCAGGTTTTTGAGCGGTTTGAAGTTGATGATGATCACATTGTCAAACGGTCCATCCGACATCAACGCCTGGGGATGGTCGAGGTCAAGAAGTAGTGTTTTGATATTAAGATTGTTCAGATTAGCAGCATCTTGAATTGCTTCCAGGCCGATATTGGAGATGTCAACAGCAAGCACATCATACCCTGATTTTGCAAGGTGCAGCCCATTGCGCCCCCGGCCTGAGGCAATATCCAATAGCCTGCCCGGCTTCAAGTGATGCTGCATTTTCAATAAATAAGTATCTGCAGGGTGATGACCGGTGCGGCCGGCATGTCGTTCATTCCATTTTGTTTGGTCAGCTATCATGAAGCAAAGGTAGCTAATTCTTGTCCTGAAGCATGCTGAACGTATTGTGTCGTTATCATTTTGGGTACCTTTGCTGATTAAATATTTATTAAAACAAATCCCATTGTCATCAGCTAAAGTAAAATCATTCTACCGGCAGCGGCTGGGTGAAATTAACAGACAGAAACAACTCAATCTCAAACGAATCAGTCTTTTCTCCTGGTTACGATTGATCAGTTTTGGGCTTTTTATTTTCACCATTTATTTGTTTTCAGCTGGATTTGGTTGGATATGGATGGTGGTCTCAACTCTATCATTTGTGTCATTGATCGCATTGATCATCTACCATCAGAAACTATATCATAAAAGTGAACATTTGCAGGCTGTGTTTGATATCAATGAAAACGAGATCAAGCATCTTGAATACCAGCCTTCCCTATTCGATAACGGCAACAGTTATGCTTCGCAATTGCCTTTTGCTGATGATCTTGACCTTTTTGGTGATTATTCCATTTTTCATTATTTGAACAGAAGCCAAACTACCTATGGTAAAGATCTACTGGCACAGGCACTCCTTCAAGCAGCGCCCGGCAAAGAGCAGATTGAGTTTATGCAGGAGGCTGTCAAAGAATTCTCCGGCTTGAATTCATTTTGCCAGGACGTGATGACAGCGCTAATGCTCACCGGTCGCAAGAAAGAAGAGAAAACGATCAAGCTTGATTGGAGTAGTACGATTTACTTGTTTGAATCCAAATTTTTTAAGGCTGCAACAATAGTCATGCCTGCAGTGGTCTTGATATCTCTCGTAGTCGGTATAGTAAGCGGCAGTTACCTGCTTTTTATGCTTAATGGAGCTATCGCTATGATGTTGACTTTCGGGCAATCAAAGAAAATGATGCTGCTGTCCGAAGAAATAGGAGGGCGCACACAGGCCATGAAAGCCTATGCAGGAATATTCAGTGATTTTGGGAGCATGCCATTGAAAGCCCGATTGTTGAAGGAAATGGCCGATACCTCCCGGCAGGCATCAGTTCAGTTCAGGCGGTTGGCATTGCTTTCGGAACGGTTTGACAGGCGCAACAACTTGCTGTTGTATGTTTTGGCAAATATCTTCTTGATGTATGATTTTCGTTTGGCCCTTTCCTACGAAGCCTGGAAAAGACGCAACCTGGAGCAGGTAAACTTATGGCTTGAAACGCTAGGCCGAATCGAATTGTTTATCAGTCTGGGAACATACACATTCAACCATCCTGAATGTGTTTTTCCTGTCGTTACCCACGAAAAATTGATACGCGCTGCAAAACTCGGACACCCATTAATACGTTCGGATCAATTGGTTGAGAATGATATTGAGTTGGCAGTGGATCCTCGCATAATGCTGGTTACAGGCAGCAATATGTCAGGGAAGAGCACCTTTCTGCGGACCTTGGGTGTAAATGTGATTTTGGCGCAAGCAGGCGCCCCGGTGCATGCTGATTCATTTGAGTGGAAACCCCTTCAGGTACTGAGTTCATTACGACAATCAGATTCATTACAGGAAAATACATCACTTTTTTTACATGAATTGAAGCAACTGAGGTATATCCTGGATCATGTAGCACAGGGAAAATATTGCCTTGTTTTGCTTGATGAAGTCCTGCGCGGAACCAACTCCGAAGATAAATACCATGGGACATATAACCTGATCATGAAGCTTCTTCGGATGGAGAGCCTGGTGGTAATGGCTACGCACGATTTGAAATTAAGTATGTTGGAGAAGAGCCATCCTGCTTATGTAGTGAATTATTGTTTTGAAAGCCATATTAAGGACGGCCAGCTGCTGTTTGATTACACTGTGAGAAAAGGTGTAGCAGTAAATCGCAATGCTACCTGGCTTATGAAGGATATGGGTATTATCGATTAACTATTTAATTCGCGCTTTTTTATCAGGACTCACAATACAAGAAGTAACCGAGATACTTTAATTCATAGTTTTGTGAGCTATTCAACCTTATTATTTTTATGGAAATCATACTGCTCTTACTGGTAGCCTTTGGTGCGGCAATGCTCACCTTTTTCTCAGGATTTGGGTTGGGTACCATTCTCATGCCTGTATTCGCTATTTTTTTTCCGGTGGAGGTGGCCATTGCCCTGACTGCTATAGTGCATTTGTTCAATAATCTTTTCAAGCTTGTACTGATTTGGAAACAGATCGTCTGGAGGATCGCAGTGTTGTTTGCCTTGCCTGCGGCACTTGCTGCCATACCAGGGGCGATTCTGCTTAACCGGTTGAGTTCGGACGTAATATTATACACTTATGAGATTGGAAGCAGATCCTTTGACCTTAGCCTGATCAAACTCATCATTGGAATATTGTTAATTGTGTTTGCGATCATAGAAATTGATAAGCGTTTTGAGCAATATAGTTTTGGTAAAGGCTCATTGCCATATGGCGGATTGCTGTCCGGTTTTTTTGGCGGATTATCGGGTCACCAGGGTGCTTTGCGGAGTATGTTTTTGATCAGGGCCGGGTTAAGCAAAGAAGGATTTATTGCCACCGGCATAGTGACGGCCGTGGTTGTTGATATTTCAAGATTATCGGTCTATGGCACTTCTTTTTTTGGACAATACTTTGCCGAACTTACTGACGACAAATCAATTGTGATGGTAATTATTTCATGCCTTGCTGCTTTTGCGGGTTCTTTTATAGGACGGCGATTCCTGAAGCGCGTAACTTTTCGTTGGGTTCAACTGATCGTTGGATTGTTGATTCTAGTTATGGGTCTGTCACTAGTAGCCGGTTTGATCTGACCATAACTGTTTCGAGCGAACATTGTTTAAATAACTGTTTTTTCTCAACATCTATTCATTACCTTTGCAGGGTATGCAAGGGTTTATAAGTTTATTTAATTCCATTAAAGATATTTTGGCTTTATGAAAAAAACTGCTTTACATGCCATGCACGTTCAGATGGGTGGTAAGATGGTTCCTTTTGCAGGTTTTGAAATGCCTGTACAGTTTGAAGGTATAAATATTGAACATGAAACAGTTCGTAAAAAACTTGGCGTGTTTGATGTGTCGCATATGGGTGAAATATGGGCGGAAGGTCCTGCTGCAAAAGAGCTCGTTCAGCGTTTGACCACAAATGATGTCAACGCCTTGTGGAATGGTAAAATACAATATACCTGCTTCCCAAACGGACGGGGTGGTATTGTAGATGATCTGCTGGTGTATAAATTTAACGACGAAAAGTATCTTTTAGTTGTGAATGCTTCCAATATCGATAAAGATTGGGAGTGGATTAGAACCAACAATACGAAGGGTGCAAAATTGACTAATGCTTCTGATCCTACATCTCAGTTGGCAGTTCAGGGACCTCTGGCCATGGAGGCAATGCAGAAACTTACTGATACTCCAATTGTTGATATGGAGTACTACACTTTTAAAACACTTAAGTTTGCAGGTGTAGAAGATGTGTTGTTGTCAACGACCGGTTATACAGGAGCCGGAGGATGTGAGATATACTTTCCCAATAAGGATGCAGTAACGATCTACAATGCCGTTTTGGAGGTTGGAAAAGCATATGGCATTAAGCCCATTGGCCTTGCAGCACGTGATACCTTGCGCCTCGAAATGGGTTTTTGTCTTTATGGCAATGATATCAACGATAATACTTCGCCCATCCAGGCCGGACTTGGATGGATCACCAAGTTTGTGGAGGGTAATGATTTTATCGATCGCCAATTATTCCACTCCCAAAAGTCAGAAGGCATCAGCCCCGTTTTGAAAGCATTTGAAATGGAAAAGGGAATTCCTCGTCAACACTACGAAATATGCAATGCTGAAGGCGATGTGATTGGTGAAGTCACTTCCGGTACCATGTCGCCCATGTTAAAGAAAGGGATCGGGATGGGATACGTCAACAGGGAATACAGTAAACCCGGATCAGAGATTTACATCAAAGTGCGTGATAAGTTGATGCCATCGGTCATTGTAAAATTACCATTTTATAAAAGTTGATCGCTGACTGAATAGTGCTTTCATAAATCGGCCTGCACCCAGAATCATTCTTCATGTTCAGGACCCATGCGGCCAGTCGTTCAATACCGTCCTGTAATAATCAGTTTTTTAGCGATTTGCTGACCTTCAGTAGTTTGGACTAAAATGGTATAAAAACCCGAACTCAGGTCCTGAATGCCAATGCGAAACAAATGTTTGCCTGATAAGCTGTTTGTTATGGGTTGGTGTGTATATACAAGGTGTCCCATCGCATCAATGATTTCTATATGCTGAATCGCGTGGTTTTCGAGCGCCACTTCCACATTAATATATCCTGCACTAGGATTTGGATATACTTTCACCATCGATTGTTCGAATTTGAATTCTCCAACTGAAGTAGAGAAGCTGCTTCCCGGAAGTACAATAAAATCAAGCCATGCAGCATCTTCGCCGGAAGTGTTGTCCACATCTTTGTTGTAGGTCCAACTGAAACGCTTTTCTCCTATTGTCACCGGAAAGACGGCGTAAGACCAATCGTGTTCTCCTGACCATTTAGCCCATTCGATTCCATCGACAGCAAAACTTAAGTGATCAAAATGTTCTTCACTGGATACTTTGTAGAAAAATGAGATGCTGTCCAATTCAACCACTTCCCAATCAAGAATTAGGGATGAAAACTGCAAATGACTTATTTGACCCGAACGGGCGATTTGATCACCTTCGGGATTGGTACTGTTCTCGATGTGCCATGGCTGATGGCCTGCCATCTGCCATTCGAAGCTCTCAAATCCCGATGATTCAAAATCCTCTA
>CALAZZ010000229.1 GCA_937926515.1 uncultured Bacteroidales bacterium | reverse complement strand
AAAAAAACCGCTTCAAAATTTATTTGTTCTGAAGCGGTTTTCTACTCAAAGAATCAGGGTCTAACGGGTTGTTTCCTTAACACGCATATCACCCAGCAACACATCCCAGAAACCTATTATACGACCTCCGATCTGAGTTTCCTTTCTTTTAACATAAACTGTAATATCCTTTCGTGTGGTATCTTCATATACAAGTCCACCTTCACGGTCAAAACCCCTAAATTTCTGAAATATGGTGATTACACCCACAAACGTGCCATCAGGTTGCGCTTGCAGATCACTGACATACTCGATTTTAAACCATTCGATTTCGACGCGATCATAATTCAAACGCATCAAACGTTCGAGATAACGGCGGACGGGATAGTAACTTACCGTGGGCCTTGCCAGTGATGAGACACCAATTTCTGCATCGGGCATAAATAATTCTTCAGCCCTGTCAATTACACGATTTGCCTCACTCCAAGGTGTTGATTTACTTCCGACGATACTGATGTATTTACTAAGGTCACGAACCTTTTCAAGTGCCAGGCTATCAATGGCTTGCTTGCGCTCCGGGCTGATATGGTCTTGGGCAAAAGTTGCCGTTATTGCTATACAGCTGATCAATAATGTCAGCATAAAATATTTCATTTTCATCATTTCTTTACCTTTTAATGAGTTCCAGTTCAGTTATTTTTCCATTGTCATCGTATTTAACTTGTTCAACACGATTGTTATATACCTTTTGATCTTTCAGATAATCAAGGTATTTACGGATTGTAGTAGGCCTGTCATAGTCATTAAAGCCTCCGGCCTGGCTAATGATAATCAACACAGGAACGTCAGGCGAAGCAAACATTTGCAACGCTTGTGCAATACGTTCATTGGCAGCATTGAAATCGGGGGCTCCTGCAATGGCCCTAAAATGATTATCAATAGGTGCATACTTGGCAGCTTCTGCCCGCTGTCGTTCCTCTTCTTCCCTGCGCAATCGCTCTTCTTCAGCCTTTCGCTCAGCATCTGCCTTTTCGCGTGCCAATTTATCTTCAACCAAATCGAGCAGTTGAAGTACTTCTTCGTCCTGAAGGTTCCATGATTTGATTGTATTGAAACGGGTCTCTTTTTCTGCCAGCGTCCAGTCGGTGGCATCATTTAGGATAGCAGTTAGGTCACGCTTAGCCTGCTCAACACGGGCTGCATACTCTGCCGCTGCCTGCTCGCGGGCAAGTTTTTTCTTGCTTTTACATCCTGTATTGCCACCCAAAGTAATAGCAGCAACCAACAAAATAAGCCCAATTCGGCCCAACTGTCGTAAGATTTGTGGATTGTTCATAGTTTATTTTCTTTTTATTGATTTCAAGCTAATAACTCAATATTGTGCAAATTTATTTAAAAACTCGTGATTTTTTTGTTTTCCAAAACTATTCTAAAGTTTTGTTTGCTATTATTACATTTGCGCTGTGCAAAAACATTATAACATACCAATATTTTTACCGGAAATGGCTTGTCCGTTTCGATGTATCTATTGCGATCAGCATAAAATCACGGGCGTTGATTATTTGCTGGGTCGTAAAGAAGTTGTACAAGTGATAGAGGAACACTTGATTACAATTCCAAAGAAACGTCGACATGTTGAAATCGCTTTTTTTGGCGGTAATTTCACAGGCCTTAATGAAGAAACCCAGGAATATTACCTTTCTATAGCACAAAATTACGTTGATAGTGGAAAGGTACAGGGTATTCGATTAAGTACCAGACCTGATTACATTGATGAGGATAAACTTAAATTGCTAAACAGGTATGATGTAAGTAGCATTGAGCTAGGTGCCCAGTCGCTGGATGATGAGGTTTTGGCAAAATGTGGTCGGGGACATACAGCTGCAGATGTTGAAAATGCTTCTAAATTGATTAAACAGTTTGGTTTTAATCTTGGGCTGCAGATGATGATCGGCCTGCCTGGCGATAGCCCTGCCAAAGCGCTTGAAACAGCCAAAAAGATCATTGCACTGGGAGCCAATGAAAGTCGTATTTACCCTTGCCTGGTTGTACGTGACACGCACTTGCACAAATTGTACGAGCAAAGAAACTACAGGCCGCTCGAATTGGATGAAGCTGTCAGCCTGACTGCTGACTTGTTGCTTTTATTTGAACTTAACGGCGTAAAGGTGATTCGCATTGGTTTGCATCCTTCAGATGATTTAAAGGGCAGGAATTTGATAGCCGGACCTTTTCATGAATCATTCAAAGAGCTGGTATTAAGTGAGATATGGAACAGAAAGTTTAAATCCCTCCTTGACTGGCCACAATGTGAACAGATCAGGATTGAGGTGCCTCCACAAGAATTGAATTTTGCAGTTGGATATAAAGGCCTTAACAAGAATGGATTAAAAAACATATACCATAAGGTTTTGTTCAAAACTAATAGCAACCTCTCATCACGTCAGTTCTTGGTTTATCCATTGTCTTCATGAAGATCATAGCCAGTCATTTGTTACAAGTGCAGGCGCTTAAAAAACTAAGTAGGCTTGGTGAGGTCATCATACTGCATGATCAGCCTGGAGTATACAAATCAATTGCCTCTCATCCTGACATACACTTTTGTCAAATCGGGGATGTGATGATAACCTCTCCTGCTTTCTCATCAGAATTCATGAGAAGACTAAGCAATTTGAAGGTAATTTTAGGAAATACAGTCCCCAGTGGGGAATACCCTGCCACTGCATGCTATAATGCTTTGGTTGTCAATAACATCTTCATACATCATTTAAAAGCAACAGATCCTGTTATCCTCAAATATGTTGAATCAATGCATCCTATTCATGTAAATCAGGCATACACAAGATGCAATCTAATCGGGTTAGATAGTCAGAATTTTATAACTTCAGATCACGGCATCGAAAAAGCATTGCTTGCCGAAGGTAAAAGAGTCCTGTTTATCAACCTAAAGCAAATCATACTCGATCATCAATTGCACGGTTTTTTTGGTGGCACATGTGGTGTTTATGACCATGTGATTTATTTAAATGGAAGTTTGGATCATCTTGACGAAGCTGATGAATTCATTGACTTCATCAGTAATTGTGGATATCATGCTGTTGAATTAAACAGGGGAGCACTAGCCGATGTGGGATCAATTCTGTTCGTAGAGGAAGATGGGTGATCCAATTCAAAGTGCGGGCAGTTAAGGGGTTGTATTTGTGCCTTTTCGTAAACGTTTGCGCTGCTTGTATATGGTATTGAATTCGTGAAGTTCAATTTGTTCCAGAACCCAGTCAATGTTTTTCTCAGCGGCCGGATCAATGCGATAAGCCAATTGTACACCTGGAATAGATTTGATTAGGCTGATGACTTCGTTCAATTTCGCATTTGTTATGCTATTGCGGATAATCAGAAAAAAATCAGTTTTTAATTTCAAATTTGAGAATGGGGTTCCCTGGCTTTTATTTCCAATTAGGTTATATACATTCTGATTTTCGCCCGCATTGAAATAGTAGAACGGGAAGATCAATTGTTCTCCATCAGCTGCTTTGATAGCTATATCAGCTTCTTTTCCAAAATCAGTTTTCAAGAAATTATTCAAGTACCATGCTAATTTGTAATCACGATTGGTTGTGATGATTCCAATTACCTGGATGTCATCAAATGGCTCAACCTTAAGTACTTTACGTTTTTGTGGCACAACTGATTTTTGTCGCTAAATTAGCAAAACAGCATCAAAATATAAGGCTTTGCCTGAACTTCTGTCAAAAAAAATGTTTCGAATCAACTTCGCATGCAGCTGGCAAAAGCATGCCACTGCCTTTCCGTAAGGATGGAATTGATATTGTCCAATAGCAGGGTAAAAGAATGTGAAAAGGCTTCAGCATGGTTTGCTTTTATCTGTCTTAAACCAGCATGATACTGATCTCGCAGCAAGTGTATTCTCCTATTCAATTCAGCACGGTTTATTTCGCCATTATGAAATTGATCAAGCAATTCCTGGCGTGCATTATTGACCCTGGTGTTCAATTGCTGCACGGCCTGCCTGTGATGTTGAATAATACGCTCATTACGAAGTTGATAAGCTGAAAGAGCCCTACGAACTTGACTCGTCTGAGCATCATTCAGGCTAATGCTTTGCAAACATCTCAGCAGTTTGTTTTCATTGCTTTTTACATCAAATGCTTCGATTGTGGTTGTATAAATATCAATAAGTCCGTCATCTGAAATGTGAAATGGACGGGTTTCATCACCGTCAAACTCGACTGCTATCAAATATAAGTTGTTTACAAAGTCAACCAATTCTGAAGTTGTGATGACTTCCATCTCAGTTGTCTTATCTAAGTGGTCGTTGACCGCGTCCTTATTGCAGGATGCGAATACAAACAGGATGCTTGTCAGCAAAGCTGTCATAATGGTTGGAAATCTTTTCATTTGGTATAGTGTTGGATAAGAAATATAAAGCACAATAATACAAAAGTTTTGCAGTAATGTCAAAAATAATCTTTACTGGCTTTGCTTGGTAATAAATTAATTGCCGGATTTCAATTCCTTATAAGGAAAGTTTCATTCTGCCCATTATCCGCTTGTAAGAAATAGAGACCTGAGGAGAGTTTTTCGACATTAAAATGGTTTAATCCGGGCTGAAGCAGAATCGATTTAACCATTTGTCCCTTGCTGTTCCAAACTTTACACTTTAATTGTGTGTTGCCTTCATGCATGAAATAGATACTGCCACTTGCCGGATTTGGCCATATGAGCATTTCATTCTTTAAATGAATTTCAGAGTTCGACAAGGGCAAGGTATGTATTTGTCCCACTATAGAAGCCTGTGTTTCAGTAGTATTGGTGCTGTAAGGCGGAAAAGTAAATTCAGAATTGATCTGAGCAGCAAAATGGACGCTTTCATGGTTTGTTGAAGCCGTAATTGTTTGAGCATTATTATAAAACCCATTTGACAGGCTTGATTTAGACCATATTGGGATGCCCTCAGATGAAATAGCTAAAATTGTAATTGTTCTGGATGTTATTGGATCCATTCCACTCACTATATCATTGCCCCAATCGATCAGGCCGCGTTGATTGGCAATGAAGTATAATACACCTTGATCATCAATTGTAATACAGGGTCCTTTTGATCGTTCTACATCACCACTGATTCCACCTGGAAGTGATCTTCCCTGAACACTCCATAAAAAGTGGCCTGTACTGTCCAGTTTGGAAATAAAAACCGTTGAGACCCATTCTGGTCCCTGTATCGTAAGATCACCCCACTGGGTTTCTAGACTAATATTCTCAGCCAGATAGGCATGACCGTCATCGGAGGCAATTACAGTAGGATTTTGGAAAGTTACGTCATTTGCAAATTCGGCAAAACCTGCTGTACCGTCAGGATTAAACCGCAAAACGAACATTTTATATCCTGTTGTCTGTGTTATTTCAAAGGATTGGCCTGCAAACGAAAATTCAGCCTCATCCGTTGCGCCGCTCACATAGAGGCCTCCCCAAGGGTCAAATGACAGTGTTCCAATTCTTCTTGGGCCGTTCAGGATACGGGTTTCCTGGTCAACACCCGCTTCATTCACCCTTACAATTTTAGCGGTTCCCCATTCCTCAACAGCATACCAAAGCCTGCCTTCAGGATCAATTGCAAGCGAGCTGATTGCATTGGCTTTAAGATGTGTCAAAGATAAGTTTCGGAGGTAGAGTAATTCGCCATCATTCAGGTTTAGGGCCATAAGGAAATGATGAACCTGAAATTGGCCTCCACCCCCAGTTAAAGTCATGCCTTGGCAGGTCTCGAGCTGCTCACCTATGAACTTACCTGTTATAAATACTAAGCCGGATTCCTCTATTGTGGCAGCACTTGCAGCAATATTACCTGAAAGCTCACAGGACCATAACAGTTCTCCATTGCTTACGTCATAATGATCGAGTGACAGATCGCCAAAAATATCGGTTCCGTAAGGGAATTTGTAAGAAGTAAGTCTAACCCCAAATAGTACATCGGAGGTAGATACAAGAAGTTGGTTGGGCAAAATCGGATTTTGATTATAATCCATTGGCCAGCTTTTTAGCCATTGAACCTCCTGGGCTAATACTTTTGAATTCGTAATTGAACATAAAATGATGAAGCACAATATAGCGATTGTGCTAAGATAAGTTATCCGTTTCGATGCTTTTGTCAGGGTGTTTAATTGAAAACGGAAGGGTATATTGTTCGTGTTTGTTGTAGTTTTCATTTGTAACTATTTAGATCTCATAAGGATAGTATGGGGCAATAATACATATTTTTTTATTGCCAAAAACATAAGCCCTAAAAAGTGGGCAGAACGAAGAATTTGATGATTGGGATGGGAAGAAGTAGAGTTTAAATATCCCTGAAATCCTTTTTCTTGTTCAGTTTGAGGTCTTGCAATACGGAAGCCTTCACATTAATACTAAAGTTCCAACTTTGTCTAAATCCCGAGGGTATCCAGTTGAATCGTAACTCCCAACAGTGTAGATCACGGTAAATATTTATTGATGTATAGATAAGATCATTGGCTACAAAATCCCAACCGGTTTGGACTCCAACTTTCCATTTTGGTGTGAGATTTATTTCTCCCCTGAGGCCTAAGGATTGGCGCAGATCAGTATTGTTCTCCCTTCTGTATGAAGGATAACGTATATTATTGGTATACTGTATGGTATAATCAATATTTAGTGACCACGGTACTGTCCAGTCAATGTAATCTTCCGGATTTTGATTGATCTCCATAAGCTCAGCCTCCGAACCAAACTCGGAAGTTCGTGAAGCATTGGGCTCTGATTGTGGGCTTCTAGCAAAATCCTGTTGTCTGAGGTTCCAGTTAAGGCTAAAAGACCAGGAATTACGTTTCTGTCGCAACAGCTTATTGTTTACATCCCATTGGAACGTATTCATATCTCTGCCTAGCGAATCGGCAGCATATAAACTCCACGAGCTTCCATATTGGACATTCAGATTTTTGAACAGTCGTGTGCGGCCCGACACTGAAAGATCACTGAAATTGAGCGAGTCGCGTGCCAAATCGTAACTTCCGGAAATATTAAGATTCTCAATGAGGACTATTTTTCGGAGGCCGGTGATGGTATCACTTCTGGAAGGCACCTTAATTTCGAGGTTATTGGAAATGCCGAAATTGATCCTGCCTGATTTTTCCCTTGGTGGGCTGCCAAAAATTGCTCCTTCGAAACGACTGTAGAAAACTTCATTATTATTGCCATCGATATAGCTATCATAATAGCCCCAAAATGGATCTCCAAATTCAGGTGTGTACGAAAAACCTACACTCGGGGTGATCACATGCCTGATAGCCCTGACAGGACCTTTGCGGAAGTTCACCATCCCATAAACCTTGGTGTTTAGAGAGGTAGAAAGTGAAAAATCCAATACATTATTGAAGCCCTGCAGGGTATCTGTCACAACATAGCCCACAATGGTATCATTGTTCTGGAAAAGCGTATCATTTGACCAGTATTTACGTCGCGAATCAAAATAAGTTCTGTTATTGATGTTTACGGAATTGGTCAGTGTAAAATGCTCTAGAAACTTGATAGGAAGGTTGATAGGTACGCTTTGCTGTATGCCGTTTTGCATTTTACTCAGCGCATCAGGTTTGAATAGCATGCTATCAGGAAGGTTGATGGTATTTCTGGCGTTCATGCGGTAAGAAATGCTAAGCTGTTCGTACCATCTGGGTCTGTCAACGGCACCTTTACGCTTGAGTGGGTAAAACTGGTTGATCGAAAATGTGGCCTCCGGAAGATTAACCTGCACCATCCTTGTTTTGGTATTTTGACGATGACTGGCATTCAGGGTTAGAAAATATTTATTATCCCAATTGGTCTGGAAGGCAATGCTTGACTTGAACTCATTACTCAAATAATCCTGAGTAGAAGTAGGGTTAAAACGATTGAAGTTGCTGCTCACTATAAACACATTGGCAGTGAACTGGCTATTCGGCCTTGCTTTTGGATCCTGCCTGTGCGTCCATCTGATTTGAAAATCGCGTCGTCGTTCATAATCAGGAGCACCGGCTGTACCCAGTACGTTGATGGCATAACTGGTATTTAGATTTCCACTGTATTTATATCGCTTAATGTAACGGAAAGTGGGTTTAATAGCCCAACTACCGCGTGTATAAATATCACCTAGTATATCCAAATCCATATGGTCATTGATAGCCCAATAATAACCTCCATCTTCAAAATAGAATCCCCTGGGAAACTGGCCGGTGGATTCACCTTGGGTTGGTACCCTGATTCCTGAACGTTGGCCGGTTTTGTTGGGAAAAATCCCAAAAGGCAATGCAAGCGGGGTTGGTACACCTTCAATCGCCATATATGCGGGCCCGGTTATAATCTTGTTGTCGGGAATGACCTTTGACCGTTTGAAACGAAACTCGAAATGCGGGTGAGTACGATGATTGCACGTTGTATATGATCCAGACTGTATATTTATAGTGTTATCATCCATCTTCTTAACACGTTCGCCATGTAAATAACCCTGTCCGTCTTCCGTGAAAACATTGTGGATCATTCCTTTTCTACTGTCAAAATTGTAGGTTATTGTTTTTGCCTCAAAGGTTTGTCCACTTTCGGTGAAGACAGGAGTACCAATAAGTTTACCTGTTGTATCTTCAACTCCATAGGCAAAAACCTCATTTCGCTCAAAACTTACCTCAATCACTGCTGCCTCCAGTTTAATATCACCATACACAACGACAGCATCACCATAAAGATATACCATTCGTTTGCGCATATCATGCCTGATGGAATCAACTGCAGTACGTTCCACCTTCGTTTCCAGCATCGTTGATGCCCTTTTTGGCTGTTGTAATGTGTCCGTGGTCATGGTTTCAGGAGCCAGCGACAAGGTGTCAGGGATACGGCTTTCAGGCAAGGTATCCTTGTATAATAAGGGGATTGATGTGTCGTTATCAATTGGTGGGATAGTGTCGTTGGGTTGCCCGCCAAGACCAGACATCACAAGCATTGTCAGTTTAAAAACTATTAAACGTTGTAATGTTGATAATTCGAAATATGAGTAACGGGCAAACAAATGGTTTAATGCTATTTTTGTTCGTATATTAACGATGAAATACAGATTGCAAATATACTTCCAAAAAGCATGCAGCAATTCAATATCAATCCAACGCTTGCTGGCGTTGATTGTTGCATTGATGCTGGGCTTGTCTGCTCATTTTCCTTTATCGGCACAGCGAGGCAGTAAAATTACGACTGTTGTGATTGACCCCGGACATGGAGGTCGCGATCCTGGTGCAATAGGACGTAGAGCAAAGGAAAAGGACATTGTCCTTGAAGTGGCACTGAAAACAGGGGCTTATATTGAAAAGTATTTGCCGGACGTAAATGTTATTTATACCCGCACCCGGGATGAGTTTATTGAACTGCACAGGCGTGCCACCATTGCCAACCAAAATCAGGCTGATGTGTTTATATCAATCCATTGCAATGCTACACGTTCAGCAGGCGTGCATGGCTCCGAAACATTTGTTATGGGAGATCATCGAAGTCAGGCTAATTTGGAAGTAGCTCAGCTTGAAAATGCAGCCATATTACTCGAGGACAATGCCGAAGAGGAATATGGCGGGTTTGACCCCAATAGTCCTGAAGCTTATATTGCATTTACACTTTATCAGAGTGAAAATAAAAACCAAAGTTTAAGGCTTGCACAAAAGGTACAGGAACAATTTACAACACGTGTTGGACGTCGCGACCGAAGTGTACAACAGGCAGGATTTTTGGTATTATACCGGACAACAATGCCAAGTATACTGGTTGAATTGGGCTTCCTTACCAATCCTGTCGAAGAAGAATTTCTCATGTCAGAGCAAGGAAAGGTATATATGGCATCTGCCTTGTTTAGGGCATTTCGTGATTATAAGGTAGAGTTTGAGCAGGAAAATGCGGTTCCTCTGCAAGCCCATGCTGACCAGCCATTAAAGCCTGAATCAATATCGGACAAGGTGTTGACAGCTGATGATAAAGCCACAGCAAGGCTTGTGCCATCTGAAAATGCAAGATCAACAGAATCACAGCCAACCGAATCGGCCAACCTTCCCGGACTGGTGTACCAGGTTCAGATTGCTACCAGTCCGCGCAATATACCTACTACTGATAAGCGATTTGCGAAAGCTCATCAACCAACTGTTTATTTTCATAACGGCGTGTATAAATATACATCCGGAAATTTTATTCATCTGGCTGATGCCATTCAGCATCAATCATATATGCGAAAACAAGGGTTTAAAGATGCATTTGTCATCGCATTCTTTAATGGAGAACGCATTAGTATTGATAAGGCAAGAAGTTTAGAAAACCCCTGAACGAATCACCTGTTCCTGTTAGCCCTTATATTCAATAATATGAGGATATCACTGGGAAAGTCCACGGCAAATGTGTATTTTTGCTAATATCAATATTCATTAATTTTTTTCACATGAAACTTACTGCTTTAATGTTGTTGTGCTTTTTCTTATTCTGTTTTTCCGGAAATGGTAGCGCACAACAGGAAACTTTTACAGCCACGCATATGTGGCAAATGCAAAGGGTATCTGCTATGGATGTGTCCCCTGATGGGAATTTTGCTGTTTTTACGATCACCACTTATGATATCGAATCGGATGACTCATCCACAGATATATTTTTGCTTGATATCAACAATAGTGAAAAACGTCAGCTCACATTTACAGGCAAGGAAAGTAACCCGGTATGGAATCCGGATGGAAATAAAATTGCTTTTGTATCGAGGCGCGGAGAAGGACCGGGGCAAATATATGTGTTGCCGCTTGCCGGAGGTGAAGCAGAACCGGTAACCGATTTGCCTGTCGGTGTGTATGGCCTAAAGTGGTTCCCCGATGGGAATAGAATTGCATTTGGCGCAAATATTCACCCTGAGTATGATGGAGATTTCAATAAACTGAAAGAGCTGATTGAGCAAAAGAAGAATTCGAAGGTAACAGCCAAAGCAACTGAGCACGTGATGTACCGCTTTTGGAGTCGGTGGCTGACCGATGGCATGTACTCACGGTTGTTCACTGTTGACTTGAAAACAAAGGAGGTTGTTGACCTGATGCCTCAAGCAAATAATTATTTCAATATGATGGGAGGTGTTTCCTATGACATCTCACCTGATGGAAAAACCATCGCCCTGAGTATGAATAACACGCCCCCACCATTTGAATCAATGAATTATGATATTTTTCTTCTGCCAACCGATGGCAGTGGCGAATTGAAGAACCTAACAGCCGAAAACGAAGCCGGCGACAGCAATCCGGTATTTAGTCCTGATGGGACAAAGCTGTTATATGGTAAGCAATCAATCTATCATTTCTATGCTGACAAGATAGAAATGATGGTATATGATATGGCTACGGGCAAAAAAGAGAATATCACACACGAAATCGACTTGTCTTGTAGTGGATGGCAATGGTCAGCTGATGGCAAATCCATTTATTTCAATGCCGAGCATAAGGCCATGAATGCTTTGTTCAGTATACCGGCCGGTGGGGGTCAACATCTTATGGTTTATGGTGAAGGGACAAGTGGCAATATGCGGGTTTTAGACAGAAATACACTGATTTTTCTCAATCACGGACTGAATAAGCCGGCTGATATTTATACCATTGAAACCAATGGAAACAACCTAAAGCAGCTTACTAACCTGAATGATAATATATTATCAAAACTTAACCTGGGAAAGGTAGAAAATGTAGCCTTTAAAGGTGCCAATGATGCTGATGTTCAAATGTTTATTGTGTATCCTCCCGGTTTTGACGAAAACAAAAAATATCCACTTGTTGTAATGATTCATGGCGGACCACATGGCACCTTTGGTGATTATTGGCACTATCGTTGGAATGCACATCTTTTTGCTGCACCGGGATATGTTGTTATTACACCTAATTTTCATGGTTCTACCAGCTTTGGGCAGGATTTTGCGATCTCCATTCACGGTGAACATGCTCCAAAGCCTTTTGAAGACATCATGAAAGCAACTGACTATATGATCGAAAAGGACTTCATCGATGAGAGCCGAATGGCAGCGGCCGGAGGAAGTTATGGTGGTTATATGGTGAGCTGGATTGCAGGACATACCGACCGCTATGCTGCCCTGGTTAACCACGCAGGTGTTTACGATCTTCACCTGCAGTTTGCTTCTGATTATGCAGGTAACAGATCATACCAATACGGAGGTACCCCCTGGGAAAACTTCGACAAGCTGAATGAAAATAACCCATCGCAGTTTGCCCACAATTTTAAATCACCTATGCTGGTGATCCATGGAGAGCTGGATTATCGAGTACCGGTGGCACATGGGTTGCTTGTGTATGGTATATACAAAGGAAAAGGACTGGATGCCAGGCTGGTCTATTACCCGGATGAGAATCACTGGATACTTCGACCACAGAATTCAATTTATTGGTACAAAGAACTTCATGATTGGTTTGACCGCTACCTAAATAAAGAATAACTTTTATCAATTATGAGATTATTACTAACCTTAATAATTTAATTTATGGAAACAAATTTCAATTTGAATGAATTAATGGAACAGATCATGCCCATTTTAACCACCTATGGCCTTAGGTTGTTGATGGGAATTATTGTCCTGATCATCGGCTTATGGATCGTAGGCCGGATCACAAACGGACTGAAAAAGTTAATGGAAAGCAGGGAAGTGGATCCTTCTCTTCGAGGATTCCTGAAAAGCATGGCCGGAATAATACTGAAAATTCTGGTAATCATCAGTGTCCTGAGTATGCTTGGCATACAAATGACATCCTTCATTGCCATACTTGCTGCAGCCGGTTTGGCCATTGGCATGGCATTATCGGGTACATTACAGAACTTTGCCGGTGGGGTTATGATCCTCTTATTCAAGCCATATAGAGCAGGTGACTTTATTGAAGCCCAGGGGTATATGGGCACTGTAGCTGAAATTCAGATTTTCAATACAATTTTGAATACACCTGATAACAAAGTGATCATTATTCCGAATGGGGGCCTGGCAACAGGAAGCTTGACCAACTTCTCAAAGAAAGAAACACGCCGTGTTGATTGGACATTTGGAATTGGATACGGCGACAGCTATCAAAAAGCGAAGCAGGTTATCATGAAGCTTATTGAAAGTGATGAGCGAATATTGAAGGATCCCGAACCTTTCATTGCACTTAAAGAGCTAAATGACAGCTCTGTGGATGTAGTTGTCAGGGCTTGGGTCAAGGCGACTGATTATTGGGGTGTCTATTTCGATATGAATGAAAAAATATATGAGACATTTGCTAAGGAAGGACTCAATATTCCGTTCCCACAAATGGATGTGCATTTGCATCAAACTAAATAATTTTGTTAAAAAAAAGCCCGGCTATTTTGCTGGGTTTTTTTATACCAATTCGTTGGCTTTGCTACCTTTGTGAAATGGATTTAGATGTCAGACTACTTGTTGATTAATTAATTTTTTGAAATGGATTTGGACAAAATTACTAATGAGTTTCCCGGCATATCTGATTATTTGATAGGGATTATCACCACCTATGGCCTCAAATTGCTTGGTGCAATCATTACACTTGTTGTTGGTTTATGGGCCATTAATAAAATAACCAGCCTGCTCAGGCGCACGATGGAAAGACGTTTTATGGATCCTTCCCTGCGTTCGTTTCTGGGGAGTTTTCTTAATATTACCCTAAAAATTGCACTTATCATCGCCATCATTAGCATGATAGGTGTACAAATGACCTCATTTGTTGCAATACTGGGTGCTGCCGGCCTGGCGATTGGTTTATCACTCCAGGGAACATTGTCCAATTTTGCTGGCGGTGTCATCATATTGACATTTAAACCATTTAAAATCAATGATTTTATAGAGGCGCAAGGTTTTCTTGGTACTGTTACCGAAATTACCATCATCAACACTTATCTTACCACGCCCGACAATAAAGTTGTCATTATACCTAATGGAGCTTTGGCAACCGGATCGCTTACCAATTTTACAAAAAAAGATACCCGGCGTGTGCAATGGATATTTGGGATATCATATGGTGATGATTTTGATAAAGCTGAGGCTGTTATTATGCGCTTGATGAATGAAGATGAACGTATTTTGCAAGATCCACCTCCTTTCGTGGCTTTGCATGAACTGTCAAACAGTTCGGTAAACATTGTTACTCGTGCATGGGTTAAGGTGCCTGATTTTTGGCCGGTGTTTTTTGATCTAAACAAAAAAGTTTATAAAACCTTTGCGAGCGAAGGTCTTACCATTCCATTTCCGCAGATGGATGTGCATCTGCGCAATAAAGAGGCTTAATACAATCCTTTCACTTTGGGCGGTGCTGCCACGAAATCTTTTAAATAGAATGGTTCAAAGTAAGCTGAGTTTTCAAACTTTTTTACAACGAATTTATGCTCTGCAATATGGGACATGTTGATAACCGATGGGTGAAATTCGTCAATAAAGATGGCATGATGATGACACCCCAGTATCTTTTTGCATTTGTCAGCCCCATCGCCAAAAAACACAAGCTTGTTTTTGTTTAGCATGGCTTCGAATGATTTTTCGTCTATGATCAGTGCTTCCGTATCCGACAGCCGTTTGTTTGCATGATCAAAAACAGCAGTGTAAACTTCCATTCGGCGTGCATCAATCATCGGGCAATAAAGTTCATCCGGTTGATTTCGTCGTTCTGCCAATCCCATTGCCATGGCTTGTAATGTATCAATCGCAATCAGGGGAATATCTAATGCATAACATATCCCTTTAGCAGTAGAAACTCCAATGCGCAAACCGGTATAGGACCCGGGCCCCATACTTACAGCGACAGCATCAAGTTTATTAATATCCACATTTGAATCCTGTAGGACTTCATCAATAAATATGGTGATCAATTCGGCATGTGAGCGTTGTTCGAAGCTTTCTCTTATTGATGTGATTGTACCATTAGTGCTAAGGCCAACCGAGCAAACCCTGGTAGCTGTTTCAATGAGTAAAATATTGGACATAGATCAGCTTATATATTATGATGTGTTTTTTGTGGTAGGGTTAAGGTATAATAAAAACCAATTTAGATTTATTTCATAAAAAGCTTAAAAAACTGACAGTTTAGCGGTTTCCGGCATACAGCTCAGATTTTTCAACTTTTTTTACCGGATCGCCATTTCTAAGAGTTTGTGAAACAGCTCTGTATGGGCCTGTAATCACTTCCTCTGATTCATCCAGGCCAGATAAGATTTGAATATAAGTGTTGTCCTGTATTCCGGTTTTAACCTCCCTTATGTTGGCTTTTTCATTTTCAAAAACGAAAACATATTCCTTCATGATCTCTTCTGAAGCTTTTCTGTCTCCTTCACTTGATGAAGAACGTGCGATCCGTCGTGTGGATGTGGTGTCTTCTCTCGTTGTTACAGCCTGTATTGGAATGGAAAGTGCTTGCTCAACCGTATTGGTTTGGATGTCAACAGTGGCTGACATGCCTGGTCTGAATGGGGATGCAATAAGACTGGTTTCGTCAATAAGGTCAGCATAGGATTCGCGCAGCAGGACTACTTTTACCTCAAAGTTGGTCACTTGCTCTACTGTAACACCTGTAACATTTGCTGAGGTGGCAATTTCTGTTACCAGCCCTTTGAAACGTCTGTTCAAATAAGCATCTACTTCAATTATGCAGGTATCATTAAGTTTAACCCTTGGAATATCATTTTCACTCACTTCAACTTTCACCTCCATTTGACTTAGGTTGGCGATCCTCATAATTTCAGTTCCTGCTGAGAATTGCGAAGCACCGGTAACACGTTCTCCAACTTCAACATTCAAACGTGACACGGTACCTTCATTAGGTGCATATATGGTTGTACGATTTAGGTTTTCACGTGCTTCGCGTAATGCTGCTTCGGCATTTTGAACCTGAAATTGTGTGGCTTTGTGCGATTCCCGTGCAGCTTCTACCTCGGCAGTGGCTACCTGGTAGTTCGCTTTAATAGCGTCCCAGTCGGCATCTGAAATAACTTTTTCTTTCCATAGTTGTTCATTTCGCTGATAATCCTGTTGAGTACGAATAAATTGTGCCTCGGCCTGTGCCACACGTGCACCGGCATTGGCCATGTTTGCCCTGGCAGAATTAACCGTTGCTTCAACCTGTTCAAGGTTTGAAATATATATTGTTGGATCAATACGAGCCAGTTTGTCACCTCTTTGCACAAAATTACCTTCACGAACAAACAACTCCACCACTTCACCGGAGATATAAGGACTTATCTTAACCTCGAGTACAGGTTGGATTTTTCCATTTGATGCTACTGTTTCAATAATGCTGTGTCTTTCGACCAACTCGGTTGTAACCTCAATTTGGCCTTTGTTTTGATTTTTAGCGATAACCAGGAGCAGAACAACTAAAATGATAGCTATTCCAATTAGCCAATACCATTTATAACTTTTCTTTTTTTTCATGTTGGTTTGTGTTAGGTTTGGTAATCAATACAATTAGATAAATAATTGTATTGTAAGGTTATTCATTATCCATAAAAGCTTGCATATCCTTTAATGTAAGTGAACGGCCGAGATAGAAATCAAGTACCTTAAGTTTAAAAATAAAATCATATTTACCTGCCAGCAAGTCAGACTCGGCGCGACTTAATTGATTTTTTGCGACATTGTAGTCAATAGCATTGACCATGCCAACATTGAATCTTTCTTCAGTGTATTTAAAAGCCTCATTCAGGCTTGAGAGTGATTTTTCCCTTGCATTGTAAGCGGCATAGGCAGCGATTGCATCAGTATAGGCTGTTTCAACATTTTTGCGCAAATTATTACGAGCCAGTTCAAGGTTAAAATCGGCATTCTTCAGTCCCAATTTGGTTCTATTTACGTATGAACTGATCTGGTAGCCGTTGAAGATGGGGATATTAAGCCGAATGGATAGGGTGGTGCTGCGGTTGTCTTTCCACTGGTCTTCAAACGGTTTGATTTCATCGAAGGCCGGATCAAGCGGATTGTTGCTTCGTCTGATCTGGTCCGAATAGTTGGTGCCTATGGCAGCCGACATTCCCAAACTCGGGCTGCGTGATCCTTTAGCAATTGACAAGGCATATTCATTGCTTTGAACGCTGTATTCAGCACTTTTGATTTCGGGCATTACATCCAGTGCTGTATTGTAAATAACCTGCACAGGCAGAAGGTCGGGCTCATCCTGAATGACTAATTCCGGAACATCTATTTCAAATACTGTGTTGGCCGGCAGTTCCATTAGTTGAAGCAGGTCGAGGTATGCCAGGTTCAGTTGGTTTTCAGCCTGTACAAGACTGACTTCTTCGTTAGCACCCTGAGCCTGAATTTCGAGCAGGCTGCCTCTTGGCAATGTACCGGCCTCAACCAACCTTTCAGTGCGGGCAATTTGCTGGCGTGTTACATCCAGCTGATTGCGTGCGTTATTCACAAGCTCCCGGCTGAATAATATTTGTAAGTAATAGCCTGCAACAGTAAGTGAAATATCATTTCGCATCCTGTCAGCATTATATTTTGAAACCATATATTCGGCCCGTCTTTGCTTCATCACATTATGCTTTTGAAAACCTGAAAAGAGGGTAACATCCGAACTCAGATTGAAATAACTCTGCTGTGTTTGTTGGTCAACATATTGGTAAGTGGCAAGGTCAACGGAACGCCCCCATCCATAGGAGTGGGATGCAGTTGCGTTCAGTGAAGGCAACATATTAAGTTTGCTTTCCAGCATATTTATTTCACCCGATTCAACCTCCAAAATACTTTGCTTGATTCGGATATTGTGTTCAAGAGCATGGTTGATGCATTCTTCAAGCGTCCAAACCCGTTGTGCATAAATACTACTGGACACAATCAATAGTATGACCGAAACAGATAAAATAAACCGGATGGTTTTACCATAAAAATCCTGGCTGTGTGTGTTCATGATTCAAATTATGTTAAACATTTTCATAGGCTACACGAAAAACATGCCATAATTGTATCAATCTAAATATAAGAGATATACATGCCGTCTTTCTAAGATCAAAAGATTATGGGTGTACGTTTACAAACAACAAGTGTTCAATTGTGGACAACCTGTTCGATTTTGCACCAAAGGTAAGTAAAACCTTTTTGAGAGAATGGCTTAAAAAGCTTAATTTTACAGCATTAATCAATTTTTCTTATGAACCTATTTACCCATCTTTTGTTCAGTTTGGCAATTTTGTTGATCATGGATTTGCAAATCATTGGCCAGCATCAATGCAATCACAAGCATGCTTTTGCGCGATCAGAGGTTGCTGATAGCATCAATGCACATCATTACCGGATCCATCTCACCTCCATTGATTTTGCTCAACAACAGATTCAGGCAGTGACTTCTGTAACATTAAGCCCAAAAGTTGAACTGTCGCAGATCCCACTTGAACTTAAATCATTGCAGGTAGATAGTGTGTTCATCAATGGCCTTGGACCGGCATCATACTATCAGCAAGGTGATATCTTGCGTGTTTTGTCTGAACAGTCTTATAACGATGATGATACCATTGTAATCCAAATTTTTTATGGAGGTCAGCCATTTCACGAAGCCTGGGGAGGGTTTCATTTCGCCGGATCATATGCTTTTAACTTAGGTGTTGGATTTGAAAGCAGCCCGCATAATCTCGGGAAAGCCTGGTTCCCCTGTGTGGATGATTTTCAGGACAGGGCTACCTATGAGGTGCTTATCACGCTTCCTGAAGGACTTACAGGAATTGCAGGAGGTGTGCTATTGGAAACCATTGACCATGGCGATGGCAATTATACCTGGCACTGGAGCCTGAACCAGCCCATTCCAACCTATCTTGCGTCAGTTGCAGCCGGCGACTATGCTCTTACCGATGATATTTTCAGTGGGATGCAATCTGATATTCCAATTACCATTTATACACGACCTGCAGATACTGCAAAAGTTGCAGGTTCATTTCAACATTTGCACCAGGTTATGGAAGTGTTTGAAGATCATTTCGATGCCTATCCCTTTGACAGAATAGGGTATACAGGTACAGCCATAGGAGCTATGGAACATGTTACAAATATCGCATATCCGCACTTTGCAATCAATGGGAACCTGGATTATGAAGGACTTCTGGTTCATGAATTGTCCCATATGTGGTTTGGCAATATGGTGACCTGTGCCAATGAAGGTGAAATGTGGCTGAACGAAGGATGGGCAACCTTCTATCAACATTACTACCAAAAGCTGTTATACGGTGCGGAAGATTATAATAATGCAATGCAAGCCACACATTTCTCTGTTTTACGTGATGCCCATCTCACTGATGGTTCCTACCTCCCACTTTCAGGTGTGCCCACTGAATATGTATATGGTAAAACAGTATATGATAAAGGTGCAACTGTAGTTCATACCCTCATGAATTATTTGGGAGAGGAATTGTTTACAGATGTAGTGAAAGCCTATTTGAACGAATTTGCATTTGATCATGCCTCGTCTGCAGATATGTGTGACTTTATGAGTGATTATACCGGTATTGACCTTACTTCATTTTTTGATGCCTGGGTATTCACACCTGGAACGCCTCATTTTTCGATCGACTCCGTGATCGTGAATCCCCAAGGGAATCAATATGAGACAAATATTTTCCTGAAGCAGAAATTCAAAGGGTTCAACTTCTTAGCTGATGACAATATACTGGAAATTACATTTATGGATGCTGCTTGGAATAAATATAGCGATACCGTTCATTTCAGTGGACAAACAGGACATTCGGTTAAGCTACTGGATTTTGAACCCGTATTGGCTATGGCTGATTATTATAACAAAACATCTGATGCCACTACTGATGAAGATTATGTGATTACCGAAACAGGGGAATGGTCCTATTCCAGGCTTTATTTTATGCTCATTGTGGATGAAGTTATTGATTCTGCATTTTTAAGATTTACCCATCATTGGGCACCACCCGATCCTTTGCAACAGGTTGTGGAAGGATTGCGACTCTCGCCGTACCGCTATTGGCAGGTGGCTGGAATTGTACCTGATGGCACTGCCATGCGTGGTCGCTTTTTTTACAGCAATAGCAATATACTTGACAAAGGTTTGATTACTTCTCAAAATGATTCGGTTGTACTGCTCTACAGAGAGAATCCATCCACTGACTGGCATCATATTTCGCAATACAGGCAAGGTTTATGGAATATAGGCTTCATTTTTGTTGATGAGCTATTGCCCGGCGAATATACGCTTGCAGTTTGGGATACTCAGGTTGGTTTACCCGTTCATACCTTCCGGACAAAACTGGAATTGCTGACGGTTTTTCCCAATCCAGCCAGCGATTACATCACCTTGCATGTAGCACAAAACCGGGATGGAACGATTAAGGTGTTCGACAGCAATGGCTCACACATACAAAGCATTAAAGCAGAAGGAGAAGGTGTTAGGATTAACACAGCCACATGGTCTCAAGGTCTTTATGTTGCAGAGTTTTGGGACGATGCCGGCCTTAGGATGGGTTCGGTCAAATTTTTTATCCAATGAGTAATGCCACTCATCCCTATTGGGCTCCATTAAAGCAAGCATTTGAAAAGTCAGCTGATCCAGAAGTTGCACATGGGGCCGCAGCTTATATGAAACATCAAAGTCAGTTTTATGGGATTAAAGCACCCGACAGAAGATTGATGCTTGCGTCATTTATTAAATCACATGGCTTACCCGAATCAGACAACCTAATACCAATAATTCATGATGCATGGATTCAGCCGCAGCGCGAGTTTCAATATGCTGCGATGGAATTGCTTTTTCGTGTTCGAAAAAAGTTACCTGAGGAGGTCATTCAGCTTTTTGAATGGATGGTTATAAATAAATCTTGGTGGGATACAGTTGATTATATTGCTCCCAAATTAATTGGCGAGCATTTTAAAATGTTTCCTCAATTGCGCGACAACTATATCACCAAATGGATGAACTCCTCAAATTTTTGGCTTCATCGCACTTGTCTTTTATTTCAACTTAAATACAAAAGCCGGACAGACAAGTATTTACTGTTTAATTTGGCTACTCAGCTTGCTTCTGAAAAGGAATTTTTCATACGAAAAGCAATAGGATGGGCTCTACGTGAATATGCAAAAACCAATCCGCAGGAGGTTAAATCATTTGTGGAACATACTCCTCTATCTGGACTTAGCCGGCGAGAAGCAATGAAACACCTTTTATGACAGAAGAATATATTGTTTTATTAGGAAATTGTTCTGATGATGTAACTTTAACTGTTCGAATCCGTCCATATTTTTTGTAATCTTGTGATTGAAATACCTAATTTTACATTTGGACCAGGAATTCAATTATACGAGCGCTGATATGGCCAAAATTTGTTTTTATCAAATAAATAAGCTTATCGAATGAGTATCAGATCAATTGTTTAAATCATATTAGTTCAAACGATCATGGAAAAAATCAATGCCAAAATTTTAATTGTGGATGATGATGCCGATGTGCTATTGGCTGCCCGGTTGTTTCTGCGACAGCACATTGACATTGTACATACCGAAAAGAATCCCGAAAACATTCCTGATTTGCTGAAGGTTGAGAATTATGATCTTATTTTGCTTGATATGAATTTCTCTCGTGATGCAACCAGTGGACAGGAAGGTTTTTATTGGATGAACAAAATCCTTGAACTTGATCCGGCTGCCGCTGTGATATTTATTACCGGATATGGAGATATTGAGCTGGCGGTGCAAGGCATCAAAGAAGGGGCAACCAACTTTTTGCTTAAACCCTGGGAGAACAAGAAACTGCTTGCAACTATAAGTGCTACACTCGAAGTGCGTCGGTCAAAGGTGGAGTTGCAAAGCCTGAAAGGCAGACAACAAGTGCTGATGGCTGATCAGGATCATGCCTACAGCAACATAATCGGCAACAGCCCGGCCATGAATAAGGTACTTCAGATTGTTGATAAAGTAGCGGTAACCGATGCGAACATACTCATTTTAGGTGAGAACGGAACTGGAAAAGAAGTCATTGCACGTGCTATTCACCGGGCTTCCAAAAGGGCAGGTGAGGTGTTTGTAAGTGTTGACCTCGGAGCAATTACCGAAAGCCTGTTTGAGAGCGAGCTGTTCGGTTACAAAAAGGGTGCATTCACTGATGCTAAAGAAGACCGTGCAGGCCGGTTTGAGGTCGCACACAAGGGAACCATCTTTCTGGATGAAATAGGAAACCTGACACACAGCCTGCAGTCCAAGCTCTTAAGTGTGTTGCAGAATCGAAAGGTTGTACGATTGGGCTCAAGTAAAGAGATACCCATTGATGTTCGATTGGTTTGTGCAACCAATATGCCCCTCTATCAAATGGTGAACGAGGGTAAATTCAGACAGGATTTGTTGTATCGGATCAATACGGTTGAAATCAAACTTCCACCTTTGCGTGAGCGTATTGAGGATATTGAGCCGCTAGTTGAGCACTTCCTGGAACTATATTGCAAAAAATATAAGATTCAGAAAAAGAGGTTGAATGCCAGTACTTTGAAACGTTTGCATGTGCATCATTGGCCAGGTAATATCCGTGAATTGCAACATGCCGTGGAACGCGCCGTAATCATGGGTGAGGGTAATATGTTGGAACCACATGATTTTTTCCTCTCGGAAGGACCTGAACAGCAAGAACCAAAAGAAGTACTGCCGGCAAACATGAATTTGGAAGAAACAGAAAAAATGTTAATTCGTAAGGTTGTGGATAAGCATGGTGGTAACATAAGCCGTGCAGCCAAAGAGCTGGGACTTACACGTGCATCACTTTATCGCAGAATGGAAAAATATGGTATATAAACATTTCAGGGTGCAGGTAATCATTAGGGTGATTCTGCTCGGAATCACCATGATGTTGTTTACATTTTTATTTGATAAGCATCATTATAGCGTTAGCAGCATCATTGTTGCAGTACTCATTGTCTTACAAATCATTTCACTCATTTTTTACACTGAACGTACCAACAGGAAGCTGGCAAAATTCATGCATAGCATACGCCATGCCGATTTTTCAACTTCCTTTTCTGAGAAAGGTTTTGGTCGAAGCTTTGAGGAATTAAATATAGCTTTTAACCAGGTTATACATGAGTTCAAAAAGAATCGTGCAGAGAAGGAAGAACATTTTAATTACCTGCTGACCGTTGTACAACATGTGCGCATTGGAATCATCGTATATCGACGCGATGGGAAGGTGGATGTATTCAATAATGCAATCAAGAAATTACTAAGAATCAATCATCTGCGCAATATTCAAGAGCTATACCAGGTCAAAGAAGAGCTACCTGAATTGTTGCTGAAGATGAAAGCCGGGGAAAAATCACTCATAAAAGTATTCCTCGAGGACGAGCTCATTCAACTATCGATCAGTGCCACTGAGTTTAGAATGCGTGGCGAAGAATATGTACTTGTGTCGATTCAGAATATTCATCCCGAGCTTGAAGAAAAAGAAATTGAAAGCTGGCAGAAATTGATCAGGGTGCTCACACACGAGATTATGAACTCGATAACACCGATTAGTTCACTTGCAGCAACAATTCAAGAGATGCTCGTGGATACTGAAACCGGAAAACTTAATTTTCAGGAATTAACCGAAGAAGACCTTGAAAGCATTGTCAGCGCCATGGCAACTATTGAGAGCCGTAGCCGCGGGTTGCTTAATTTCGTGGAGATATACCGCAACCTGACGCGTATACCAAAACCCAATTTCAGGTATTTTGAGGTGAAAGAGATGTTCGACCGGGCACAGGACCTGCTCAAACCAAAGCTTGAAATGCGAAACATTAATTGTGTATGTAAGATTTTTCCTGAAGATCTGAAATTGCTCGCCGACCCGGATTTGATTGATCAGGTTGTGATCAATTTGATGCTCAATGCCATTGATGCCGTAAAAGACAGACCTGATCCGAAAATCATGATTACCGCTTCGACTAACCTAAATAACCGCATCACCATTGATTTTGCCGATAATGGACATGGCATCAAGCAAGACCTGATGGATAAGATCTTCATGCCTTTCTTTACCAGCAAAAAAGAGGGATCAGGCATTGGCCTCAGCCTGTCACGTCAAATTATGCAAATGCATAAAGGTGCCATTTCATTTAAATCAAAGCAAGACGAGGGCACGGTGTTTACGCTGACCTTCTGATATTGCGATAGATATACTGTTGATTAATTAATTTCAGGTCTTGATCAAACCAACAGCAGGGATTTTTGTTATATATCCAAAAGAAGCAGCATGAGCAAAAATGTATTTGGCGAAGAATTAATTCCATGCAATACCAATCCTTATACAGGATACTATAGAACAGGCAGTTGTGATACAGGTGCTGATGACATTGGGGTTCATTCCGTATGTGCTGTCGTAACAGAAGACTTCCTTTTGTTTTCCAAGCAAACAGGCAATGATCTCTCTACGCCCCATCCCGAGTTAAATTTTCCCGGACTTAAGCCGGGAGATCGCTGGTGTGTTTGCGCTTCACGATGGCTTGAGGCCTATCAAAATGACAAGGCTCCAAAAGTTATATTGGAAGCAACCAATGAGAAAACATTAGAATTCATTGACCTTGAAACACTGGTAAAGTTTGCCTGGAAGAAATGATATTCATAAAGATATAGTTCATTATAGGTAATGGGAAAGGCAATCATTATAGGCTCCGGAGTTGCGGGCATCGCAACGGCTATCAGGCTTAGGCTTAAAGGTTACGACTTGATTGTGTTTGAAGCCAACAGTTATCCGGGCGGAAAACTTACACAGATTTACCAGGACGGCTACCGCTTTGATGCAGGTCCATCCCTGTTTACCATGCCTCATTATGTGGATGAATTATTTGAACTGGCTGGTAAAAATCCCCGTGATCACTTTAATTATACCAGGTCAAACGAAAGTTGCCGATATTTTTGGGATGATGGTACCAGGCTTACTGCCTGGGAAGATATTGATAAATTTGCCTCCGAAGCAGAGCAGGTTCTGGGTGTTGCCAAAAAGCATGTGATCAGAAGGCTTAGAACAAGTGAAGAAATCTATGAAACGGCTGGCCGTATCTTTATGGAGAAACCCCTCAATAAACGCTCTACATGGCTTTCGAAGGATGTGGCCAGGGCGATGATTAAGCTTCACAAATATGGTATTTTTACCAGCATGCACAAGGATAATCAACGTAAGTTGTTTCATCCCAAGCTTGTGCAACTCTTCGATCGTTATGCCACCTACAATGGTTCCGATCCTTACCGCGCCCCCGGCATACTTAATGTGATCCCCCATCTGGAACATAATATTGGGACTTTTTTCCCTGAGAAAGGGATGCATCAGATAACCCAAAGCCTTGTAAAACTGGCCACTGAACTTGGTGTAGAATTTAAGTACAATACCAGCGTGAGCCGGATTGTGGTGGAAAGTGGTGTGGCACGGGCTGTACTCACTGATAGCGGAAGGCATGAAGCTGATATCATCGTTTCGAATATGGACATCACGCCCACCTATAGAAAATTGCTTCCCGAACTGAAAGCTCCGGAACTGATTCTCAGACAAGAGCGCTCAAGCTCGGCATTGATATTTTACTGGGGTGTGAAAAAAACCTTCCCTGAGCTTGGTCCTCATAATATTTTTTTCAGTGAGGACTATAAGAATGAGTTTGAAGAAATATTTAACAACCGTACTCCTGCCTCGGATCCTACCGTATATGTGCATATCACATCAAAAAAAATACCCGGCGACGCCCCTCCGGGTTGCGAAAATTGGTTCGTAATGTTGAATGTTCCGGGCAATAAGGATCACAACTGGGAAAAGCTTGTCCCCCAATACCGAAGTATAATTATTGAAAAGTTAAACCGCGTATTAGGAACCGAGCTTCAGACTTACATCGAAAGTGAAAGCACACTCACGCCTGTAGATATTGAGATGAAAACAAGTTCGCTTGGAGGCTCATTATATGGAACGAGTTCGAACAATAGATTTGCAGCATTTCTGCGCCATGCCAATAACAGCAGTCGTGTTCGCAAGCTATACTTTTGTGGTGGAAGTGTTCATCCGGGCGGTGGAATACCATTATGTTTACTCTCAGCAAAAATAGTATCTGAATTATGCCCCAATCCATGAGAAGAATTATCCGTAATCGATTATTGCACAGCCTCATCCTGGTGGCAATTATTTATTTGGTCGGAATTGTAAGTGTCATAGCTGGTCGTGCCGAGGGGCTAATGCAACTCACGGTGTATAATTTGATATTCGCTATGGCTGTTTTGCTTTATAATGCTGAATCAATAGATTTTCGCTACTGGATTTGGTTTATGGTGTGTGCGATTGCAGGTTTTACATTAGAGGTAATTGGTGTGCAAACGGCTCTGATTTTTGGCGAATACAGCTATGGTAATATTTTGGGTGCAGCCGGTTGGGGTGTGCCTTATATCATAGGACTGAATTGGTCATTCCTGGTTTTCGCTTCTGCAGCTTTAGTGCATCACTTAAAGATAACAATAGTTGCCAGAGCGGCTATAGCTGCTACAATCATGGTATTGTATGATATCTTCCTCGAACCGGTTGCCATACATTATGGCTTTTGGGAGTGGGGGGCAGGGCCAGTGCCTTTGCAAAATTATCTGGCCTGGTGGATCATTGCGTTTTTTATGTTACTTGGTGCTTTCAGATTTGTGCCTGTGCTTCGAAATAAAGTGGGAGTTTATTTGCTCGGCATCCAAACATTGTTTTTCATTATCATCATCATTAAACAAGGACTGCCGATTCACTGATCAACTATCATATCAAATTATGAACAACCTCTATTTATACCTTAATTTATTTACTCTTTCGCTGCCTCTTTTATTGAGTTTCGACAAAAAGGTCGCCTTTTACAAAAGTTGGAAACAACTTTTTCCGGCTATTGTGCTTATGGCGGTGATTTTTATCTTGTGGGATGCGCTCTTCAACTATTATAACATATGGGCATTCAATGATAAATATCTAATAGGAAGTCGTTTACTAGGGCTGCCCATTGAGGAATGGATGTTCTTTTTTACGGTACCTTATGCCTGTGTATTCATCTATGCATGCCTTGTAGCCTATCTCAAAACGGATCCTTTAAAAAATCTTCACAGACCGTTTCTTTTTGGGCTCAGCTTTTTACTTTTGCTTGTGGCTGCTTTTCATTACGACAGGCTCTACACCTCAATCACCTTTGTGGCAACAGCCATACTGCTGCTTTATAACCTTAAAAAGCGACGTCCATGGCTAAGTATGTTTCTGTTATCTTATTTTGTAACCCTTCTTCCTTTTGTGTTTGTAAATGGGATACTTACAGGTTCATACATTCAAGATCAGGTCGTATGGTATAACCCGGCTCACAACCTGAACCTCCGTATTCTTACCATACCGGTAGAAGACAGCATATATAACCTGCTCATGTTGCTCCTTACGGTGCAGCTGTTTGAGGGTTATAAATCAAAAGCAAAAAGAAAGGCAGTTAATCTTTCAGAATAAACCAGGTATCTATACCGCAGCGCTTTTTCGCAGCTCACTGAAGCTAATCAGGCGCTTACGATGCTCATCCCATAATTTTAAACGTACAGTCCTTAAACTGCTTCGCAAAGTGACGGGCTTGATTGAGTGAAAAACCTCCTGTTTTCCGGATTGGGCACCCACTTTTTTCTCCATAAAGAATTATTGAT
>CALAZZ010000228.1 GCA_937926515.1 uncultured Bacteroidales bacterium | reverse complement strand
CACCTGTAAGCGTATTTACCATTATAATGTTCACAAAAAAACAAATATTCATGGTAAATTCACCCCCATAAGGGTTGTCCAATTCCACTTCAGCATGACCATCCAGTGGTATTGAAGGATTTAACTCAAGAAACACATCAAAGAAACTGCTTCCAGTTGCTGCATTTACTTCGATGGGTGCAATACTTTTGAGTTCTAATTGAACAATTTCAATCGGGATGGTTTGTGTTTCAGGTAAATCTCCTGAAAATGTCAATAGGTCGAGCCTATCTACAATAACATCTATTTCAGGGGCTTGCCCGCCAAGCGAGTTAGCTCCGATGAAATTAACAGGTCCTGTAAACGGTTCCGACCCTGGACCGAAAAAATCCGGAGGTATTGGTGGTAAATCAACACCAAAAGTCAGTGTTGAAGTAACAACTACATATGGGTCTGATTCGGGCGAAATGGTTGTTTGTGCAGTTGCAGACTGATTGCTAAGCAGTGAAAATGCTGAGAAAGCCAGCAATGCTATGAAAGCATACATTGGTAAAATGCGATTGCGGTGTATAGTGGCTGTTTTCATGATCTTTTCTTTTTTATTCCAATTAATAATAATTTTATAATCAATACCAGTTACAAACTGTGACTGGCCTAGAATATATCCATAAGTTCCTGACTTTTATATCTTTGTCATATTTTGCAAATCTTTGAATTTACTTAACTCGCTTTATATTAATTGACCGTAATTTATAATTCTTTCTTTCTGGAGCATTTCATTATGACAGATCTAAGGATTTTCATTTAAGTACGCATTTGGGCACTCATCTGTATCGATCGATACAATGGGTTTGCACTAAGCCGACCTGCAAAAAATCCAATTAGAACGAAATAAGGTAAAATAAAAAACAACCAGTCGACCACAAGGAAAGTCATTGGTGAAAGTGATGATTTGAACGATTGGCTCAATAAAGTCTCATATCCCAAAATAATAGGTATACTTACAATGATTCCTATTGCAATGCCTAATATCCACCAACCAACCCATCTCCCATCTTTAATTCCGACAGAGCGGAGGTAAAGAAACTGAAATACGGCAACCATCCCTCCACCTCCCAAGGCAATCAATAGTGGCTCAAAAGGTCCTGCAACCCCACCTGTAGCCAATCCGACAACAATTAAATCTGTAAGAAGTATTAGTTCCAGGCCTAGTATGGTTATAAGGGTCCACATAAGTTTATTGGCGATATATTGCTTCAGCACAGTATATTGGAAATGTGCCAATAAGGCTCCAACAATAAAATACAATATGAAATGACCCAATTGAGAGATGACTAAAAATTTCCGTCCGAATTCCAGAGGTGGCTTATCACGTGTTAGTTCAAAAATTTCAGGTATGGTCAATCCGTCAAATTGTGCTGGTTGAAAAATCTTTACAGCAATAAAGCTCATCGGAATCATGAGCAGTAATGAAAAAAAACCGAATGTGGTTGCTTTAACCCATGCTTTTCGAAAATCACTTAAGCTTACCATTTTTTGTTTTTTAGGTTCATAATTAACTTTCCAATAGGTATCGAAGCTTGAATATAAATAATAGATATCCAAATTATTACGCTTTGTAATTATATGTTCTGAACTATTAAATATGTAATCACCTAATTCATTTTACTCATCTTCGATTAAACTATAGGACAAAGCTATTGTCATAAAACACCTTATTGTATCATAAGCTATATGAAGATTCCTTTCTTATTGTGGAAATATTTCCATTTGAAAGCGGAAGAAATTCCTTGTTTTCGTGTGATTAATATTAAAATAACTATTTTTGAGCCAACTAATCTCGAATCATGCAATCAAATTGTGACAATCCGGATCGAAATTGTCTCACTTGTGACGAGCAGTCACCCTTATTTTGTATGCTCACTGACGAAGAACTTGAAACCATACGTACGAACAGGTCCAAAGTTAAATTCAAAAAGGGTGAAACAATTTGTAAGCAAGGTTCTCCTTTGACGCATGTTTTATCTATTAATGATGGCCTTGCCAAACTTTTCCTCGAAGGGATTGGTAACAGAAATGCGATCATTAAGATTTTAAAACCGTCAAATTTCATTGGAGGACCTGGTTTATATGTAGACCAATTGCATCATTACACCGTCACTGCATTGATGGATACAGAGATATGTTTTATTGAAATAAATCAGTTTAAAGCATTGGTTGACCATAACTGCAAGTTCGCAAAGGCATTTATGAAATTTTACAGCATCAATACCTTAGCCATATATCAGCGACTTGTTAATCTCACACAAAAACAAATGCCTGGACGTATGGCGGATACATTGCTTTATCTTTCTGAACAAGTGTATGAATCTGAGCATTTTACACTTCACCTTTCAAAACAGGACATAGCTGACCTGTCAGGCATGTCAAAGGACAGTGCGATTAAAACTTTACGTGATTTTCACAATTCGAACATCATTGATATTTCGGATCATGATCTTAAAATCGTAAACCCCATCGAACTTAGAAGAATAAGTCGTATTGGTTAGGCTTTCTTAGCGCATACTCCATTAATTTGCAAAATACAATCTGATCATTCTTAATTCACAACAACCAACCTGAGTTTTTCAGTATAAGGCTTAACAGAAGAATCCAGTGGATTAGCTTCAATACTTAATATATATACTCCTGAGGCTATTGTATTTATTTGGTTTTTAATAGAGTGCTTCCCTGAGGCAAACTGACTATTGGTTATGGTTTTGACTTTATTTCCACGCATATCAGTTAGTCTGACTAATACCTGTGCTTCCGTTGTAAGCTCAAAGACTAAGTCAACTTCGCCATAAGCCGGATTTGGTGAAACAAAAAAGCTGAAGCCCTTGTAATCTTGGTGTTTGTTTACGTTAACCCTTTTCGCATCTATGTTAGAAGCCATTACATATCCCCATTCAGCATGTGTATGTTGGCTTATTCTAATCAGATCCACCAATCCCTTTTTAAAGGTTTTGTTTTCTATATGCATGATCACACCGCTTAGCCTGCCACCATGATCGTGATAGGCCAACGTGAATTCTTGAGGGATCAATTCAAGGGTCAAATCAGACTTGCCCTGATGATACAACTCAAACTGCACACCTGTGAGTGTTCCATCGCTGCTTAGTCTGATCAGGTTGTCTTCAAGGTAAATATCGGCCGATTGCGATACAACATTACTTTTGCCTGCATTCAAAATGAGGTTGATCACATTCACCACATCAAGGATATCTATCACTTCGTCACCATTGACATTGGCCTGGTCATAACAGAATGGTTCAGGGTTAGTACCAAGAATATGATTGATGATAGTGACCACATCCAATATATTCACATCACCATCGCAATTGGCGTCACCTAGCACTAATTCTCCACCACATGGGGAACCATTGTATTCATAAGCTCCGAGATCAATGATCTCGTTTACTATTCTGGGATTACCATCAAGGTCAACTTCAGGTAGACCAAGGCCTGATGGATCAGGTGTGCCCGCATCCACAGCCGGGGAGCATGCATCCAACCGATAGTTTACATTTTCAGCATCTTGAAATAGTGGATCTTCGTCTATATTGTTACCACCATCAGTACCTGTATTGGGTACCCATGCCGAACTGCCGCCCGAATTAGCAATTAGTGAATTAGTAAATACCGGCATTGGATTACCATTCCAGAAAGTAGAGGACCCAATTTGATTAGGGTTTCCATCCCGGTAATTCTGCCAAATAATTGAGTTAACAACTGTAAGCAATCCGCCTTGGCTATATGATCCACCTCCTAGTTCGGCATTGTTCTCACTTATCGTACTATTAATTAATTCTGTGGGTGAATACAAGGTATAGATGCCTCCACCGAAATTGTCGGCATTATTCTCAACAATCAATGCATTTATTACTTTTAGCTCACTAAATGAAGCATAAATTGCACCTCCATTGTTGCTTGTATGATTTGTGCTGAACACACAATTAAGATATTCCGTCTCGGAATTAACATCATATACTGCGCCTCCGGAACTGGCTTCATTATTTTCAAAAGAGCTCATCAAAACTACAACTGCAGAACTGTTATTAAATATTGCCCCTCCATCTGTGCCTTTATTTCCATAAAATCTATTGTTTTCAATGAGGGAGGTTGAGTTTTCGTTGTAGATTGCTCCTCCCCCACTTCCATTTGCGAAATTTCCAACAAAGGCATTATTCAGTATGGTTACATTTCCATTATTATTATATATGCCTCCGCCGCCACCAAAAAAGCAGATGGATTCTGAATCATTGGCATGCCCTGCAGTAATAACAAATCCATCAATAAGAGCTGTATTGTCCGTTCCGCTGGAGGTAACTACTGAGAAACTGTTTTCGCCCACAATATCGCTATGATGATTGGTTATGTCATTGCTATCAGTTACATCATCCTGGCCGATATCACCACTGAGTACAGTTTTGTTGGCTTCCCAGTCACGTTGGCTCAGATCAGTTTCGAAACCTGCAAATCCACCATAAACTGCCAACCCATTGCACAGTTGAAATGTAGCCTCCCTATCGTTGTTCATCACATTAACGCCTTCATCAGGATAGTAGGTTCCCTGTGCTACCCAAATCTCTGATATTTGACTACACATGCATGCAAGTTCCAGGGCATCTTGCAGGCTACCCAGTGCATCAGCCCATGATGCTCCGGTTCCATTGCTACCCGATTGCACGTAGATCGCTGGACCTATCGGACAGTCACCTTGCAAGTCTGTACTTATGTTTAGTGTGAATGTGCCTCTGCCAGAGATTGACGATGTGCTGCTCACCACAATATAATACAACACCCCTTGGGATGAATGGAAAGTTAGTTGGCTGCTACCACCCGTGCATCCCTCACCTACATTGTTTCCCGCCACACATACCAATGAACTGCAAGAGCCCGTAAATACAGCCAACCTTGTTGGAAAATCAGCTGAATTACAAGTGCTTACGGTAATCTCTCCTCCATCCCCCATAATGCTATACCAAACCCCACTATAGGCTATATGGTTTGTTCCGAGACCGCCTGAACACTCAAAGCCGATTTCATTATTGCTTGCGGAAAAATTGTATCCATCAATGGACGAGGGCACACCCACATGTATTGCATCCTCACATTCCTGATTTGGTGCAGGTGGGGGAAATGTGCCGATACATAGGTCAAATGTAATAAAATGATCAGGTAAATTGGATTCGGTCCATATGCGTAAAAAGTAAGTTGTGCCGGGAGTAAGTCCATCAAAATCTCTTGTGTTGCTCGACTGATTGATGCATGCAAGCTCAGTGAGTTGTCCGCAGTTTCCGGCATATAGGGCAGTAGTAACCCAACTAAAACCGCCAAAATGGTTAACATTGGTTAATTGCACACGGTGCGTGTGGTGCGTTGCCGTAAATGAATACCAGATATCGCCGCTGACAAGGCCTGTCGGTATACATGAAGGCACAGCCTCCATGGAGTTGGTTGCGGACGATGTGCTGCCAGCTATTGCTTCATCGCATATAAGGGCATCTGATGGAATGACCACAGTGGCATCAGCGCACAAGTCGTTTGATGGAGTATCTAATGGTGTAACAAGACATACGTCAAAAATTGTATATTGTGAGGAACTCACATTGCTGGTCCAAATGCGAACATAATAATCCTGTCCGGGGTTGAGATCACTGAACACCCTGTTGGTGTTTAAAATGGCATTGCCACAATCGAGTTGTGTAAGGCTACCACACGCTCCTGTGTACAAGGCAAGGATCATATTTGTGCTCACACCCCCCTGGTCAAAATGCTGCAAGTTTGAGAACAACAGTATATGTTTGGATGCTGTGGCAGTAAAACGTACCCATACATCACCACCAACAAGTGCATTTACAAAACATGAAGGCCCTGACTCACCTGAATTGGATGCGAATTGTGTGCTCAGGTTTTGAAGCGCTTCGCAACTCATAGTCGGAGCTGGAATAATTACTGCTGCTTCGGCACAGGTATTATGGGCAGGCTCTTCAAAATGAAAAATACAAATATTGAAATTGCTATACTGGTTGGAGCTGCTATTGCCTGTCCATACCCTCAGGTGATAAGTTTGTCCTACATCAAGTCCATACCACCTGAGCCCACCACACTGCACCTGCACAAGGCTTCCACAACTACCCGAATATAGCGCATACTGCATATTACCAGTAGATCCGTTAAATCCCATAACATTGGAGAAGCTCACCTGGTAGTTTTCTCCCTGTGCTACAAATTTATACCATACATCACCTCCGGCGAGGCCGGATGCAGCACAAGTAGGTGCTGTTTCACCCGAATTGGTGGCAAGCTGCGTTGATCCGAATAGAAGGGTGCCACAAGCGTTCTGATTGGATGCATCCAGTTCGATAGCCCCGGCGCACAAATTATTGGCAGGAGGGCCAGCCGGATCACAATCCAGACATTCAGCGGAGATTGTGCGGTCGAATACATCCGCGCCGCAGCCTTGTTCACTGATCACATGCAGGTAAATGGTGCCTGTAGTGGGTGAACTAAAGGTTAAGTCGGTAGTACCACAATCCACAAAATCTGTTGCAGGATTGTCAGTATAAATTGATAAATAATCTGTTGATATAGAACTACCTACACGATATGTTCTGCCTTCAACCGCTGCATTTAGGGCAACGATATCACCGGCCCAGATAAAATTCGCTGAATTTGTAACACCATTTTCAGCAGGTAGCGTAATGCTTGACCATAAAAGGGTATTAACACATTCACATGGCTGTGCTGATAAGTGCATTTTGCCTAGTACAAGAAGGCAGCAAAGAATAAGTCTAATCTTCTTCATAGCTGATTGTATTTCGATGCATCCAACAACAAGTTACATTGATACATGCAACAGAATGTGGTGATATTCAGCGGGATTTTATATCGCCACAATTCATCCTATGTTGGTGACATCTATTTCATAATAATAATTTTTTCATTAAGAATTTTCTCTTCATTTGTAACCAGTGATTTGACAAATACCTGAAGGGTATATACCCCCCAGCTCAACTGTCCGGCATGACCGATCGAAGTACTATGTTGGCCGGCAGACTTCGTTTCATGTTCGCCAACTATCATTTGCCGGCCTTTCAAATCGAGCACATTCCACTGCACAGTGGATTCATCTTTAAGCGAATAATGAAGGTTGAAGATTCCATCGGATGGGTTCGGTGCGATCAGCATACCGAATGTCATATCAACAGGGCGGTGCATTCTCACTTTCACTTTTCTGGCATTCACATTTGCTCCTTTGACATCTGACCATTTCAAATGTGATGCACGGCCAATCTTAATCAACTCAATCATACCCTCAGGCAGTGGCTTGTTCTGCAGGTGCATAATAATCACATTTATCCTTCCAGGTGTTATTTGATAACTCATGTGATAGTCCTTAGGAATTAGATCCAGAAAAATTTCACCAGTTCCTTCATACTCCAGTTCTAAATGAAGTGCTGTAACAGTACCATCAGAGCTGAAAGTAATAAAGTCGTTATCTAAATAAATATCAGCTGTCTGCGATACAACATTACTTTTGCCTGCATTCAAAATGAGGTTGATCACATTCACCACATCAAGGATATCTATCACTTCGTCACCATTGACATTGGCCTGGTCATAACAGAATGGTTGAGGGTTAGTACCAAGAATATAATTGATGATAGTGACCACATCCAATATATTCACATCACCATCGCAATTGGCATCACCTAACAGTAATTCTCCACCACATGGGAAACCATTGTATTCATAAGCACCGAGATCAATGGTCGCGTTTACAATTCTGGGATTACCAGCGAGGTCATTTTCAGGAAGACCAAGCCCTGATGGATCGGGTGTACCTGCATCAACAGCTGGAGAACAGGCAACAAGACTATAAATGCCATTGGAAGTAGGTGCTTGTGCAAAATCGATGGGATCCTCAAATAACGGATTAATATCTCCATCTTCATCAGGGCAGTTAAGACAAGGGTCAGTCCCACCTTGGATAATGGAATGCTGTGCGTTGAGGCTACCCGAGCTCTGATTAAACACACCGGTACTATTCCCCCAAATGATCCCATTCACAAAATTCAGATTCGGCTTTTGGTTTCGCATGCCTCCTCCAACTCCATCAGCTTTGTTACCGGCGATAGTTGTATTGATTATTTTGATATCAGGGAGGGTTGAGTTGCCATAGAAGCCTCCCCCATCGCCACTACAATAGTTGCCAGTGATTTGTGAACCAACTATGCTAAGGCTATGGGTTGAAGTTGTAGCTGGGTAAAATATACCTCCGCCATTGCCGGAAATGGCAGAATTGCCCATAACCATGCTGTTCACTATTTCCATATTATTTGTTGCTCTAATGCCTCCACCAGTATTGGCCAAGTTATCTTTAATAACAGTATTCTGAATGAGGAAGCTACCAGAAGTAATATATACCCCCCCACCTTCTGCCTGGCTAATATTGTTTGAAACTTCTGTTTCTTCAACCACTACATCTACACCTGAAATACTACGAAAATGAAGGCCTCCACCATGCCTTTGAGAAGTATTATTGCTGATTATTGAATTTACAATTG
>CALAZZ010000227.1 GCA_937926515.1 uncultured Bacteroidales bacterium | reverse complement strand
AAAGCGTCTGCAATCGCACAATGATGACCGCAATAGGGGTTGGACACGAAGTTTTAAGACTCGCAAGTAGTTTAAATCCGGCTATTTAGCTATTAGCTAATCAGTAGAACCTGTCTCAGATATATCATTCAGAAGCAATTCGAGTTGGGATACCTCGATGCGTTTGGCAAGTATCGTTTTTTCTTTATCAAGCAAATATAGGACAGGTGTTGAATAAATATCAAACAAGTGATGAAAATCACTGGTCATTGACCGTGTACCATTTACATTAATCCAATTCAGATCATGCTGCCTGATATAGGTTTTCCACCCTTCAAAATCGTTGTTTGTGTTTATGGCGTAGACCTCAAGTTCAAATTGGTTATGCTCATAGAGGGTTTTAAGCTTAAGTAGCTCTGATTTACAGAATCCACACGTATGATCCCAAAAAAACAGAACTGTGAACTGGTTATCAATGTTTTTGTAGCTAATAAAATTATTACTCGTATCGGTGAGGACAAGATCGGGAGGTGTTGATCCGATAAGCAGATTACGCAGTTGGTCGGCACGTTCAATTACTTTTTCCCTGACTGTTTCATCAACATTTGAAATACTGCCTATTGCAAAATATTGATCAGCCAAATGCACAAAAACTTTATCTAAGCCCATATATTTCGGGTTTTGGTACTCCGAAGTGAAATGCCAAATCAGAAAATCCATAATTTCAGCCTGATGTTGTGCCAACTGAAGGATTTTTTCTATTTCCTTGATTACAGTATCAGCAACAGGTGTGACCAGTTGTTCAAAGTAGTTTCTCAACTTATTTGGCAGTATAGGTGTGGACAATAATCTGGTGTCAGTGAAATCATAATGATCCCAGTATCGTGCTTTGTAATATGAATAAGCCTCATATTGATCATGCATTAAGCTATCAGGAACCACAACTTCGGTCATTGCCAGTAATATTTTTGTGATTAACCAATCCGGATGGTTGATTACGATTTCATTCTTCAATCGTTCATTTAATCTCTTTAAAGAATCGAGCTTCTGCTCTTCGACAGCAATGAGTTCTGGCAATGCTTCTTCATTTTTTAGTTCGTTTAGTAAAGATGCTGATTTTCCTATGACACTGTTTAAATGTAGCGTTTTAAAAAAAAGTTCGTTCTCAACGCTATTTTTTGTTTCATAGTGATTTGATTCCTTAAGCCGTTTGATATGAATCTCAAAATGCTGCTCGTGCCCCACGATGAACTCTATCATTCTGACTTTTTCTGATGAAGCCAGCAAATATATTCCACTTTGAAGTGGTTCTTGCCCAGTGAAATGTGCTTGTCCTGTTAATGAAAATGAGGTATCCGTAATATAGGTTTTATTTCCATGGTATCTGGCCAGGTAGTAAACAGAGTCAGGGTTGTTCTCAAGAATTACTTTTATATCGTAACCTTTCTGTGCGATAACAGTTAAAGGTATGAGCATATATGATAGACACAAAAAGGTAATGTAGAATGTATAACAGAATCTCATGGATTAAATAAATGTGGCTGACAAAAATACTGATTAACTGGTTTCTTTGTTTTTTTGGGTTAAGTTAGTACTGAGAAACTAGGAATTCTAAGCAGTTTTTTTAATAATTGTACTGAAATATCACTATTATTGTGAATAGCTGCTAAATTATTTGAACAATATTCTCCTCAATATGAGAATATTAGAACTTTTAACAAAAAAAAGTTGAAAAAAAATTTAAAAAAGTGGTTAGGTTTTGATGCTTCATGGTATTAATAACGGAGAACGTGGCTTAAGTCGGAAGAGTTTATTGACTCACAACGGCATAACTTTAATTCAAAACAGCATGAAAAAATCTACAATTTTTTACCTAATCGGATTGTTGACCTGCTTACCCATCGTGGTGATGAGTCAGAATAACTTTGTTGGACATGTGTTCTATCATAATAATCCCGAGTACCCCCTGCCAGAGGTTAATGTTGGGCTCTATGATTTGGATAGTAACTTGATTGCGACCTATTTTACTGATGAGGACGGATTATTCCAGTTTGAAGATGTTCCAGAGGGTGAGTATATAATCAAGTCCACAACAGAGTTGCCTGTTGGCCAGATCACCATTCAACATGCACTAAACATTATTTTTTACCTGAATGGATTGATGGAGTTTACACCTTATCAGCTTATGGCTGCAGATGTTACGGGCAACGGGGTTGTTAATATGTACGACTTCACCTATATTGTGGTACAATACCTTGTGTATGGTAATCCATTTCCTGCCGGAGAATGGCAATTTGAGGACCTGATGGTTACCACACTTGGGCGTGATGGAGAGGATACAACCAGCGTAGGTGGAACAAGAACTGCTGAAACCGGAGGTGTTTGGTTGCCTACCGGAAGGAACCTGGTTGATGTATTGTCATTAACCCTTGATGATAAAATAACGATAGCAGGCGATGAACAAGTGAAAGTTCCACTCCGTCTAAATAACTCATTCGATATCAATGGTTTCTTGATGGTGCTCGATTACGATCAGTCACTTTTTGAATTTATAGAGATGGATACTGAATTTGAGGATGTTGCCGTATCAGTTCATGATGGCCAGATCCGATTTAGTTGGGTCAATGTTTTGCCCGATATGAATTCATATATACCACATGAGTTGGCTGAACTTACATTTGGTGTTGTACAGCAGGGAGGGTATGAGCATCAGGATGCTGTATTTAAGATAAACCCTGAAAGTCATTTCATTGATCGCTTTGGTGAAATAGCCAATTATGTGGAACTCTTCACTCCGGCTATTGAATTTGCCCCGATGGTACTGGAAGAACATTTTGTGATATCACCCAATCCCGCCACTTCTGTTATTCATATATCGTTTGAGGATGGGTTCAACAACAAGGAAGTAAGTATTTTTAATATGGCCGGACAGATGGTTAAAGCATGGCAAAAACAGTCAAGCCCGCAAACCGGCAGCATCTATGTAGGCGATTTAATACCAGGAATATACCAGGTGGTTGTTTTTGATCATGAAACCCGCAAAACCCTTCAGAAACGCCTGCTTATAAAATAGCCAGACCATTGTATTATAGTGAAAATAAAAAGGGATCATTTATTGTTCCCTTTTTTTGTTTTCTAGGGATAAGTAGCTAATTTCGCCTAAAATCTTTCTACGGGTGAAATGACCGCTTGTATCCGAAATTTATGTTTGCCAACCTTATTAGCATTTTTTATGCCTGGCTCAATTATGGCTGGTAAGGGCGCTGTTTCCGAAGGGCAGTACGAATCATTGATGGAAAAAGCTGCCAAAATGGAACTGCTATCAAAAACTGACAGCGCACTGCATTACTACAATCAGATCATTGACTTACCCCTGGATAAGGCACAACTGGCAACAACCCATCTGAACATTGGAGATGCATACCGCAAGTTGAGTGAGTTTAAATCAGTTGAACATCATATTTTTAAGTTTGATTCTATTTATCAGGCTGATCAGTTGACAGATAGTTTATTAATTGCTAAAAGGGACTATTTGTATGGAAAACTTTTATCAAATAAAGGGGCTTTTGATCAGGCAATGCCTTATTTTAACAACACCATCAGGTTGAAAAATAAACTTTTGGGAGAACAATCGCCTGAGTTGGCCAGGATATATAATTTCAAAGGCATTAATCTATATTTCCTGGGCGAATATGACCTGGCCTTACAGGAGTATCGTAGAGCTCATCGGGTTTGTATTATAAACGAAATGTATAATATTGATTTGGCTGATATTTTGCAAAATAAAGCCATCATTTATACCATATTAGGAGAGTTTGACAGTGCCTATCTGGCCATTGATCAATCAAGAAATATCAGAGAAACAATTTTTAGTCCAAATAGCCTGCAACTGGGCACCTTTTATTTAAATTATGGTCACTTTTTGAATGTTATAGGAGATCTGAATAGAAGCTTACAGTTCAATTATAAAGCTGAAGACATATTTAATCAACAAGATCGTTCTGATCCAATTTCACTTGGTTATTTATATATTAATATTGGTAACATCCTACAGCTTAAAGGTGACCTGGAAAAAGCACGGGTTTATTTCAATCAAGCAATTGCCAAACTTGGGCCTATAATTGGTGAATCTCATCCGACTACTGTATCTGCTTATATAAATTTAGGATCAATTTATGTGCTTCAAGGAGAATACCAAAGAGCGAAATCTGTTTATAGAAAACAAAAGGATGAGCAAATTGATGTTAATTTCTTGATTAAACTCTATAGGAACCTTGCAAGGCTTTACGATATGACTGATCAGTCAGATAGTTCAAAGTATTACTTCGATCACGCGATTCAATTTGCAAAAAGTAATTTTGGTGAACATCATTACGAAACAGCAAAATCAATAGCTGGTCTGGCTGATTTTTTAATGGAACATGGCAATTCTCTGGAGGCAATCAATCTTTATGAAGAGGCTGTATCCATATTTTCGCATAACTATGGTAAGACTGATCATGAAGTTGGTTATACCATGGTTAATCTTGCCAGGTGCTATCATAATACCGGGCAATATCAGGTAGCTGATAGCTTATTCAGTATTGCAGACAATATTTTTAGAGATGAGATTGAATCATTGTTAAACTGGAACCAGTCTAACCGGCACGTCACTGATATAAGGATCATCAACTATTTTGCTTATAGAGCATCCTTATTCCTGGATTGGCATGAAGAAGATGAGAATACCGATAAGCTTCAAAAGAGTCTTGAATTATTAAGCCAGGGCATTGAACTGGTTGAGAAGTTAGGTTTGGGAATTGCTGACGAGAGCCGTATATTGTTAAACCAGAGCGTCAGGCAGATGTTGGCTGATGCCTTGGACGTTTGTTACGCTTTGGAAGAGCATACAGGTGAAGGGGCATATATCGATACAGCTTTCAACTTTGCCGGCAGAAGTAAAGCAGCAGTACTTTTATCATCAATTCGGAAGCTGAATGCACTTAGAGCTGGTGGGGTTCCTGAGTTGGTTACAAATGCAGAGCGCGACATCAATGAGCAGATTGCTTCAGTTCGTAAATTAATTTTCGATGAACAGCAGCAAAGATATCCCAATCATGATCGGATTACCTATCTTGAGTCAAGACATTTTGGCCTGATGCGTCAGTATGATAGCCTTGTTCAATTCATTGAGCATCATTATGAAGATTATTTTGCTTTGCGCTATGATAACCGGGTAAGTAGTTTAACAGATGTGATGCAAAATCTTGATGCAGATGAGGTGTTGTTGGAATATGTTCTTGCCGGAAGCAATCTTTTTATTTTCCAAATCAGTTCAGATCAGTTTAATCTTTTCAGGTCAGAAAATGGGGCTGTCATTATTGCTGATATCAAAGCAATTCTGGAACAAACCAAACTTGATTTTTTAACACAGGGGAGTGAAGAGTATGATGCTTTTATGAGTGCCTCCCACAATCTTTATAGTGAACTAATTGCACCATTTTCAGATGTGATTGAAAATAAGCATTTAATCATTATACCGGACGGCTTACTGAATTACTTGCCTTTCGAGATTTTGTTGGAATCATATCCTGAAAATATAAGTAGACTTGATTATAACAATTTACCATATCTGCTCTTTAAAAATCCAGTATCTTATTCATATTCAACAACTTTAAAACTTGAGGACAGCCGGCATTTACAAAAAGGGGGCAGGAAATTACTTGCATTTGTTCCGGAATATGATTCAACGCCGTTTGAGAATTTAATGGATGAAGACAGGTCTGACCAATATCAATTAGTGCCTTTGCCCTTTGCCCTTCAGGAAGCTACTAATGTAAGATCAAGCTTTGGAGGAGATATTCTCAGGGGCACTGAGGCATCTAAGAAGAATTTTTTAAAGTATGCACCCGAAAATGATATTCTTCATTTGGCCATGCATGCTCAAATCAATGAAATAAATCCTTTGTACTCAAAGTTGTTTTTTCATCCTGTTTCTGATAGTGTGGATCATTACGCTTTAAATACCTATGAGCTTTACGGAATGGAACTAAATGCTCAATTGGTGGTTCTGAGTGCCTGTAATACCGGTGCCGGACAGCTTGCTCAAGGTGAAGGAGTAATGAGCCTTACAAGGGGGTTCATCTATGCTGGAGCTCCATCTATTGTCATGACTAACTGGGAAGTACATGATGAAACGGGTTCATACATCATGAAACATTTCTATGAGAACCTGAACAAAGGATATCCAAAAGATTATGCTTTGCAACAGGCGAAGGTAAGCTTTCTGCGAGAGGCCAATCAATTGAAATCGCATCCATATTTTTGGTCAGCTTATATATTGGTAGGTGATGCATCCCCTTTGGTTGACTCATCAATGAGTTTGAAATGGATTGCATTTGTGATAGGGGCATTGCTTTCAGGTGTTTTGATCCTAATAATAAGAAATAAAAAAAAGCGTAAGTACTGAGTGCTTTCAAGAGTACTTACGCCTGGGGGAACGGATGGCCGCGCCAACGGCCGGAAGGATAATCTTTAATTTCTTTTGTCCAATTTATTCAAGAGGGCTAACGATTCTTTTTTGTATTTCGTGTTTTCAACAATAATTTTGTTCAAAATCTGTCTGGCTTGATCAACCTGGTTTGTTTTAACATAACATAAGCCAAGATACCATTCAGCTTGGTCAATGAATAGGTTATCATTGTGTTCTATGATCAAATTAAAATTATCGATGGCCATTTCAAAGTTGTTGATTTCCATCAAAGCGATACCGGCATATAATTTTCCAAGCAGGTTAGAAGGTGCTAGATTGAACATTTCCACTGCTGCTCCAAACTGCTTCATTTCGTAGAGTTGCATGCCCTGAATAATGGTTTGCTCCATATTTACACCTGCAGAACGAACACTCAAGACTGATTGCTCAGGCTGAAAATAAGCCGCATAGAGCTGATCATTGGTTGGGTTGTTAAACATGGTCACAAGCAACACGCCAACTGCACTAAGTATGGTTATCGCGGCAGCAACGGCTGAAACCTTGTAATGGTTGATATACCTTATTATGCCTGTTGACTGGTTTTGCAGGTGAATTTCATTTAATGTGACATAGAGCTTGTTTTTAGCTGTATCTGACAATGACTTGTTTATAGACTGATACAAACGCAGGTCTTCAGCAAGCTTGGTGTCAGCATGAAGAGATTTCTTGAAACTCATTAGTTCATCCCCTTTCAATTGGTTATTTAGGTACTTTTCTATTATTTCAAATTTTTTCATCGGTTTTCCCAAAGTTGTTTTTATAATCCTGGTCTGATTTTATTTTTTCTAATAAATGTTTAATACATTTTGCTTTCTTATTGTAAATGACCTGTACGGAAGCATATTTTGTTTTGTTAGCAATTTCTTCACCGGAATAACCTTCCGCTAAGAGATTAAGCAACTCCTGGCATTCAGGACTAAGTTTTTCAAGGTTTTTCCTGAAAAGCCTGAAAAGGATGTTGTCCTTATGATCTTTGATTAATTCGTTTTCATCGTAATCTGAAGGAATCAGATCATCGAGTTGTAAAACGTCAGCCTCTTTTTGATGTTGATCCCTTAAATATTTATACCACAGGTTTTTACAAATTGAAATAAAGAACGTTTTGAAAGAGCTTGTCAAATACAGTCGATCAGCTATGATCTTGTCATATGTGATCAAAATAGCATCCTGAAACACATCCCAAGCCAGTTGTTCATTTCCGGAATTCTTGAGAACCAGTTTATGAACCGAGATGTAATACTCTTTGTAAATATGATTAAGAACGTTTCTGTTGTTAGTTCTAATCCCTTTCAGGATTTCTGAATCACTGTATTTTTTGTCTTTTCTACTCATTAATACCAGAATCTTAAAAACCTAACCACTTTATTTCAAAAAAAAATTAAAAAACTTATTAATATACAGTAAATCAGGCCAATAAATTTTAAATAGATTGTCCTATTTTCCTTTTTATTCCTGTTAGGGTAACAAACTTAGCAAAAAACGATATCAGCTTTTTAGTACTTTTGGAAAATTACTGGCAATGAAGTGTTGATATAAATTTACTTTACATCTATGAATCTGAAACACTTAATATTACTGTTTTTTCTTTGGATTTACTTTCTTGAAAATATTTTTTCACAGAATACAGAAACCGATAGATTCAGATTTGCATTTTACAATGTCGAGAACTTTTTTGATGTAAATATTGATTCAACTCGCGATTATAATGCTTTTACCCCTGAAGGTGAGCAAAGATGGACTTATTATCGTTATATAAATAAACGGAACAATATGTTTCGGACAATTATGGCTGTGGGAGAGTGGCAGGCCCCTTCATTGGTAGGGCTATGCGAGGTAGAGAATGAAGTTGTGATCTCTGACCTCATTTACCATACACCGCTTAAGAATTCTAATTATAGTTTTGTCCATTATCATTCTCCTGATTTTCGTGGTATAGACGTAGCTCTGATCTATCGTAAGGATCATTTGAGACTGATCAGCAGTCGGCCAATACCGGTTTCTGATCCTAATAACAAATCATTCCGGACCAGGGACATTTTGTATGCTGACTTCATTATCAATGAGCTTGATACCGTGCATGTGTATGTTAATCACTGGCCATCTCGATTTGGCGGTGTGCTTGCATCGATTCCTCGAAGGATGTTGGCAGCTCGCACACTACGTCAGGATGTGGATTCATTGATGGCTGTGAAACCACACGCCAAGGTTATTATTATGGGCGACTTTAATGATACTCCCGAAGATGATAGCATTATCAAAGGGCTTCGCGCTTTCCCTCCTGAGAGCATTTCAGCAAGTGATGATCTCATTCATTTGTTTACAGATCCAAAGAAATTGGGACATATCGGCACCCTGAAGTTTCAGCATATGTGGCAAATATTCGACCATATCATCATTTCACAGCACCTATATCGTGCTGACTCAGGCATTTCATATAAACCAGGAAGTGCTACCATATTTGCTGCAGACTTTTTGCTGACTGAAGATAAACGCTATCTGGGTAAAAAACTTTTCAGAACTTATGTGGGACCTAGATATGTGGGGGGATATAGCGACCATTTGCCCGTTTTTATTGACCTGGAAATTAAGTCAGGTGAGGAATGATCAGGTCGGTCCCCGGAACAAAAGATCAATTCATAAACTGTGGTTTGCTAATAACCGTATGAAGTGTCATGCCGGTTACATAGATCCTTAAAATCACAGTATTTGCATTTAGTTTCATCTGAAGTTTGTTCAAAAGGTTGTTCCATATCAAATATCTGCTGCAATATTTGTGTGATCGTTTTCTCTGCCTCTTCCATTGAAAAGCCTTCACCGGGGAATTTAGCCTGCAATAAGCCATCACTTAGTTTGCGCAAGCTGATAATGTTGGCAGTCAGATTGTTTTCTTCGATTTGTGGATTACTTTTGAAGTATAAAAAGCTGTAGATAACCAATTGTAAAGCTTTGGATTTTTTGCTTCCATCAACGAGGTCTTCCCAGTCCTTGAGTTCGAGTTCGTTTTTATCTACCTTACCGGTTTTGTAATCAATGATATGGATGCCGTCTTTTCGCAGGTCAATGCGATCAGCCGTTCCTTTCAATTTAATATTTTGGCCATTGAGATTAAACTGGTATTCCATGCGTGATTCCAGTTCCAAAATCTTAATAGGTTCATTTTCAATCAGTGTAGATTCAAATTCGAGGAATCGCTTTACAAATGTTTCTGCCACTTCAGTCACCAACCTGTTTTTTCCATAAGCAACTTCTTCGTCGCTATACAGCTCAATAAATGCCTGCTTAAGCAATAATGGAGCCTTTGACTGCATATGTTTGATAATAGTCTTGTTCAATTGGGCATTCACGAACGGAGTGTATAGTGTTTGGAGTGCCTGGTGAACAATAGTACCCAGCACATCCATTCCTATATTTTCTTCGAGTTCGTCAGTTTTTTGAATTTCTAATAGCTCTTTAAGATAAAACTGAAGTGGACAATTTATGAAAGTCGCCAGGCTGGTTGGTGAGAACCCTGATTTGGCCTTGTTCTGATTCAGCTTCATCAGATTTTTGTCCTTGATAATTGAAATGCGGTCTGCCACTTTTGATTTCACCAGTGGAAAAGTAAAAACCCTTTCAGTGATCTGTATGTTTGGGTTAAGTTTTGACAACTCGTGCATCAGCTGTAGAATATATCTGCTCTTTTCGCCGCCTCCAAGTGAGTCCGGTTCACTATTGTAGTATATATTGATTTCTGATGCTGATTGCATGAGTCTGAAAAAATTATATGCAAATACAGCTTGTTTTTCCCTATGAGTTGGCATATTGTAATGACGTTTGATGTCATAAGGTATTATTGACTGCAGGTTTTTCTCACCCGGCAATATGCCCTCATTGGCTGACAATAGATAAATGGTATCGAACGAAAGATTTCTCGACTCTAATAAACCCATAATTTGCAAGCCCTCTAGTGGTTCTCCATAAAGCGAGACATTGGTTTGGGGTGCAATCTGGGTAAACAATTTACGTAGCCCTTTCAGATCAATCAAATGGGACTTATCCTTTAGCAAATTCTCCAGCTTATTAATAATTCGACCGGCAGCACTAAGATGGTTTAGCAACAAAAAACCCGATTGTGATTCTTGTTTCTGAACCAGTCTGCCAGCCATGAACCGAATTAGTTTATTCAAGCAGCTAAAACAAGTTGTTATTTCATTATTCCAGGATTTCAGTAATATTAGGATGAGATCCTTAACAGGTTCAGAGTACTTCTGCGAACTGATCAAATCGTCAATTTCAAGAAATAACCTGCCAGAATCGACGATCCAGTTAATCGTATTTTTTAACTGGATTTGTTCCTCCTCATTAAAAACAGCACTCCAAACGTTGTGACTCAGGATCATAAGTGCTTTTTTAGCCTGGAGTTTGTTAGTAATTGAGGAACTTTGAATTGATCCGTGAAGGTTAAAGAGCGTCTGTATGATTTGATATACCGGACTGAAATGAAAGGGAAGTCCCATAGTTACATTAAAACGTCCGGCTTCGCGAGGAACTGAGTTGATCACAGGTGTGATCAGGCTTTCGTCGGCCAAAATAAGTGCAGTATCATCCACGTCTTGGGGGGTTCCGTTCAGTTTCTTGCTGAAATCGTTGGCAAATGCCTTTGCTTGTGAAATATGGCCCGGTACAGCGATAATATTGATCTTTTTACTTGAGGTAAGCAATTTATTAGTTACCCAACTTGGCTGATGATCTGCAAATCTTCGATTAAACCTACGTGCAAAAAGCCCTGCTTCGTGCTCGCCAAATCTATTTTTAGCGTAATAATACTCGTCTAGATCCCATAATATCTTTGCTCTGCCATACTTAATCAGTGAACTGATCATTTTTTCTTCAGCAGGGCTAAGGGCATTAAATCCGGCAAACAAAATGTAGCGTCCTGGAATAGCTTTGATGAGTTCTTCAGGCTCAGCTTCGGCAAGCTTCCGGAACAACATGCCAGGGTAAGCCGAGTTAGACTCGGTTAGTTTGTTGCGAAGCGACCTATAATAATGAATTACTGATTTATAAAATGCTAGGTATTTCTTTTCATAATCGGTTAATAACGAGCCATCGGCATGCCATAATTCTATTGCTTTTGCATCGGTGAGGTACTTAAATAGTTTGTCAGCATCAACCAGATAGTGGTCTATTTCATCAAAATCACGGAGAAGTTGTTCAGTACGATTACTGAATTCGATTGCGTCTAGCTCATTGTTTAACCCGGACCCAAGATGAATTTCAATCAGGTCGAATTGAAGCTTGAGCGGATCAGCAATATGTATTCCAGTCCAGCTGCTAATAAACTTTTCGATCGTTGTGATTTGAGGTAGCCAGATCGTTCTGTTGATCTTTTTGCTTAAAGTTTTTTTCAGATACAGACCGGCACGTTTGTTTGGAAAAACGACAGTCAGCTCATGTGTTTGATCCTTATAATGATCAAGAATAAAATCAGCCACACGACTCAGAAAAGATTCATCAGAATTGTACATCATTTTATTTTTTTCTCAAATTCAATCAGTTGCTCGGCTTTGCCAAGGTCGTACCAGGTATCTGAATGATCAAAAAATCCAATTACTTTTTGTGTCTTTGCCAATTCAAGATACATATTAATCACAGGGCGGGGGTAAACTTTATAACTTCTTAAACATCCAGGATCAACTAAATGAATACCATTGAAGGCAAGTAGTTTTGCGTTAGGTGTGATGGTTTCTTTCACTTGTAAACGTTCTTGTGTCGATGTATTGATCCAGCCTTCCAATGTAAGATCGTTACCAAATACAAGCTTACGGCTGCTCTTTCTGTCTCTAACAGCAAGTGTGGCACATGCTTTTCTTGTTAGGTGTGTTCGGATAAACAAATTCAGATCAATCGAACTAATGACATCCACATTATGCACCAATAATTGATTGTTTGAAGGGATTAGAGGCAAAGCCATTAAAAGTGCACCACCTGTATCCATCAATTTATCTGACTCATCAGAAATGAGTATGGTCATCCCGAAGTTATTGTTTGCTTTTAGGTAACTGATGATCTGATCTGCAAAATGATGTACATTGATGATCACGCTGTTGAACCCTGCTATTCTTAGCTTGTTCAGTATGATTTCCAATAAGGTATTACTGCCGACTTTCACCAACGCTTTCGGACATGATTCTGTGAATTTACCCAAGCGGGTACCCAAACCGGCGGCTAAAACCATGGGCGTAATATGTCTGATGTATTCATTCATGCTTTTTGGGATCGCAGAGCTTTTTCAATTTTTGTGACCTTAATCCACATTTTTCACAATAATACTTTGTGTTTATCTTTTCTGAAGCAGAATTGGGATGTTTACAAAGCTTTTTGGCCATAATTAAGCTATCTTGTCAAGTTGTGTATGTTCAATTATCACCCTAACCTGTGGATAATTTTGCTTAATAATCCCATAAAGTTTCTCAGCACAGTAAACAGAGCGATGTTGACCTCCGGTGCATCCAAAACTTAACATTAAACTGGTGAAGCTACGTTTGATATATTGATCTATACTACTACTTATCAAATTGGTCACACTATGCATGAATTCAGAAACTTGTTTTTCATTGCTCAGGAATTCAACCACATCAGAATCTTTGCCGGTTAGTGGTTTATACTTTTCAAATCTTCCCGGGTTCGGAAGTGCCCTGCAATCAAACACAAACCCGCCACCATGGCCGCTATGATCAATAGGAGGGGCGCCATATAAGTAGGAGAAGCTATTTATTTTAATAGTTAATATTTTTTCTGAAGTTGATTCTGAATTTTTATAAAGACCCCTTTGATCTACCAACATACTCAGAACTGTGTTTAAAGTTGACATCGCTTTTGGCAATGGATGTTCTTTGAGCAAGCTTGCCAGATCGTTAAGTGCAAAATAGATGCTTTCCAGAAAGTGTTTTTTTCTCTGAATCAGCCCACGAAGTCCATAGGCACCCAGCACTTGTAGCAATCTAAGGTAAATAAACCAAGGATAAAAATAATTAAAATCAATATCTTCCGGATCAATATATTGCTCTAATTCATCAAGATAATACTGCTTTAACAGCATTCGCTGAATTGCTGGTATGCGAGCTTTGGCTTGATGTAATAATGAAACCAGGTCATATTGCAAGGGTCCCATTCTTCCTCCCTGGAAATCAATAAAATAAAGTTCATTATTTTGCACAATGATGTTTCGTGCCTGATAATCACGATACATAAAAAAAGTTTTCGGGGCTGTGTCAATCAGGTCAGCGAAATGTTCAAAATCCCTATCAAGAAGGGTCTCATTAGTAGATGGTTCATGTAGTTTGACAAAATAATATTTGAAATAATTTAAATCATTGATAATGGATTTCTTATCAAAAGCCATTCCCTGCCATGTCTTTCTGTAATCAAGTCCTTTATGGGCTGTGAACTGAAATCTCAACAGCTGATGGATCGCTGATTTATAATAATTGATCAGTGGTTCAGTCAGGCCATTTACACCCAGCGACTCCTGAACCAAATTAAACAAGCTGACATCGCCATGATCCGTTTGCAAGTAATAAGAGCGTGACTCATCCACAGAAAGTAGACGAGGAACATTGAAGCCATATTTTAAAAAATGAGCTGCAAGATAAAAAAATGATTCATTTTCAGCTATGTTTGGATTGTATGTGCCTATGAGGTTAAGGGTTTTGGATTTAATCCGATAATATTGCCTGGTGGAGCCGGAAGGGGCCATCGGGTTGATGGAAAGCGGATACTCCCCTTTTAGCTTTAAAAAGAGTTGGCAAAGCATATCAGTGTGTTCGCTTAATGAAGGCATAAATTGGAATTAGTAGGTGTACAAATTTACGTTTTTTCGACTGCTTATTTTATTCTTGGCAACTCAAGCCCAAAAATTGGTTAAATTTGCCAATCATGTTACCAATTAAAATTAAAACATATGGAGCCAAAGAAATCTGAAGTTGAAATTCTAAAAACTGCTATTTTACTTGAACACAAGGGCAAGGCTTTTTATAATCAGGTTGCTAATCAGACTGAGAGCAAGGCTGTTGAGCGAATATTTAAAATGATGGCCGAGGAAGAGGATTCACATATCCATTTCTTATCACGGCAGTTCACTAATTTTTTGAAGAACGATACATTTCTTGAGAATGAAGCCCTCAAAAGTGCCGACGATACTGATGCAATCGAAATCCTGTCAGATCAGATCAAAAATGAAATATCAGCTGCCAGTTTTGAAGCCGCTGCCATTTCAGCAGCCATAGATTTTGAGAATAAATCCATTGAGGTTTATACAAAACGAGCTGAGGAAGCTACAGATCCGAACGAGAAGAAAATGTATCAAATGCTGGCTGACTGGGAAAAAACCCACCATCGCTTATTACATAAAATGAACGAAGATTTAAAGGAACAAATATGGAATGACAATAGCTTTTGGCCTTTCTAAACATTTCTACAAATAATTTATAATGCAACATAACAACGATTCAGGATTCAATTCACTGGCCGTACATTCGGGGGGATTGGAAGATGAGTTGGGTAGTGCCGTAACTCCTATTTACCAAACCTCAACCTTTAAATTTCGTGATGCCGATCACGGAGCAGCATGCTTTTCGGGCGAGGAGAAAGGGTACATTTATACACGAATTGCCAATCCAACCATAATGGAGCTTGAGAATGCAGTGGCCGCCCTCGAGGGTGGGTATGGCGGGATAGCGACCAGTTCGGGCATGGCGGCTGTTAATACAGTTTACCTTACCTATTTGTCAATGGGCAAACATATGGTGGCGCATAATTCACTTTATGGGCCCTCTCGGGCAATTATGGAATCTTTATACCCGCGTTTGGGCATCTCATCAAGTTTTGTTGACCTCACGATAATCGACAATTTACATAAGGCAATACGCCCTGAAACTACCTTGATCTACCTCGAAACACCTGCAAATCCTACCATTGGCATTACCGATATCGAAACTATAAGTGCCATTGCTCATGAGCATAAGATCCCGGTTTGCGTTGACAATACCTTTTGCAGTCCTTACTTGCAACAGCCATTGAAGCTGGGTGCCGATGTGGTACTGCATTCTATGACCAAATTCATAAACGGCCACGCTGATATTGTTGCTGGAATGATTGTGGCAAATACAAAAGAGCATTACGACCGGCTCAGGCCGGTTATGGTAAACATAGGATGCAATATGGACCCACACCAGGCTTGGCTAACACGCAGAGGCCTAAAAACACTAGGAATCAGGATTGATCGTGCACAAGAGAATGCAATGAAAGTAGCCGAGTATCTTGAGCAGCATCCTAAAGTTCAATGGGTTTTGTATCCCGGTTTGAAATCTCATCCACAATATGAACTGGCACAACGACAAATGAAGGGGCCGGGAGCAATGATCAGTTTTGAACTTAAAGGTGGCCTTAACGCTGGAAAGATCATGATGGATCATGTTAAACTTTGTTTATTGGCGGTTTCGCTAGGCGGTATTGAATCACTTATACAGCATCCGGCCAGTATGACGCACTCCAAATTATCAGCTGAACATAGGCATGCTGCAGGAATTACTGACGGTCTGGTTCGTTTGTCAGTTGGAATCGAAGATATAGGTGATATTATTCAGGACTTGGAGCAGGCACTAGACAAGGCCTGAGTGTTGTATCCCTTTGAATAGGCAAGGGCAGGTTTGATAATTTTAATTATTACCGGACAATCTGTACAGCAGTTGCATTTTTGTAAACTATGTATAATTAATTGCTTAACTATTATTAACAAAAAGCTGTTCCTGTATATATTCAATAGGATAGTATTACATTAATTTTGTATGTGAAAACATGAATAAGTAGCGTATAACATTTCACTAAAGTTTTTTCGTTCTTATTCATATAAATTATATTGTAATGAATATTAGAACTTTAATAGCCGTATTGCTTGTATATTTCCTTGTGGTTGTACCTTACGGCTTTTCACAATCCAGATCACAGCAAAAATCAGATCCGGCTGAGACCACCCAGAAAATGGCCGCTCTGCTGTTTTATATAGAGAACTATTATGTTGACAGTACTGACGTCCCCAAGCTGGTTGAAGATGCCATAGTAAGTATGCTGAAGAGCCTTGATCCCCACTCAGCTTACATTTCCAAGGATGAAATCGATGAGGCAAACGAACCTCTTGAGGGTAATTTTGAAGGAATAGGAGTGACCTTTCAATTATACAGGGACACGATTCTGGTGATCGCACCGGTACCCGGAGGTCCATCTGATAAATTGGGCATACTTGCCGGTGATAAGATCATACGTATCGATGGAGAAGACGCATTCGGGAAAGACATAAACAATCGCTTTGTGATGGATAGGCTTAGGGGAAAGAAAGGAACCACCGTAGATGTGAGCATCTATAGAAAGGGAAGTCAAGATTTGATGGATTACACCATTGTGCGCGACAAAATACCGCTTAATAGCATTGATGCAGCTTTCCTGATCGAGGATGACATCGGATACATCAAACTCAACCGTTTTTCCAAAACAACCATTGAGGAGTTTAAAGAGAGTATTACAGAACTGAATACCAATGGGATGAGTAGCCTTATACTCGATTTACGTGGCAATTCAGGTGGCTTTCTTGGAACGGCGGTGGAATTAGCTGATGAATTCATTAAACCTGGTAAACTTATCGTTTATACTGAAGGTTTAAATAACCCCAGGCAGGATTTCAAATCAACCCGAAAGGGTAGTTTTGAGGAAGGCAAATTAATAATTATGATAAACGAAGGTTCAGCCTCTGCAAGTGAAATTGTGGCCGGAGCCGTACAAGACTGGGACCGTGGCATTGTCCTTGGACGCCGATCGTTTGGGAAAGGACTTGTTCAGCGCCCATTCCAGTTGCCTGATGGTTCTGTTGTGAGGTTAACATCTGCAACTTATCATACCCCTACCGGTCGCAGCATACAAAGGCCCTACGAAGATGGAACAGAATCCTATTACCGTGATCTAAGGGACCGTTTCCGAAATGGAGAATTGGTACATGCTGATAGCATTAAATTTCCTGATTCATTAAAATATTTCACACCAGGCAATCGAGTTGTTTATGGTGGGGGAGGGATTATGCCTGATATGTTCGTTCCCTGGGATTCGACCCAACTCACAAATTATTATTCCAACCTCGTGCGCAAAGGCGTCTTTAATAGCTTTACACTTGATTATGTTAATGATAACAGAAACCGCTTGCGTCGAAATTACCGGGATTTTGAGAAATTTAAGACTGATTTCGTAATCGATGACAATATGATAGATGATTTTCTTGCCCGTGCTGAAAAAGAAGAGGTTGAGTTTGTCGAAGAAGAATTCGACAAATCCAAAGAATATATTCGTATTCAAATCAAGGCACTGATCGCACGAAATATCTGGCAAATGAGTAATTATTTTGAAATTGTTGCTGAAGTTGATGATGCCTTGCAACAAGCGGTGCAGTTAATTAGAAATAACAATTCCTACTCCCAGCTTCTGGATGCACGTTAGTTGAATGAACTGAGAATTTGGAAGGAAAAAGAAATAAACTACCCATAGGGCGTAATTGTCGTTATTTTCCTCGTGAATTCCGAATTCAATAATTTAGAATGAGTTTGAATTATTGGTTTCAGCGCATTTAGCCATACAGATCAACAGAATTGCTGTATTTTTACAATTGAAATCTTAACCTAACCTGTAAGAGATATGGTGAATCTTGCAACAACCTATATGGGCATTAAACTGAAGAATCCAATAATTATTGGTAGTTCAGGGCTCACAAATTCAGTAGAAAATATCAAAGAAGCTGCTCGTAACGGTGCGGCTGCTGTTGTATTAAAATCTTTGTTCGAAGAGCAGATTAAGCATTCAGCCAGTCACACCCTCATGCAAAATGAGCCGGTCAATTATTACCCCGAGGCCGAGGATTATATAAGAAATTACACCAGGGATAATGATGTTGGTAATTATCTTAAACTTATCAAAGAGAGCAAGCAAGCAGTTGATATACCAGTTATTGCAAGTATCAATTGTATCTCGGCAACTGAATGGATCAATTTCGCACAGAAGATAGAAGAAGCTGGTGCTGATGCTTTGGAACTCAATATTTTCGTTCTACCATCAAACACTCATATGTCGGGTGAGCAAAATGAACAGGTCTATTTTGATATTGTTGAACGTATCTCCAAAAAGCTGAAGATTCCTGTTTCGGTCAAGATAAGTTATTATTTTTCCAGTTTGGCAAAAATGACACTTAAGCTTTCATGGACAGGCATTTCGGGAATGGTCTTATTTAATCGTTTCTTTTCGCCTGATATTGATATTGATAAATTTGAGATCAAGGCCACCAATGTTTTCAGTACACCTGCCGAGCTAGCCATATCACTGCGCTGGGTAGCCATGATGTCCACCAAACTTCATTGTGATATTGCAGCTTCAACAGGCATACATGATGGCACTGCTGTAATCAAGCAATTGCTTGCAGGTGCCAAGGCGGTGCAAATTGCCTCTATACTGTATAAAAAAGGTTTTGCTGAGATTGGAGTCATGCTGCAAGATATTGAGGCATGGATGCAGAAACATAACTTCAAGAACACAAGTGAGTTTATCGGAAAAATGAGTGTTAAGGAAGCTGATAACCCAGCAGCCTACGAACGTGTACAGTTCATGAAACACTTCAGCGGGATAGAATAGCCTGACTGATTCAATTTGCAGTCATTCATTTTTCTCAGAAAATCACATAGTTGTAGAGGATATCTCCAACGCCAGTAATCAAGTTTATTTCGTGATCATTGTGGAGGCTTCCCACAGCAAATGGTGTTTCGCCCACCAGGCCGCTGCTCGTTATCATGTAACCATCCTTGTCGATTAAGAATATCTCTTTGCTTGCTTCCGAAACAATCCCTAACAATCGCTTGGAGCGTGTTACATTGAAGAACACTGGTTTGGTAATTATGCTATTGGCGAAAACTTTCTCGAAGAGTACATTACGAAAACGGTCGAAAATAGTAAGCTTGTTGTCGTCCAGGTAAATGAAATCAATTGAATTGTTTTGATTATAGTCTTCATACAAAAAGAAATGCTGCGGACTAAAGGAACCAAAATCGGTGGTGGATAATGTGCCGTTAGTTGCCACATATAGCAATTGACCCTCGCTGTTTGTGGTCAGTATAATACCCCGGCTGTTTGTACGGTTTACGTAGAAGTTTGAGTGCAGTGCCTTGTCAATTTTTCCACTTGGATTAATTCTTGTGCGGCCACGCCGGTCAACAATCCGTATATTTCCTTCAATGTCAGTGATGATGATGTAATCGCGTCCATCAGCTACCAGGCGTTCAACAGGTTTGGTTACAATCCCTTGTGTGCGGGGCTTTTGCCATCCATCAACCTCACGACCACGAATATCATAATTATATGTTGTTTTATCAGCGCCGTTTACCAATATGCGGTAATCACGATTGTTGCTGTAATCGAAAACTGAAATACCATTTGTTGCTTGCGATCTGAGCCGAACAGGATAATTGGCAACATTTTCTCCGTTTCGATCAATCAAATACAGATAATTGGGTGTATTAAACAGATATTGTATACGGCCATTTTTATAGAAATCAACAGCAAACACCTCGCTGACAGGCTCTTCATTTAGTTTTCTTTTCCAATAAATGTCACCATCAGGAGATATCAGGTACATATTATTTTCAGCATCAAACACAATCACATTATACTTAGCCGTAACATGATCCTCAATAATCGAAGGTTTGCCTGCAATTGCTGCATCCAGTTTTGTACGCCATTCGATCAACCGCTCTTCCTTGTATCCCGGGTTATATTTTAAATAGATATTGGTGTAAATGAGCCCTGAGATATGGCTGAATTGAACAGCAAGGCCCTCAAAATTTCTAATTGCTTCAGGTTTCTGGTTTATTTGGCCCATAAATTGCTCATCGAGGTACTGGTTCAATATTTCTGAGCTTTCGCGCAGATTCAAGTAAAAGAAAATATTTGATTGATAGGATAGGTTGTTGGCAAAGGAATTGAAATTTTCGTTAAGATCTAAGGTTCGGCCTGAGCGATATAGCCGTATAATATCCTCCAATGTCTGCACATTATTGGAAACCAATAAGTAATTATCAAAAAGGGAATACCAAAATCCGTCAACCTCTTTGAAAACTGGTCCAAACACCTGGGGTATTATTCCTTTTAGATTTATGTGCAAGATGGTGATATTTTCCACCTGCACAGCGCGTTGATTGTTTACTGACAAGGTGGCCAATTGACGAAGCGACTGCTCCACTTGCTGCTGGTTTTTCACTTTGGCAGCAAAAAATGCTCCATCGGTTGGTTTGCCACCTGCTACTGCAAATACGACTTCTTCATCTATGTGTTCGACCAGTTTATTTCTGAAATTAAAGCTGTACTTATTGTTCAGTTCTTCAAGTTCGGTCTGGTTGATCATACTATCGTAATAACGAGCATAATCATCCATTCCGAAATGAATGAGTACATTGGTATTAAAAGGCAGGATATTGAGCAAGCGTGGCTGAACAGGATGGTGCCCAATAATTGCAGCCAAATAATCAAGATCTAGATTATCGATATCGGTATATCCGTTTAGCAGGATTTCATTGGGTTTGAGAATAAGATCCAGGGAGGACCAGCCGGAAAAATTTTCAAATGCATCAAATGCTAATTCCTTATATGCTTGTGCTGAACCTGATCGTATCAGTTTTGCTACCCTGCTGCCATGAGCAAAAATATATCCATCCACTGACCTGCCCGAGGTTTCCCTTAAGCGTTTAAATGATGCATCATGCAGCAAATTATCTTCGCTTTCGGTTTGTTCAAGGCTAAGCTCGAGTAGTAAACGGTTATAACTTCCAATGAATAAGCCATTGAGGATGCTGAACCAAAATTCAGTTTGATCAACTTGATCAAATATTTTCCCAACCAGGTATTGTTTATGTTTGTGTTTTTCAAGAGTAAATCTTTGTCCGGGTGAATTGTTTATCAAATTTTCAACTTCACCAAAACGAAGTTCTCCTAATGTTTCAATGATCAAGATTATCCCAATATCATCGCTGATCTCGTGCAGAACCATAGCCAATTGTTTGTCCCTTAAAGCATTTCGGAGTGATGGGTTGTCCCCTATTAACGTGTCCATCAGTTTTAGCTTATCATCCACCCCCCCAATAGTGGGATAAACAGTTAAATCATTCCAGAACCCATTACCTGAATTAATTTTGTTCCATAAGCCTTTCGTATTATTTGACTCAATAATGGCTATCGAACTTTTCGGAATGGCATCATAAAAATTTTTATAGACAGGTTTGATTTGTGAGAACAGGAAAACACCAATCGCAATCACTGCGAGCAGTATAAGTAAAAAATATGTTATTCTGAATGGTTTTTTCATGCCTGATAAACAGCGATGTGGTGAATTTATTTCAAAGATAGAGTAAAATAGACGCTTCCCTGATGATGGCTGTTGTTAGAAGCTAACAGTAAGATGTTGATATTTATTGATGACAACAGCCCATTGATCATTGATTTGTTTTGGGTGTAAAAAGTTCAAGCTGTTTGCCCAGGTTAAAGCTTTTTCGGTGATGATCACAAATACCGTACTTTCTGATCGCATCCTTGTGCTTAGCTGTGGGATATCCTTTATTATTAACCCAACCATAATATGGAAATTGAAAGTGCAAGTCCTGCATCATTTCATCCCTGGTGGTTTTAGCCAGCACAGAGGCTGCAGCTATATGGCTGTATTTACCATCACCTCCTACAACACAACGATGGGGTATATTTAAGTAAGGTTTAAATCGATTTCCATCAATGAGCAAAAGCTGTGCCCTATTATTAAGTGAATCAATGGCACGATGCATAGCCAGAAATGTGGCCTGTAATATATTCAGCGCATCTATTTCTTCCACTGTTGCAATTCCAACAGCCCAATCGACAGCTTGTTCTCTGATAATAATAGAAAGCATTTCACGCTTTGAAGCTGTCATTTTTTTTGAATCATTAAGCCAGGGATGGTAGAAAGTCACGGGCAAAATAACAGCCGCCGCCACTACGGGGCCTGCCAGGCAACCCCTGCCGGCTTCATCACAACCGGCTTCAATATATTGATTTTGGGAATAGACCGCTAATTTTCTCATTATAAAAGAGATAAATATTGATTCATGATAGATAATACGATCCAGATAACCAAAAGCAATTGTGGTGCAAATAGTTTGCGTGTGTAGGACAAATAATAGGAAATAAATATAGCTGCCGGAATAAGAACCATGCCGTTGAGTGCTACCACATGAATATTGTAAAACAGACTTAACAAGGTTATGATAAACAACCATGAACTCAGTTTAATCTTTGTCCGGATGCTTACATTTTTTTCAATTTGCTTACCATATAGTCCCACGACCGATAACAGAATCAGGATTAATAAAACGATCCAGGCTGCCCATTCCACAATCTGAATTCCAGCTGTATTAATACTGATCTTACTAAAAAAAGTGTGATAAACTTCAATGCGGTCAGCCAATTGATCACTCAGGTAAAACCAGGTGATCAGAAAAAAATAAGGCGTCAAAAAACCAATGATCGTAATCACCCATCCTCTCAGGAAAACTTGTCGGAAACTAAGCAAGCAGAGCCATATCCAAATGATGATAAGTATTGAGGGAAAATAGAAAAGTGAGGCAAGCGCAGCAAAAAATCCTGTGTTATAAAGGTAAATGTTTGGGTCGTTCGAGTCGTAAAGGAGTAAAATGGTGTGTATTGCTGCCAGAATAAAAAATGCGGCAATTAAATAATCGTAAAGCCCCGTTTGATATTGAACCTGACTCATGAGTAAAATATACACGAAAGCACCAATGGAGCTAACCCTTGTTATCAAACCGTTGGCAGCTAATATTGCATTAAAGAACAAGGCCTGGATAATTAAAAAAACGAAAGCAATAATATTGGTCAACAATGGATAAGGCCCAAGCATAAAATCCAACAGCCTGGTAAAAGGGCTAAGTGGGTCAATAAAAATATACGTTTGAGGGTTAAGAAATGCAGGTAACCATAGTATTAGGGCCATGATAACCAGTGCAATATATTGAGAAGCAAAGCTTGACCGAAAAAACTTTACCAACATTTGTCAATTGTTTTATTACCAGCTAGGTTCGTATCAAACCTGGTGGTAGTTGATCAGATCAAGACCAATATCTTTTCTGAAATATTTTCCGTCGAACTGAATGAGTTCAGCATTCATAAATGCATTTTTACGCGCCAGGTCAATATTGTATTCAAGTGCAGTGATAGCGATTACCCTTCCGCCAATGGTTTTAATTTTTTCAGTTTCCACATCAATACCAGTTCCTGCATGAAAAACAATGCAGTTTTTTGTTGCATCAAATCCGGTAATTAATTTGTTTTTAGCATATTGACCCGGATAGCCCTCAGAAGCTAAGATGACGGTAACAGCCGTTCGGTCATCAATGCTCAGGGTTCTTTCTGCTAATGATTCGGTTGCCACACCTTCAAATAAGTCAACCAGATCACTGCTGATCCGGGGTAAAATACATTCCGTTTCGGGATCGCCAAGCCTGACATTATATTCAATTACATAAGGAGATCCTTCAACATTCATCAGTCCGAAGAAAATGAAGCCTTTATATTTCATTTTCTCAGACTGTAACCCTTTGATTGTAGGTTCGATAATACTTGATTCAACCTTTTCCATGAAACTTTTATCAGCAAAAACAACAGGCGATACGGCTCCCATACCACCGGTATTGGGGCCAGTATCACCCTCACCAATTCTTTTGTAGTCCTTTGCGGAGGGCATTAGTTTCCAGCTTGTTCCATCGGTGATTACAAAAACAGAAAGCTCAATTCCTGACAAAAACTCTTCAATAACAACCTTTTTTGACGCATGCCCAAATTTACCATCGAGCATATTCTTAAGTTCATTTACGGCATCCTCATAATCATTGATGATAAGCACACCTTTCCCTGCAGCCAGCCCATCGGCTTTAAGTACAAATGGTTCCTTGAGCTTATTCATGAATTGAATTCCTTCATCGAAATTATCTGCAGTGGTTGTAAAACTTCTGGCTGTTGGAATGTTATATTTTCGCATAAATGCTTTTGCAAAAGCTTTACTTCCTTCAAGGCGCGCAGCTGCTGCATCAGGACCAATCAGCATGATGTCTTTCAATATGGGATCGGAAAAGAAAAAATCAGCGATGCCATTGGCAAGAGGCGCTTCAGGGCCAACAACAACCATATTGATCATATTTTCGATGCATGCCTGGCGTAAACCCTCATAGTCGGAAGTATCTACTGGCAGGTTTTTTCCATATTGTAAGGTGCCTGCATTGCCAGGTGCAATATATATGTCTTTGACTTTTTCGCTTTGGCTAATCTTCCAGGCAAGTGCATGCTCGCGTCCACCAGCTCCAATGATCAAGATATTCATGTGTTATCTGTTTTGGTTTGTATGGTTTTCTCAATACTCTCCCAGAGTCGATCTGCCGATTTTTGCCAGGTATACATTTTACAGCGCTCAAGTCCCTTGGTAATCAGTGTTTTCCTTAGCGTTTCATCTTCTGTTATTTTAATCATTGCTGACACGATATCTTTTGTGCTAAATGGATCCACCAATAAAGCTGCATCGCCTGCAACTTCAGGCATGGATGTTACATTTGAAGTGATCACGGGCACACCTGTTTTGAAAGACTCGACAATAGGAATACCAAACCCTTCAAAATAAGATACATAAGTGGTTGCAAATGCTGAGGCAGTAACGCGCCTGAGTTCCATAGGGTTTAATCGCCCACTGAAGATGACATGCTCCTTATTGGTCATTTGCTCATAAGCTAACCTGATTGGTTCAGTCCACCATTTTTTTTCACCTACAACCAAGAGTTTTATATCATAATTACTTTGGGTACGAAACATATCAAATGCATTAAACAATCGAGCCAGATTTTTTCGAGGATGAAGTGATCCAACAAAGAGAAAATAGGGTTTGCCGCCGCTATATTTAGCTCTTGTAGTTGTGATTACATCATTATCTACAGGTTCAAACTGTTCATTTACACCATTATATATCACATCAATTTTTGACTCTTCAATGCCATATGATTCTTGGATATCTTTTTTGGAGTAGGAAGAAACAGTTCCTATTCTGCTGGCTTTTCTGGCAAAGCGTGAAAAAAAATGCTTATAATACCTCCGCACCAATGGAGGCAGATCTTTAGGAAAATGTTCAAAGTTAAGATCGTGTATTACAGCGAGTGTGGGTATGTTTGTTGAGAGTGAAATGTATCCGTCAGGTGAAAGGAACAAATCAGGATTGATTTTTTTTAAAATCCATGGCACAGACCATTCAAACCACAAGTAGAACAACACGGGGTGCCGCGCCTGCGGTAACAAAACAATGGGTTTGATGTTGTCAGCAAAAAGAAATTCATGATCAGGTTTGCGGTCAAATAAAAAGTAAAAAGTTACATCAGGATGTTGTATGACAATTCGTTTAAGCGTTTCATAAGTGAACCAACCAATACCTTCCAGCTTGTTTTTAATAAGTAACCGCGTGTTTACAGCTATTTTCAAGATAGATGATGGTTTTAGGCCAGGTTTACGAAACGTAATAAGTGGTAACTTTGGCGCAAATATCAGAAAAATAATGAAGGCATGGCTTAAAAAGGTGCTTCAAAAAATACTTGGTTTCGACCGTTACCTGTTTTTCTTTGCAGTCGCAATTATTACCACTTTACGCTGGAATCGCAATGAACGGGATTTTATTCATTTCCTGAGAATGATCCCTGATGATGGTACTGTGTTGGATGTAGGGGCTAATATTGGCATCATGTCAGTTTGGCTTGGTCGCCGGCTGAGAAAGTCTGAAATTATCGCTTTTGAACCAATACCACAAAATATTAAGGCGCTTAAGAGAGTTCTAAGATTTTACAGCATCAAGAATGTGAAAGTGGTTGAAACTGCTGTTGGTCATCAGAGTGGCAGAGTCGAAATGGTTATGCCCATCCTTGATGATGTTAAGATGCAGGGCTTAAGTCATATAGTACATGATAGCATACAGGATTTTAATGAAGGAACCAAATACCAGGCCCCAATTATCAGATTGGATGATTATAAGGAACTGCAAGCTATAAAAGTGAAACTTAATGCTATCAAGCTTGATGTTGAGAATTTCGAATACTACGCTCTTCAAGGCGGAGAGCAACTTATCAGGCAACACAAGCCACTAATATATACTGAGTTATGGGAAAACGAAAACCGAAAACGCTGTTTCGACCTGCTATCTTCTTTAGGGTATCATATTATGGTGATTCATAGAAAAAAACTGGTTCCATATCGATCTGACAAGCATCAAACACAGAATTTCTTTTTTGTACCTTAGCCACTTCAACTACCGAACAAAAACCAGGCATGCAAAACCGATTTGTACGAAATCTGGCATTATTGCTATTCCTTAATCTCCTGGTAAAACCATTTTGGATTTTAGGTGTTGACCGCGCTGTTCAAAATGCTGTTGGTGATGCCATGTATGGATTCTATTTATCCATTTATAGTTATTCATTCCTATTTTATATATTGCTTGACCTGGGCATCACCAATTTTAACAATCGCAACATCGCACAAAACAATCAGTTGCTCAGCAAACATTTTGCTGGTATAACCAGTATGAAACTTGTGCTGGGTGTATTGTATGCTTTGGTTGCATTTAGCATCGGGTTTGTTATTGGCTATAATGCCGACCAGATGAAGATGCTTGCATGGGTTGGGTTTAACCAGGTTCTATTGTCATTTATACTATACTTGAGGTCGAATATTTCAGGATTGCTTTTATTTAAGACGGATAGCTTTCTGTCTGTGCTCGATCGCATATTGATGATACTCATATGCAGTGTGCTGTTATGGTCTGGATTTGTTGATAAGCCATTTCAGATTCAATGGTTTGTATACGCACAAACTGCAGCTTATCTCATCACTTTCCTCATTGCTTTCTTATTCGTTCTAAGATATGCCGGACCGATACATCTGACATTTAGTTTGCCATTTTCACTCATGATCATTCGCAAGAGTCTTCCATTTGCACTGTTGGTTTTGTTGATGAGCTTCTATAGCAGAGCAGAACCGGTCTTGCTCGAAAGATTGTTGTCTGATGAAATCGGTTTCAGGCAAACAGGCATTTATGGTCAGGCTTTTCGGTTGCTTGATGCCGGCAATAATATATCATTGCTGTTTTCGGTTTTGCTATTGCCGCTTTTTTCCGCACAACTGAAACGGCGCGAATCGGTCAATCAACTTGCCAAACTATCATTCAGTTTGATCATCTCTATGGCATTTATAATCGCAGTTTCAACTTTTTTTTATAGCACTGAGATCATGAATTTGCTTTATGGATTGAGGGCAGGGGAATCAGCAGTTGACTTTGATTATCGATTGGAACATGCCTCAACCGTTTTTAGGGTATTAATGGGCAGTTTCATTGCGGTTTCCACGACATATATTTTTGGCACTCTTCTTACAGCAGGCGGAAAACTCAAGATGCTCAACATTACTGCTGCCAGCGGTGTAGTGATAAATTTATTGCTTAACTTTATTTTGATTCCTCGATTTGAAGCAATCGGAGCTGCCTATGCAAATTTAACTGCTCAGCTATTAACTGCTGTCGTACAGTTTTTTATCGCTACACACGTTTTCAAACTTGATTTTAGTCAAAATTTCTGGATACGTATTATCCTGTTTTTTGTCATTGCATCATTTACGGCTTTCGGTTCGATGTATCTACCCCTGAATTGGATCTGGAAAATGTTACTGGCGCTGGGGTTCAACATGATACTTGTTTTTCTAACAGGCGTAATCCGGTTGAGGGAGTTGATAAAATTACTGGTCGATGCCAGAGAAGTAAGCTGATGACTGTAAAAAGTATTGGTTTGATCCATGCCGGACAGCATTTGTCAATTTTTATACGTGAGGTTGGCCTCCAACATACTGCTTTTGATAACCATTCAATTTTCTTAATTTTGCGCAATTAAATCACACAATATCATATGGACATCTTTAGTAAATGCACAATGAACATGGGGCCTTTGGGCCGCTATGCTGATCAGTCAGAAGGGTATTTTATGTTCCCCAAACTTGAAGGTGAGATTAGCAATAGGATGATTTTTAAAGGTAAAGAGCGGTTGATCTGGAGCCTTAACAATTATTTAGGACTGGCCAATCACCCGGAAGTAAGGAAAACAGACGCTGAAGGGGCTGCTCATTATGGTTTGGCTTATCCAATGGGTGCCCGTATGATGTCGGGACAAACGGATTATCACGAGCAACTTGAAAGGGAACTTGCTGCTTTTGTTGGCCGTGAATCATCTTATCTGCTCAATTATGGTTACCAGGGGATGGTTTCCATTATTAGCGCTTTGGTTGACCGGCGCGATGTTATCGTTTATGACTCTGAAGCTCATGCCTGCATCATTGATGGCATGCGATTGCATTTTGGTAAACGATTCGTTTACCCACACAACAATATTGAAAACCTTGAAATTCAACTCAGGAGGGCGTCCAAACTGACTGAACAAACCGGGGGCGGTATTTTAATTATCACCGAAGGCGTATACGGCATGTCAGGCGATCTGGGAAAACTAGATGCTATTGTATCATTGAAGGATAAATACAATTTTAGGATTTTAGTAGACGACGCACATGGATTTGGTACGATGGGAAAAACTGGTGCCGGAACTGACGAGCATTTTGATGTGCAGGATAAAGTTGATCTTTATTTTGGAACCTTCGCAAAATCAATGGCTGGAATTGGCGGTTTTATTGCAGGTGATAAGCAAGTGATAAAATACCTGATGTACAATATGCGGTCGCAAGTATTTGCAAAATCACTTCCAATGCCAATGGTCATTGGTGCACTTAAACGACTCGAAATTCTCCGTAATGAGCCCATTCATCGTAAAAAACTCTGGAATATCGTCAGGGCTTTACAAAATGGATTAAAAGCCAAAGGACTGGATATCGGCAAAACGGAATCACCGGTTACACCTGTTATGCTCAGTGGGGGAGTGGGTGAAGCAACCCAGATAACTTACGATCTGCGTGAAAATTATAATATCTTCTGTTCTATTGTAACCTATCCTGTGGTTCCTAAAGGTGTAATCTTATTAAGATTGATCCCTACAGCTGTTCATACCATCGAAGATGTGAATTACACTATTGATGCCTTTGCATCGGTGCAGGAAAAACTAAAGAATAAGCATTATAGCGAAGAAATGGCTGATATTTCAGCTGTTTGAGCTGACTATTGACATCATATTAAAACCGGTTATCTTTCGAAATAACCGGTTTTGTTATATTTCCACTTGAGGTACAGTAAATTTACCGAAAATAAATCCACTGCCTGTGCTCACATAATTATCTAATAATCAGCTTTGAAATGTGGTTTGAGTTAATGGTTTGTACAGCAATCATATAGATACCGGCCTTAAAATCATTAAGTAAAACAGTTTGGCTATTTGTATGATTACCAGGTATTTCTTTTCTAATGATGCCTTTGGAGTCGTAAACGATAGCATGCTCTATAGGTTGGACTGTTACAATATGGAATTTGCCATCTGATGTCGGATTTGGATATAGTTGAACATAATCAATGATCTTATCATTTAATCCAACTGCCGTGGTACACTCTATGGATGCCACCCACCCGGGTGCTGTTACCGAGCCATCTGAACTAAACCAAAATGTTAGTGCTCCCTCAGCATTTGTCGCAACTACCTCGCCAGGTGAATCTGTGCCGCAATAAGATCCCAATAAGGTATTAGATGAAGTATTTGGCCCATCAAAGATCTTTAACCAATCATACTCACAGTTTTGATGAAATTCGATATTGAAGTCGGTGAAATTAACCTTGATAAAGTGATCATCCTGATCGGGATAGAATGTAATAATGTAACTTTCGTTGCTTTGGTAATCTCCATCAGGGCCACCTGAATCAAAAAACAAACCTTCACAGGTGTAAAACTCCCCCTCTTGCATTAGATAAATGGAGCGTACCTGGATATAATCCTCCTTGGTTATTGTATGGCTTTGTGAATTTATGTTCGTAATGGTCAGGCTAACAGCAAAGTCGCCAGACTCGTTATACACAATTCCTGCGGGGTTTTGATCGGAAGAGCTGGAGGGCTGTCCGCCCTCGAATTCCCACGCCCAACTAACGATGTTTTCGCCGTATGATTCATCGAAGAAATCAACCGCTTCCCCTTTTGGTATTATGGTATGGTTTGCAGAGAAGTCTGCGATCAGGTTGCCTGTATACATTTCCACATCCAATTGGTAAGTTTCACGGTCACCTACACTAATTCCTTCAAAGATGCGGCTATGATAACCAATAGCTGTAAATAAAAGATCATAAGTGCCTGATTTGATTGGCCTGTGATATTTACCTGTGGGTAGTACGGAATATACATGAGAATTATCCAGATCGTGATCCATGATCGTAATTGTAGCCCTAACCGGATTTCCGGTTTCGCCATTGGTTACCACTCCTGTAAATCCAAACAAAGCCTGTTCAAAGTAGTTCAGAAAAGAGCGATGGTTGTATTCCCAGAAAGATGGCAACTGTGAAGCCGGTGGTCGTTTAGCTGAAGATATTTCCAGCGTAAACTCCCGGCAATTGCGAAAGTAATTCATATAATCCTGCCTGCCCCCGGTGATTGAATACCAATCATAGCCATTGGTAATGCCATTATTCAGGTCGTTGAAATACCCTGGCGGTGAATAATACTGTGCGGTATCAGCATATTCGCGCGTCACATATATCCACCAGGCATCATCAGCAGCCCGTTTAAACCAGGTGTCCCACGGATAATTGGCTACTTCAGCCCCGCCATGAATATTTGCTGACAGCACAAAATTTCTGCCTGCTTCAAAGTTCATAAAGGCAACCGTTTCCGGTTGATAAGGGTTCCCGTCCGGATTCTCACCTACACGGGGATCGGGGTAATTTCTGTTCAGGTCAACTCCATTGGCATTTCCTCGAGTTGCACCAACAACAGTATGGTTACCGGCAGCATAGGTGCCATCCGGATTGGCCAGCGGCATGATCCAGATATCAAGGTTATCCACTAAATAAGTAACACGGTCATTGCTTCCATAATTTAGCAATAAATATTCGATCAGACGTAAAGTGAGCACATACCCGGTGACTTCATCACCATGCATTGTGGAAGAATAATATACTTCCGGCTTGAATGGAGTCCCCGATTCTGTATTGTTGATCCTAATTATGAGTAGCTTTCTTCCACTTGGTAATGTGCCGATGGTGTGAATAGAAGCCATATCAGGATAATCATCCACAAACTGGTACATGATTGACTCATAAGCCTCATACGTCGGATAATAATTCCATTGGTTGGTTTCACGATTAATTTCTTCATAGGTCTTCATCAATGGGACTTCACCTGTCATCGATGGAGGTAGTTGAATTTTAGGAGTATAACCTTTGGCCATCAGTGATTCAAACTGCTGCCGATTGGCATAGGCTAAAACAGTATTGCTTTCAACACGGTCAATATAAACCAGTTGACCCACTATAGAGAGGCTTTTTTCGTCATCAATTTGCAGGCTAAAATAAACTTCAGGCCTGTCACTAAAAATACTGTCAAAAGTTGCTTGGTTCTGCGCCAATAAGGGCATTAGAGACATGGAAAGCAATAACAGTGCAACCACTTTTAATGACTGTTTCATAATGTACTTCTTGATAATAATTGATTAAAAAGGGTCTTAATTTTTTCTTCTACAGGTGTATTCACTGGGACCAATGGCAACCGAAGTTTATTTTCGCAAAGATTCATCATAGCCAATAGTGCCTTTATACCTGCAGGGCTTCCATCAGCAAACAATGTTTCCATGATGGGTAGTAGTTTGTAATGCAATTTTAATGCTGCCTTGGTTTCGTTATTTAACATCAGCCTGACCATTTCAGTAAAATCTTTCGCGCAGGCATTGGCTGTGACAGAAATTACGCCTTTTGCCCCAAGTGCCATAAGAGGTAAAGTTAAGGCATCATCACCCGAAATCACCTCAAATGCTTTTGGTTTATTTGCTATAATTTCCATAACCTGACTTAAATTACCAGAGGCTTCTTTAATTGCAATAATATTTGAGTGGTCATGTGCAAGCTGAAGGGTGGTTTCGGCCAGCATATTTGTGCCGGTTCGGCCGGGAACATTGTATAAGATCACAGGTGTGGGGCTTGAGTCGGCAATAGCCTGAAAATGTTGATATAATCCTTGTTGTTGTGGTTTGTTATAATAGGGGACTACTGACAGCAAGCCATCAATTCCATCGAATGAGGATTGTTCAATTTGTTTTATCAATGCATTGGTATTGTTTCCTCCCATACCAAGCACAATAGGCACTCGTTTTGATGAGGTTTGAATAATAGTAGCAATAATTTCTTTTCTTTCAGACTCACTTAATACCGGAACTTCACTAGTGGTTCCAAGAGCAACGAGATATTCCACCCCGTTGTTTATGACATGATTTACAATTTTTTTTAAGGATTTGAAATCAATTGAGCCATCCGAATTAAAAGGTGTTACCAAAGCTACACCAGTTCCACTGAATTTAAACATGTCCTTCTCCGTTTAATGATTTAAGATATTTGTAATGCTGATTAAAAATTTCTGCCAGGTCTGATTGATCCGCTCCGCCTATGAGGATATCATGAAATGGGAATGGTTCTTTCATGCCCCAACCAATCCTGAAACCATTTAAACTTGATGATGCAGCATACAAAAGCCGCAGGTCGTAATTCAGGTCAAAACCTAAAATAAGTTCTGATTCTGTATTTGCTATCTTTTTGTAAAAGGAATTGCGTGGCCATCCAAACCAATAAAAATCTTTTGGCAATAGATTGATGATATTGAAATCACTTTTCATCACATTGATAGTTTCCGGATTGTTATGTTTGTGCATTAAGACCAGATGGTTTACTTTACCTGACAAATTTTGTTTGAGTCGTGCCAATAATTTTTCAACCTCGCTGGTTTCAGCATTATTAATTAACATCATCACAGTTTTGGCATCGTCAAAAGCCACCAGCTTAAATGATTCCCTTTTAGAAGAATTTCTTTTTATCAGCCACTTAAGTAGTATTTTGCTAACCATTGAGATGGATATCGATCAGGAAAATTTACAGGATGTAAAAGTAATTGAAATACCTGAAAACACTGAAAAATTTTCCGCATTACCTTTGCTGAATTATAATTAAATTGATTACTTTGCATCAATCACCAGGGAGGTTAATTTGAAGGTAACAATTTTAGGAAGCGGCACATCGCAGGGGGTTCCGGTTATTGGATGTCAATGTGATGTATGCAAATCTGAAGATGCAAGGGATAAGCGTTTGCGTTCCTCTATTTTGGTTGAGCAGGGCAATACCACATTGGTTGTTGATACCGGCCCGGATTTCAGGCAACAAATGTTACGGCACAATGTGTCCAAACTGGATGCTGTGTTGATAACGCATTGCCATAAAGACCATATTGCAGGACTTGATGATATCAGGTCATATAATTATCTGCAGCGTAAACCCATGGATGTTTATGCACGTAAGGAGGATCAGCAAGCCATCAAACATGAATTTTACTATGCCTTTACTGACAATTCCTATCCCGGAGTACCAAGGATCAATCTCATGAACTTGAATGCCAAACCACTGCAAATAGGTGATGTGGAGGTGATTCCGTTTGAGGTCATGCATATGAATCTGTCAGTTATGGGTTTTAGATTTGGTGATCTGAGTTATATCACAGATGTTAATTATATCTCAGCCTCCAGCATGGAGATCATACGCGGGTCAAAGGTCATTATTTTGGGTGCGCTCCGCAAAAAAAAGCATCTATCACATTTCACCCTTGATGAAGCCATTGAAATCATTCGAGAACTCAATCCCGACCAGGCTTATTTTACACATGTAAGCCATTTGATGGGAACATACAAGGAGGTGCAGGCCATTTTACCTTCACAGATGTCCCTGGCCCATGATGGGCTGCAGATTATAGTTTAGTCTTATCTTTGATATAAAATATTTGCTATGAATTTGAGTTTGATTCCGTTGGCAGAGCGGCTCCGCCCTACCTCACTTGATTCTTATATTGGGCAGGAGCATTTGGTAGGAAAAGGTGCAGTGCTGCGCACTGCCATTGAGTCGGGCCGCATCCCATCCATGATATTTTGGGGACCTCCCGGAGTGGGTAAAACGAGTCTAGCATTTATTATCAGTAAGCAACTTAACCGGCATTTTAAAACATTAAGTGCTGTTAGCAGCGGTGTAAAGGATGTACGCGAAGTGATCCGCAACGCACGTATGCTGCCTCAGCCTCCCATTTTGTTTATTGATGAAATACACCGGTTTAGCAAATCGCAGCAAGACTCGCTTTTGGGAGCAGTCGAAAAGGGTCTTGTGACACTTGTAGGTGCGACTACAGAGAATCCATCTTTTGAAGTGATCTCTCCTTTGTTATCAAGATGTCAGGTATATGTCCTCAAACCATTGACAAAAGAGCACCTGGATCAATTATTATTCAAAGCTGTTGAAGTGATTGAGCAGGATTACAAGCTTAAAGTCAAATTGACCGAAACCAAAGCTCTTATGCGATATAGCGGGGGGGATGCGCGTAAGTTATTGAATGCCATAGAACTGGTTGTAGATATGCATATGCAGGGAGATCAAGAATTCAAAGAAATTACCATTACGGATGAATTGACCACACAATGCATTCAAACCAATTTGGCTGTTTACGATAAAAAGGGTGAAATGCATTATGATGTGATTTCGGCATTTATTAAATCATTGCGTGGTAGCGATCCAAACGGAGCGGTGTATTATCTGGCACGTATGACCGAGGCGGGTGAAGACCCTCTTTTTATTGCACGACGCATGCTAATTTTGGCTTCTGAAGACATCGGCAATGCCAATCCGAATGCGCTTCTTTTGGCCAATACCTGTTTTGATGCAGTCAATAAGATTGGTTGGCCCGAGAGCAGGATCATCCTAGCCCAAACAGCCATTTACCTTGCATGCTCCCCAAAAAGCAATGCTTCATATACGGCTATTGAACAGGCAATATTCATGGTAAAAAAAACCGGGGACTTGAGTGTACCTTTGGCAATTCGCAATGCTCCAACCGGCTTGATGAAGGAACTCGGATATGGGAAAGCCTATCAATATGCACATGATTTTCAAAATAACTTTGTTGACATGGAGTTTTTGCCTGAATCCATTTCAGGAACAAGGTTTTACGAGCCAGCCAATAATTCAAGGGAGCAGGATATGAGAAAATTCTTGAAAACAAGGTGGAAAGATAAGTATGGATATTAATTAACCGATGAATAAAAAGAGAATGCCCTTGAAGAATCTGTGAATTGTAAAAAACAACAAAAACAATTCACACTTCAAGGGCATCAAGTTCGAACTTATAAAACAACCAACCAATTTGAATACAAATGTATTCCTATGTACTTATATACAGAATTTAGAATCAGTTATCGGTACAAAAAAATCAGTTAACGGTAAGCCCTTATTCAATCATTTGAATGGCTTTGTTCAGAAATTGATTCAGCGGGTAGGCCTCACGAAAATACTTCATTATATAATCCACTAAATCAGATTGTTGTAGCAGTTTATCCTTCAAGCTGGCCGAGACCACATAATGCTTGTATTTCAGCCATTCAATATGTTCAAATTCTTTTGGAAAACCTTTTGGTGGCCTCACCAGTTTTTCTTCCAGCATGGAACCAAATTTCTGTTTGAAGCTTGGCTTTTCCATGATGTCCAGAAAAGATTCTGCATGGTAATAAATTTCTTGACGTATAGCCTTGAGGGCAAGGGGTTCGGGAGCATACACCCCGGCTGCCAGGAAACTGCCTTTGGGTTCAATATGAATGTAATAGCCGGCTTTACCCCTGTTTCTGCCACCGGGTGCAATATAGGCGCCCATATGTGTTTTATATGGTAATTTATTCTGAGAGAATCGAACATCCCGGTATATTCTGAAAATACATTTTTCAGCTGCATTCATGCCTGCTTCTGCATCAAAGACTGCAATTTCGTTGATGAGTTTATTTACCAGATCTATAAATTCGAGTTTAGCATTGTCATACATTTTACGGTTATTTGTAAACCATTCTCTGTTGTTGTTTGAATTTAGTGTTTCAAGAAATGATAAAACTTTATCCATAATAAAATGATAATTTTAGATTTTTCGCCTATTTTCGTGATTTCAAAGATCGAACAAACTTATTAATTAATGGGCAGAATATTTACCTCTTTTGTTTTGGTTTTGGTGTTATTCCCTGTCTGCACATTTGCTTTTGAAGGTGCCGGCATAACAGGCTCCCGTTCCGCAGCAATGGGCAGGGCATCAGTGAGCCTTACTGATTTTTGGTCAATACAAAACAACCCGGCCGGAATGGCAATGCAGGAGCAAATTGCAGCTGGAGTCTATTATGAAAACCGCTTTCTCGTCCCTGAACTGAGCCTTAAGAGTGCTGCATTAATCGTACCTGCTAATTTTGGCGTGCTTGGGTTGAGCTTCAACCAGTTTGGATATTCCCTTTATAATGAAAACAAACTTGGCCTTGCATATGCACGTTCATTTGGTCCATTGCTTCGGATTGGCTTGCAACTTGATTATCTATCCACAAGATTTGGAGGCGGTTATGAAGGCAAAGACAATGTGACCTTTGAACTTGGTGTTCAATCAGAAATTAGTGAGAAAGTCATATTGGGAGCCTTTATTTTTAATCCGGTTAAAGCACGATTGTCTGACTACACTGATGAACGTTTGCCTGTCATCATGCGCTTTGGGCTGACTTACCTTATGTCGGACAAACTGATAGGAATTGCCGAGGTAGAAAAGAATTTCGATCTGGATCCTTCACTTCGTTTTGGGATGGAGTATGCGATCACTGAAACTTTTTATGCTCGTGCCGGTTTGGCAACAAATCCGGGGCTGTTTACATTTGGTGCTGGTTTGGTTCTGCAGAATCTCCATTTGGATATTTCAGCCTCCATGCATCAGGTGCTAGGGGTTTCGGCTCAGGCAGGTCTAATCTATCGTTTTGGTAAGCTTATTAAATGATGCATCAGATGAGGCCACATCGTTATATTTTTAACCTTTTCTTGACAGGATTGGTGTTGTCAGTTATATTTTCATCAGCAAGTGCACAGAGTAATGATACCATCACCGGATCGCTTGCTGAGCAAATTGCACAACAAATTGAGCGAATAGCTGAAGAGTCTGATGATGTGTTTGACTATTCCGATCTGCTTGATGCCTATTTCTTTTATATGGATAACCCTATCAATATAAATGGGCCAGACGCAATTGCATTACGGGATATGTATTTAATTTCGGTATTTCAATATCAACAACTTCAGGACTATATTCGTATGTATGGCCGGATGATCGATGTGCAGGAACTTATGATGGTCGAAGGCTTCGATCAGGAAACCATCTACTTGTTAAGACCGATTATTAGTGCAGAAGAGGTTGTAAGCCGGGCACGATTACGCCCGTCCACCGTTTTGAAATGGGGCAGGCATCAGGTTTTTTTACGAATGGAGCAAACTCTGGAAGAGCAGCTGGGCTATAGTCCGATTTCTGATTCTGCTTTACATGCCAGGCCAACATCCAGGTATTTGGGAAGCCCTCAGAAGATTTATGCTCGATACTCTTTTAACTATAGAAATAGGGTTCGGGCAGGTGTGACCATGGAAAAGGATCAGGGCGAAGTATTTTTTAAGCACAATGTAAATGACTCATTGCAGCAATTACTGGGGGATAAACTTCGCAATGGTTTTGATTTTTATTCTGCCCACGCCTATTTTGCCGACTTAGGGATTGTCCGCCAGCTTGCCATCGGAGATTATCACCTGGCATTCGGACAAGGTTTGACCATGTGGTCAGGATTATCTTTTGGTAAATCCACTGAGGCAACCAAGGTGATGAAGTTTGGTGCAGGCATAAGACCAAATACATCGGTCAATGAAAATCTATTTTTTAGAGGAGCAGCAACAACATTGGGATACAAGACGTTTGAGCTGACTGCATTTTATTCCAATAATTATATTGATGCCAATATATCACGAGTTGATTCAATTTCTGCTGAGTTACAAGTGATATCAAGCTTGCAGGAAACGGGACTTCACCGTACTGTGAATGAGTTGCTTAACAAAAGGTCGGTCCAGCAAGAACTGATCGGTGGACGTATTGCATTCAATACCTCCCGCTTTGAAGTTGGCTTTACCATGCATCGGACCAATATTGGCGCTGAACTTATTCCACGCATCTATCCATACAACCAATTCAGGTTCACAGGTAAAGGACTAAGCAATCAGGGATTGGATTTCAAGCTGATTTACCCCTCGGTCATGTTTTTTGGTGAGCTAAGCAGATCGGACAATGGAGCATGGGCCGGGATAGGCGGGTTTACGGCTCAACCAGCAGCTTTTGTTGAATTCACAGTAGTTTATCGTAATTATGATAAACGTTATCAAAACCTGTTCTCCAATGCGTTTTCAGAAGGCACACAGATCAATAACGAAAGCGGGATCTATGCCGGGATCCAAGTAGGTTTGTCACCCAGTTGGAAACTTTCAGCTTTTGCAGATCATTTCAAGCATGATTGGCTGCGATACCTTGCCGATGCCCCTAATTACGGACATGATTATTATGTGCAACTGGACCATAGGATCAATAGACAGGCTGATTTTTATATTCGCTTTCGAACCAAACAAAAAATGACCAACGATCGCGACCCATGGAATAGAATTGATTATCTGATCAATTATCAAAGAAACACCCTCCGTTTTCACGTCAATTATGCTGTAAGCCCTTCATTTTCATTTAAAAACAGAGCTGAATTAATTTCATATCTTAAGGAGAATCAAAATGATAGCTATGGATTTATGATTTACCAGGATATTTTGTTCAGGCCACCTGACAAACCATTTCAACTCACTTTCAGGTATGCCATTTTTGATGCCGAAACTTACGATAGCCGAATTTATACCTATGAAAATGATGTACTATATGCCTTTTCAATCCCGGCTTTTTATTCAAAAGGTTCAAGAACCTATCTTTTACTCCGATGGAAATTACATGAATCGATTGATTTGTGGGCAAGGATAGCACGAACCTGGTATGCCAACCGTGATGAGATTGGCACAGGGCTTGAAATGATAGATGGAAACACCAAGACGGATGTAAAAGTACAGCTTAGATGGCGCTTCTAAACTAAAAGCAATCATTTTAAAACATTCTTGCGGTGAATACTGACTCTTGCCTGCTAGTTAGGCCTAATCAACCTATCTTAAGATCATATTTACAGGTAAATAAATCGCGGATTGCATAAGTTTAATATGAGATATGCCTAGTATAATCTGGTCCTTTTGATCATATAAGACATCAGCACATCATCAAATCCTTTATTAATATCGGCTTCAACATAATCAATCCTATACTGGCCGCAGCGCAACTTAAGCTCATCTTTTCTTTCTGCAACCGTATTTCTATATGCTTCCTGTATTTCAGCCGGATTTAGTTTGATGGTATCTTTAGTTTCAAGGTCAATAAATCGATGCGGCCGGTTGTCATATGCCAGTTCCTCCTCAAGAAGGTGGTCAGTCACATGAAATAATACTACCTCATGCTTATTGTACCTCAGGTGACGCAGTGCCGGAAACATTTCATCGGCCTGCTCTGGGCTGTCCATCATATCACTAAATATGATAATCAATGATCGCTTGTGTTGCAATTCGGCTATCTGATGCAAAGCTTCGGCTGCAGCAGTTGTTTTTAGTTTGTTGCCTTCTTCAGGGTCAATAAGTCCCTCGAGCAAACTGTACAGGTGTTTTTGATGAGTTGAACTTGATCTTGATTTGGTGATGACATCAAGCTGATTGGTGAAAATTGCAAGTCCCGCTGCATCCCGTTGGCGCTTCATCAACTCCATCAATGAGGCAGCTGCATATACAGAGAACAGTAACTTGCTCGGATTGTTAATGTTGGCATCACTTTTCTTAGGGAAGTACATTGATGATGACTGATCAATCACAATCAAACAACGGAGGTTGGTTTCTTCTTCATATCGTTTAACAAACATTTTTTCAGTACGGCCATAGAGCTTCCAGTCAACATGCCTGATGGATTCTCCGCGGTTGTAAAGCCTATGTTCAGCAAATTCAACTGAAAAGCCATGAAACGGACTTTTGTGCAAACCGGTAATAAAACCTTCGACCACTTGCCGTGCAAGAAATTCAAGGCTACCGAAACGACTTAATTTTTGTTGATCAATGGCGTATTTCATAATGTCTGAACATTAAAACCCCGTTACTTCTATGTTAAAGCAACGGGGTTTTCCATTCCTTTATTTTAATAACTATATTAAAGCTTCCAGCTTATTGACGAGTACTTGCTTAGGAACAGCACCAACTTGTTTATCCACGACTTCACCATTCTTAAAATATAGTACTGTTGGGATATTACGAATGCCGAATTTGGCGGCAGTGGCATTGTTATTATCAACATCCAGTTTAACCACTTTCGCTTTACCCTCATACTCCTTCCCGATTTCATCTACCAGGGGGCCCACCATGCGACAGGGTCCACACCATACAGCCCAAAAATCAACTATAACAGGAACATCTGATTGAATTACAACTTCTTCAAAGTTTGAATCGGTAACTTCTAATGCCATTTGATTCTATTTTAAATGAGTAAATATTTTTGCGGACCAAAGATACATAAATTGGTTTTCTTTGCTCAAAATTTTATAGAGCTCATGCCAATATTTTTCAGATCATTTTGGGAGTAAAAAATATAAACGTCTGGATGATCAGAATTCAAATACATATGCGGACCTCATAGTCTTGAATTTGGAATACATAATACACCAAAGATAGGAACGGGCTAAAAGGGCCATAATATTAAAGCCTGAAAAACGTTATGTACCAACGTTAAAAATATTTACTTTTGCCGCATGTTTCGAAAAATTGCATTTGTACTGATTGTCACTGGGGTTCTGGGTTTTGGTTCCTGCAGTAAATACCAAAAGCTCTTGAAGAGCACTGACAACGAACTCAAGTACGAATCTGCTATGGATTATTATGACAAGGGCGACTATGCGCGGGCATTGCAGCTTTTTGATCTGTTGCAAGGATTCTACAGAGGTACGGAAAGGGGTGAGGAATTAAGCTATCGCACAGCTTGGGCTTATTATAATATGCGCGATTATATCGTTGCAAGTTTTTATTTTAAACGTCATTCACGTACATTTCCTGCAAGTGATAAGGCTGAAGAATGTTTGTTTATGTCAGCCTATTGTTATTACCTTGATTCGCCGCGCTATAGCCTTGATCAATCGAATACCCAGGAAGCCATCAGGGAGTTGCAGCAATTTATCGACACCTATCCGCAAAGTCAACGTGTAGCAGAGGCAAACGAATTGATTGACGACTTGCGGGCAAAGCTTGAACTAAAGGATTATCGTATTGCACTCATGTATTATCGTATGCGCGACTATATGGCTGCAATCACTTCTTTTGAAAACCTTGTCAGGCGTTTCCCTGATACAGAGCGACGAGAAGAGGTTTTATATTATATGGCGCTTTCATATTTTGAATTTGCCGAAAGAAGCATTCCTGAAAAACGCAACGAAAGGTATGAATTAGCCATTGAGACCTACAATAACTTGCTCTTCCAATACCCTGAAAGCGAATATCTTGACGAGATCAGTTTTGTAAATGAAAGGGCACGAGCCAGATTGTCAAATTAATAATATTAAAATATAATATGGATTACAAGAAAATCAAAACAGAAACCACTGCCGTTACCAGGCAAAAGGATCTTTTTTATAAGGACACCGGCAATATTTATGAAACTGTTGCTATCCTGGCAAAACGTGCAAATCAGATTTCACTTGAGATCAAGGAAGAGCTCAATAAAAAGATCAGCGAATTTTCCTCTGCTTCGGATAATCTGGAGGAAGTGTTTGAGAACCGCGAACAAATAGAAATTGCCAAATATTACGAACGCCTGCCAAAATCAACCCTATTGGCTGTTCATGAGTTTTTACACGAACAAATCTATTTCCGTAACCCTCATAAGGTACAATCTGATTTTTAATCTAATTCGGCCGGATGCTAAAAGGAAAAAAAATCCTTATTGGAATTACAGGCAGCATTGCAGCCTATAAAATACCCATCTTGGTTCGTTTACTTAAGAAAGAAGGAGCCGAAGTTAGGCTTGTTTTAACACCAGCTGCAAAGGATTTTGTTACTCCGCTTACACTGGCCACACTTTCAGAGAACCCAGTCATGGGTGATTTTTTCAACTCCGAAACTGGAGCTTGGTTCAGTCATGTTGAACTTGGCTTGTGGGCTGATCTATTTCTGATTGCACCTGCATCAGCCAATACATTGGCAAAAATGCAGGCTGGCATTGCTGATAATTATCTGCTTACAGTTTATCTTTCTGCACGTTGCAAAGTCATGATTGCTCCGGCTATGGATCTTGATATGTATAAACATCCTGCAACCAAAAGCAATATCCATGCACTTATTAAAAGAGGCAATATGATAATCGAGCCGGCTTACGGTGAGCTGGCAAGTGGTTTGTGTGGCGAAGGACGTATGGAGGAGCCGGAAGTCCTATTATCACAGATAAAATCATTCTTTAAAAAGAAACAGCGTTTTTCTGATAAAAAAGTGCTTGTAACGGCAGGGCCTACACATGAAAATATCGATCCGGTAAGGTATATCGGAAACCATAGTTCCGGACTTATGGGTATTTCAATTGCTGATGCTTTTGCTGCTGAAGGCGCCGAAGTGAAGCTTATATTGGGGCCTACTCATCTGCTACCTTCATTTGAATCCGTTGAAGTCATACCGGTAACCACGGCTGCTGAGATGCTTCAGGGATGTTTGGCCTTTTTTCCAGAAACCGATATTACTGTAATGGCAGCAGCAGTGGCTGATTTCAAACCAAGTCGATTTTCTGAATCAAAGATCAAGAAAAGCACAGCCGACAGCCTGCAGCTTAAGCTGGAACCTACCTCAGATATCCTACACCAACTTGGCAATAGAAAGACTAAAGATCAAATACTTGTGGGGTTTGCCCTTGAAACGGACAATGAAGAATCCAATGCGCTTGACAAGTTGTACAAGAAAAACCTGGATTTGATCGTTATGAATTCAATTCATGAACAAGGTGCAGGATTCAGGCATGCCACGAATAAAGTGAGTATATACAACCGACATGGAGATTCGGAACACTATGATCTTAAACATAAACATGCCGTTGCTGAGGATATACTCGATCAAATTCATGCACTGCTGCCAAAAGTAAAGTAGGAAAATTACCATGAAAAAAATCATCCTTTTACTGGTTTTATTTGTCAGTATGTTGAAAGTTAATGCACAGGAGCTTTTCTGCGAGATCAGGATAAGCACTCCCGGAATTGCCGGAACCGACAGGCGTGTATTCGATGCGCTTCGTGAGTCCGTTTACGAGTTTATGAATCAGCGCACCTGGACCAACCTCAACATCAAGATCGAAGAACGCATCGAGGCCACAGTGCTGATTACCATAAATGAACGTTTGTCAGCTGACGAATTTAAAGCTACACTTAATGTGGTGCTGCGACGGCCTATTTACAGATCTTCATACAACTCGCCGGTACTGAATTATGTTGATGATAATTTCCAGTTCAGATATATAGAGTACCAGCCTCTTGATTTTAATGAAAATTCATTTATGTCAAATCTAACCAGTGTGCTGGGATTCTATGCCTACATTTTTCTAGGTTTGGATTTTGACACTTTCTCTCTGTATGGTGGCGATCCTTTTTTTCAGGCAGCAGAGAGTATCGTTAATGCGGCTCAGAACTCGAGTGAGCGTGGATGGAAAGCTTTTGATGGTAATCGCAACAGGTATTGGCTGGTCGAAAACCTGCGTAATGCATCCTATAGGCCATTACGCCAATTCCTTTATGAGTATCATCGGCTGGGACTTGATATTATGTCAGAAAAGCCTGATGAGGGAAGAGCCAAAATTCTGGATGCACTTCCATTGCTCGAACGCATATATAGAGAAAGACCGGGTATGTTTTTGCTCCAATTGATAATTGAAGCCAAACGCGATGAGATCATCAATGTATTCTCCGAGGGTAGCCCACAGGAGAAATTGCGTGCCGCAAACATTATGCGTGAAATTGACCCGGCAAATAGCTCACGCTACGATAAAATTACCGGAAACTGATTGCCAATCTCACTGGTTGTTGCTATTTTAGCTTTTTGTTTCAGTTCAACTCAATTCTAAATAACATTTCCTGAACACCACCGGGTTATTATTTCTGGACACATCCATTGCACAAAGATCGAACATTAAAGAAAAAAAAACCGCATCTGACCAGATGCAGTTTTTAAAAAATTTAATGCTTAATCTAAAAGACTTAAGCTTTTTCTTCTTTTTCTTCAGATGGTTCATTTTCAGAACTTTCCGGTGAAGCTTCAGCATTTGCCTCAGGAGCAGGCTCTTCAGTTGCTTCAGGAGCAGGTTCTTTAGTTGATTTAGGAGTTGCTTCTTCAGCTATCTCAGGGGTGGTTTGTTCGGCTGATTCAGGAGCAGCTTCCACTGCTGTTTCGGTTGCGGCCTCAGGAGCTGCTTCTTCTGCTGCATCCTGGACTTCGGCTTCCGTTTCTGCTATTTCAGCTTTCATTTCCTTGGCACGTTTTTGAGCTACTTCGGCAGCTTTGGCTTCTTTGATCTTGGCCTCAGTTTCGAATTTGTTTTTACGCTCGCTACGTTCTTGTTCGGAAAGGCCTTTGATTTTGTTTGCAATCTTTTCTTCTTTCTGCTTGAGCCAATCCTGGAATTTGGCTTCTGCTTCTTCTTCGGTCATTGCACCTTTCTTAACTCCTTTTAATAAATGTGCTTTGTAAAGCACACCTTTATAGGAGAGTATTGCCCTGGCTGTATCGCTTGGTTGGGCTCCATTCTGAAGCCATTTAACGGCGCTGTCAACATCCAGTTTTATTTCAGCCGGATTCGTAATTGGGTTGTAGGTGCCAATCTTCTCTATAAATCTACCGTCACGTGGTGCACGACCATCCGCAATTACAATGTGATAAAAAGGTCTGCCCTTTTTACCAAAACGTTGTAATCTAATTCTTGCTGGCATAAATGTTTAATTTTAAAATGATTAATTATTGCCTGATTTTGGGGTGCAAAAGTCGGAATTTTTTTTTAAACAGGAAAGCTTTTATAAAAAATAATCATTTCGACCCTATTACAAATTGACAGAATATTTCAAGGTCACTGTGTTAGTGCGGGTTTTGAGAACTACAGAATGGATTGGTCGGGCATCAGATTATCCAACTTAATTACAACACTGGTGCTGATTCAGGATACTACGCAAAATAATTAAAACAAGGAGTTAACATTGTTGATAGATAAAATTTTCAATCCATATCACCCCCACAATTATCTTTTATTTTACACCATAAATTGCAAAACTTAGGGCTTCTAACACAAATACATTTCCCTAACTTATGCTTCAAACTACATCATTTATGCTAGTTTTTGATGATGTTGTTGCCAACTGCAGTTGAAGCACGAACAACACAAAAGTAACAGCCTGGGGATTATAAATTGGTTGTAGACAGAATGGATCCATTTATAAGTATGTGAGTTGAATGCAGGCGACATCATCGCAGACTTGGACTAGGGATTTTATCACTTCTCCTACCAGTTTCTTTTTTTCCGGGATCAGATCATTAATTTCGGAATGGGTAATGTATATGGTTTAATACAGCTACGGCAACTTAATTTCATAATTTTGTAAAAAACTTATTAAATGTTGACAAACAGACAATTATTTCAACTGCACCTGGGTGTGCCTTCCTTAATGTCCAATCCGGTTGAAATGGTGGGGGCTAAAGGTATTTACCAATATGATGAGCATGGCAATGCATGGGTCGATCTGGTTTCGGGTGTTTCGGTAAGTAATGTTGGGCACGCACATCCACATATTATTAAGGCTATTAAGGAACAGGCTGAATCATTTCTGCACCTGATGGTTTACGGCAAATTTGTCCAGGCCCCACAAGTGAGACTGGCTCAGAAACTAACACAAATCCTACCTGCTGAACTTGATTCAGTGTTTTTTGTAAACTCTGGAAGTGAGGCCATTGAGGGTGCACTTAAACTGGCGAAAAGAATTACAGGACGCTCTGAAATGGTTTATTTCAAAGGAGCTTATCATGGTGGTACGGCAGGGGCACTCAGCCTTTTGGGAAATGAAGAAAGCAAGAATGCTTTTCGCCCCTTATTACCTGATACACGAATGCTTCATTTTAATGATTTTGATGAATTGAATCAAATAACTGAGCGTACAGCCTGTGTTCTTATTGAACCAGTTCAGGCTGAGGCTGGAATTGTTTTACCTGCTGAGGGCTATCTTGAAAAGCTCCGCAACAGGTGTAATGAGATGGGTACATTACTGATTTTTGATGAAATTCAAATGGGGTTTGGACGGACAGGCCGTCTGTTTGCGTTTGAACATGATCAGGTTATTCCTGATATCCTTTGCCTTGCCAAAGCAATGGGCGGAGGCATGCCTTTGGGTGCATTTATATCATCAAAGGAACGAATGATGGCGCTTACCAACAAGCCTGAACTCGGACATATCACTACTTTTGGCGGCCATCCAGTTTGCTGTGCAGCTGCATTAGCAAGCCTGGAATTGATTCTTGAGGAGAATTTGGTTGAATATGCTGATGACAAAGGAAAGATTTTTGCCAACAAACTGATAAACCATCCTGCTGTCAGGGAGATCAGGCAGGCTGGTTTGATGCTGGGTATTGAGTTGACCGATCATTCAAAAATGAACGACTTGATGAAGGCTTTCCATGAGCATTATCTAATTGTTGACAGGTTTTTGTTTAATGATACTTCATTTCGGATTGCACCTCCTCTTACTATTACTGATGATGAGGTTAAGGTGATTTCAGAAACCATTTTTAAAGTTCTTAATGTGCTGATATAATGCCTTATAAGTTTATGGTCGTGAAATATTTACTTGACCTTTTTGAGGGTTATTATTAATTTTAGCATATAAGTCTAATCTTTTGATGGAACTGTGATCACGCACTTTTGGATAAATTTGGAATTATAAGATTGAGAAAATGAGGTATTTTTATCATTCCGTACTACAATGGATTGCTGTGAAAATGAATAATTAAAAAACTAAATACCAATGAAACAAATATTTTGGCTGGTGTTTGCCATGATGTGGTTTTATCAGGGAGGAATATTTGGCCAGGTGGAGGGTACCGTGCCGGATACCTTAACCTTTAGGCAAATTGAAACAGAAGGTGACAGTACAACCTATGAATTGATCATTCTTGACCCTGCTTTTGAGTCCTGGTTCCTACGGATTCGCCGCCCCGAATCGTATTATACACTCGATTACCTGGAATCGTGGAATCGAAAATTGGTTAACCAATGGAATGTTGCAGTGCTCCACCCGCAGCGTACCGACTGTTCGCCAAGCACATACCTGGATTATGACTGGAAGATAAGCTACGGCATCACACTTAATTACAGGCTTTTCTATTATTTTCGATATATGCACGAGAGATGTGAATTGTTTTCAGTGGTTCCTGCGCGATGGTAAGGATTTTGAGCTTAGAGTTTTTAATAAGTGATTCAACTCATGGCATCAATTTCTTAATTATCAATATCCTTTCGTTTAGATCAATTAAATTGAGATTATTTTCGTATTGTTGCTATTAATTCTCTAATCAAACCTTATTTATGCGTTCAGGGATTTTCTTCATGCTCGTGCTTTTCTTTTCGAACTTTACAGCTCAAGCACAATTGAATATAGTGACTCCAGCCGAGTTTGAGAAAAATGAAGGTGTTCTGTTGGTCTGGGACTATAGTCCTTCCCGTGATTCCATTACCGCCAATATTGTAAAAGCTGCCCAGTCAGTTGCCAAGGTCTGGATCATTTATTATCCGGGACAGGCACCCATGGATACAGCTCAAATTCGCAGCTATTTGTATAGTAAAGGAGTGAGTCCTTTGAACCTTAATTTTATTCCTGGCTGGACTGAAACACTCTGGATAAGGGATTATGGACCGTTAACCAATTACGGAACTTTTGACGGCAATCTTCAACGTTATATTCTTGATCCGGGATATTCAGCCTATGGTAGGCCGAAAGATGATTCAATACCTTCACAGTTGGCAAATCTATGGGGTTGGAACCAAAGTGAGCTGGGTCTTGAACTCGAAGGGGGGAATTTGATTTTTGACGGCCTAAAGCGGGGCTTTGGCTCCAAGAGGATATGGGATCAAAACCCCCACTTAAGTCCGGATCAGATCAGGAATATTCTGGTTTCAAAGTTTAACCTGGGTGATTTTGTGTTTTTGGATAACCTGAACAATAGTGGAGGTGGTATATGGAAACACGTAGATATGTACATGCGTATGCTGGATTATGAAACCATTCTTGTTTCTTCTTATCCCGAACACCTGCCTGATTACCCTGTCATTGAAGCCAATGTAATGTACCTTGGAACCCTTACGAATTATTTTGGCGAACCCTATACGATTTACCGCATTCCGGCACCACCAAAAGCTGATGGAACCTGGGCTATAACTCAAAACGATGAGATGCGAACTTATACCAATTCACTGATCCTCAACAATACAGTAATTGTACCTTCGTATGGGATGCCTGAATGGGACACAATGGCAAAATTAACATACGAGCGTTTGATGCCGGGCTATGATGTGAAAATGGTTGATTCACAAATGCTCACAATACTGGGTGGTGCTGTACATTGTATAACCAAAGAAATTCCTGCAGAGCGTTATTTAAGGATTGTTCATCAAAAGAAAACAGGCTCACAATCGCTTTTGGGCTCAGAGTTTGAGATCAATTGCATGGTTCACGCTGCTGATCCTATTGAATCCATCTGGTTACATTATAAAAGAAGTCAGGATACGGAATTTACCAAAGTGCCCATATGGATGGTATGCCCTGAATATATGGGTGTTATGCAGGGACTGTCTCCAGGTGATACAGTGAACTATTATATCCAGGCAAAGACTTATAATGACAGTGTAACTTATCCCATGTCAGCCCCACAAGGTTATTTTACTATATGGTTCGATCTGGTTTCGACACCTGAATGCCTTAATGATGAAAGGTATTTCAGCATCATTCCTAATCCTTCTGGTGGCACTGTGTTTCTTCAACCAGCCTTCAATGCCCTGATCGACCGATATGAAGTTTATGACCTACAGGGTCGATTGCTCTATCAGGATCAACACATTTACCGGCAACGCATCATGCTTGATCTGGAAAATGGAATCTATGTGATGAAAGTGGAAACCGACAGTGGGACGCAAAGTCAAAAGTTGATAATTAAGAGGTAATGGCTATAGTATTTCTGAATGAAAGCCATAGTTTTCCTGCCTTGGGAAATGCAACCTCAGATGGTTTGTTAGCGGTTGGTGGTGATTTAAGCCCTGAGCGTTTACTTAAGGCCTATGCCAACGCTATTTTTCCATGGTATTCCGATGATCTGCCAATCATGTGGTGGTCACCTGACCCCAGGATGGTACTCTTTCCAGAGAAGTTTAAGATTTCGAAAAGCCTGAAGCATCTGATACGAAAAGATACTTTTACGGTAAAATTTGATACTTGCTTTGAAGACGTCATTCAATTATGCCAAAAAGTGACCCGAAAAGGACAAAATGGAACATGGATTACATCCGAACTGATGGAGGCATTTACGATCTTGCATAAAATGGGTTATGCCCATTCAGTAGAAACATTTCTAAGTGAAAAACTAGTTGGAGGTTTGTATGGTTTATCCCATGGGGGCATTTTTTTTGGAGAGTCCATGTTCCAGAAGGAAAGCAATGCTTCAAAAGTTGCGCTATACTATCTAACTGTATTCTTGAAAAAGCATAACTTTGACTTGATCGACGTGCAACAGGAAACCAAACATCTGAAAAGTTTGGGAGCTGAGTTGATGCCTAGAAACATGTTTAAAAAAACTGTTGATGAGTCACTAAATAAGCCAACTTTAGTTGGTAAATGGGATAAGAATTTTGATAACGAAGAAAAATGAAGAAGAATGAATAAGATTAATCGAACTGAGAAACAGGAAATGGAATTTATGATGGAGGCAATTAGGCTTTCAGCAACAAATTTGAATACACCTAACGGAGGACCATTCGGGGCTGTGGTGGTAAAGGATGGAAAGATTGTAGGTCGCGGAGCGAACAGTGTAGCCTCCACCAACGACCCAACTGCACATGCTGAAATTATGGCCATACGTGATGCTTGTAAAAATTTGGGTACGTTTCAGTTGGACGATTGTGATATATACAGCAGTTGTGAGCCATGCCCCATGTGCCTGGGTGCCATTTATTGGTCACGTCCGGCTCGTTTGTTTTTTGCTGCAAGCCGCGAAGATGCTGCGCATGCCGGGTTTGACGATGCATATATATACAAGCAGATTTCCATACCGCCTGATATGCGCGACTTGCCTACTAGAAATATACTGAGCAACGAAGCGGCTGAAGTATTTAAATCATGGATTGAGTCAGAGAAAAAGATTTATTATTAAGTCATGCAACAAGCATTGTCAGTTGCTGCCAGGGCGATTAAAAACAGCAACTACTTCATCGCACATACGGGTGCCGGAATTTCAGTTGAGAGTGGGGTGCCACCCTTCAGAGGTGCTGAAGGATTATGGAACAGATATGAACCGCAAACACTTGAACTTAATTTTTTCCTGTCAAATCCCGAAGAATCCTGGAAAGTTATTAGAGAGATTTTCTACAGCTTTCTGGGAAAAGTTCAGCCCAATCCTGCACATCGGGTTCTGGCTGCATGGGAGAAAAAAGGCCTGCTCAAAGCTATTATTACCCAAAACATTGATGACTTGCACCAAATGGCTGGAAGTGACAAAGTGTTTGAGTTTCATGGTAATGCCAAAAGACTGGTTTGCCTGGAATGCGGTGAGTACTGTGGCCTCACCGAAATAGATTTCGACTTTCTGCCACCTTATTGTGAGCAATGCGGTGGTTTGTTAAAACCTGACTTTATCTTTTTCTCCGAAGGCATTCCTCAGAAGGCTTATGAAAAATCAATTGAGGCTGCAAGCAGCTGTGATGTCTTGCTGATCATTGGTACGACCGGAGAAGTAAGTCCTGCAAACCAAATGCCATTGATTGCAAAGGAGAATGGAGCTTTTATTATCGAAGTAAACCCAGACCCTTCGCTTTACACCAATTATATTACAGATATATTTATAAAAACCACCGCAGGGGCAGGGTTGCCAGCTATTGATAAATGTATGCAAAGCTAACTAGCTGATCTTTTCGAACCTTACACTTTTGTTTAGGTAGGAATATAGGTTCACTCCAATTGCGATTAACAATGAAACGATGGCAATGGTAAATGTGACAACCAAACCGAAAGTTTCATAAAAAAATACCCCGACTGTGGGCGCGAACAAAGCTCTGAATCCCGTAAGAAACAGATGTACAGATTGATAACTACCAGCTTCCTCAGGAGGACAGAAATAAGCTGACCCGATATTCCACAGCAGGACCATTGTCGCAGCGAATATTCCATGCGCAATGATATACAATATGAGCACATAATAGAGTTTGATACCATATATGTAGGTGTGCTGTGGAAACCAAACTGTTGATAGTAGAAAGGCGATATAAAATACAATCGCACCATAGGTTATCACTGAAAACTTACGTGGATCTATATTGCCGATCAAATTTCCAAAAAAAGGCAATAGTAAGATTGCAAGTAAATTATAAGCATTGCGGTAAAAAGCTACGCTGGAATAGTTTAGATCTAAGCCTTCATAAAAGTATATTGCGATCACTGTTACTGAAACCATAAACGAAAAGCCGTAAAACATAAAACCTATTTCAAAATAGCGGTAAGGTTTGTTACGCTTCAGGATAGTAATCATTTCATTAGTTGAGTTCAGCACTGATCTCCAGATTGAAGTCCGATTTCCCTTTTCAGAAGATGGATAGTGTATCATTGAAAGCAGCCATAGGGAGAACAATCCAAGCAAACCAGCCACTGGTAGCGAGATGGTAAATGCAAAATAATTGGAGTCAAGCCATAAGCCATATAGAAAAGTTACAACCATCATAATGACCTTGTTTAGTGTGGTTGAATAACTGTAATATTTTCCAAAATTCTTATGCTGGTAATTAATTTTCAGGAAATAGTTAATAGTAGGATTAATGACCAAAGCGCCAAGATAATATACCAGGAAAATGAGAAGAAATAAATAATGATATATGCTGTTGGCCTGGTATGATTCAAGGAATTTCGGAAAGAAAATCAAAAGCACCAATGGTAAGCGAGTAGCAATGGCAGTTAACCGAAGAAGCCTTTTGCGGTTTTGAACTCTCTTGAGCCATTCGTGCATAAAAAAAAGGGCTACAAACACAGCCATGCTGAATTGAAACAGCAAGCTCATCTGATAATTACTGCCCTGCAAACTCTTAAGGAAAACAAACTCATTCAGTGCAAGAATACCCAAAATAACACCTTCAATAGCTGCGTATGCAGTATGTAGTTTGAATGTGCGTCTTTCATTGGGTATAAATGCTGCCATGGCTTATTCTGGACAAGGTATTAGAATAGCGAACCATAAAAAAACTGATACCCGGTCGATTGGATATCAGTCTGGGGTGGAAGACGGGATTCGAACCCGCGGCCTCTAGTGCCACAAACTAGCGCTCTAACCAGCTGAGCTACAACCACCATTTTTTAGAGCCGCAAATTTACGGATTTTTTCATTTCGTATAACTAATAACATCGAAAAAAAATGCAGTATTCAGGAGTAAAACAGCATGGATGAAATATGGGTTATTAATGGAGTAAAGCATGGACTTAGAATTATGACTGAGACGCTCGCGGATTTAATGGAATGAATGATCCATATGGCTTTCCTCATGAACCAATGCATTTACATAAGTGTTGCAACAGGTAAAAAATCATGTACATTTGTAAGCATTAACGGATCACCTATTCATGTTTTTCAGAAAACGTATGTCCACTAAAGCCTATTCTCCGGAACGAATTATATGGAACAGGTTTTACAGGAACAGAACAGGTATGGCCGCCTTCCTTTTTATCATTTTGAGCATTGTCATTGCTATTCTGGGGTATCTAATCACACCCGATAAAAGCACATCTGCCAATAGGCAGATTCTGGAAATCACCACACAAAAGCCAGGATTTAAGGTCGAAGTGCTTAAGGTCAGAAATAACGAATATGCAGAACCTCAGGCTTGGTTTAATACGATGATGTTTGGTAAACGTGAGCCTTATACTTATTATGTATTGGCGAATTATCTTTTTTCTGGTGATAGTTTGACAATCACACTTTTTGACCCTGAACCATCAATGATACCTTTAGATATGACGTTTCATCTTGTAGATGTGATATATCCTGTAGATGAAATACTTGAGAGCAGTAATGAAGAGGTTATTGCAAGACATATTGACGGCAGTATCATTCAAATAGATGTTGCAGAAGCACAGAGAATAGTTACCCAAAAGAACATCAGGCTACACACTTTCTGGCTTGGAACTGATCAATTTGGTAGGGATTTACTGAGTCGTCTTTTAATTGGCACCCGCATAAGCCTGGCAGTTGGTTTTATATCGGTAATTATTTCACTGGTGATCGGTTTGTTTATTGGTAGTTTGGGGGGATATTTTCGTGGACGAATTGATGATTTTGTGATGTGGTTGATTAATGTTGTTTGGTCTATCCCTACCTTGCTCTTGGTTATTGCCATAACCTTCGCGCTCGGAAAAGGATTTTGGCAAGTGTTTGTAGCAGTGGGGCTAACCATGTGGGTGGAGGTGGCCAGGGTTGTGCGCGGACAGATTATTAGCATCCGCGAGAAAGAATTTATTGAGGCTGGAAAGGCCTTAGGATTTAGTCACTTGAGGATTATCATCAGGCATATATTACCTAATATCATCAGCCCTGTTATTGTGATTTCTGCTGCTAATTTTGCTTCGGCCATACTTATTGAGGCCGGCCTTAGTTTCCTGGGTCTTGGCGTGCAACCTCCCACGCCCTCGTGGGGTAGCATGATCAAGGAAAACTACGCATTTATCATCCTTGATTTACCATATCTTGCCATCTTGCCAGGAATCGCCATAATGCTAATGGTGCTTGCGTTTATGTTGGTTGGGAATGCCATGCGTGATGCCCAGGATGTCAAGCTGGCTTGAATTATAATAAAGCACCATAAGCCACCAAAACTTGCATTTTGATATGTATCGAGCTAGTAATATTTATGATAATAGCTGTAGCCGATGCCTATACCGACAAAATCGATTCGTCCGCCATACATGGAGGTGCCAAGCGAAACAAATAAGTCATCTTGAATGAAACGCTTCAGCGCAAGCTTTGAATAAAATGGTCCATTGGTTGCATTGAATCCTGTCAGGTATGAGCCAATGTGAAAAACCAATGAAGTTTTCGACATGATCATTTCGTAAGCGGCAGTAATTCCAGGTTTTATCTGGTATATATTATCTATGTTTTCTGCGGAGGTTTTGTACTTCTGTACAAAGTGGGCATCCAGACCAAGACCAATATTGCTTTTCGAAGAGACTGGTTTTAAGGCTGTAACAGAGGCTTGCACAGAAAAATTGGCATTTCCGCCGGTTTGATTCTTGCTATATCTGCCACCAAAAACAACCGATTCGATGATAAACCAGCGCTTCCCATCGTATTTGAACTTAAATAGTTCAGGATATAGCTTGTAATGTTTAATCGGTTTCGGATGACCGAGAAAACTTGCGATGCCTACACTTGCTGTTGGCAGGTTAAGGCCAAAAGTACGCTTTGGCGTAGTCCCGCTGGAAAAATGCATCAGGCCTACCGAGCTTGTCAGGTATAGAAATTCATTCAATTGATGTCTGTAATCAAAAGTAAAATTCACAGCAGCATTCCAGTTTGAATTGATCGCGATGTTTTTATAATTCTCCAGTCGGTCGAACTTGTTGGTTAGATAGGCCAGCCCAATACCTACCCGGAAGTTTATGCTGCGATGTGGGTTCTTGTTCAGTGGAAAACTAATGAATGGCAATGCTGCGTAGCTTACACCGATTTCCTCAACATGTCCTAAGGGTGAGTAGAAAGCAGAAAGGCCGATAATCGGATAATTATGTATAGCTTCCCATTTGCTTTTTCCGAAAGTGTTATGCTGAATAATAAATTCAAATCCGGGAAAATGACTGTTGAACTCCTGCATTTCAAACAAGTGCATACCAAAGAAACCGTAATGTACCCTGCCTTCGACCTGTATGTTGAGGCTGGATGTAGGATCTACAGGTTGACTAAAAGCTGGTGAAACAGGTATGATGCCTGATAGGCCTAGAAATAATGAACAAATAAATGTACGAATGAGTTGTTTAGTTGAAGACATGTAGCCCTGTTATTCCTAATTCTAAACCTGTTATTTAGATTTATTATGTTGACTTAAAGTAATATAAATCGTTGATGCTAAGTCCTGGACTGCTATGATGAATATGACGTTATCATTTTCTGACCAATCATTGCTTATTCCTGATGCCGGTGCGAAATTACATATTCTTCATCTTGAGCCGGAAATAAAAGAACAGGATCCTGATGGATTTATTTCATTGCTGAGGCAATTTTGAAGTGTTCAATGAATATTTTGATTACCATGCTGAAAATGGCATTCGTCTAAATTACAAGGTTTTGCCTTGGAATATACTGCATTATTTATGAACTTATTTTAAGCAAAGATGCCATGAATATTTTTGTATATTTGCACCCTCGTTTTAAAACAGAAACCAACATGCGGATGTGGCGTAATTGGTAGCCGCGCCAGACTTAGGATCTGGTGCCGAAAGGCGTGGGGGTTCGAGTCCCTTCATCCGCACAGATTTTAAGTCAGCCGGACCTTTTTTCCGGCTTGATTTTTTTTAATAGGCCTGCCTTTAGCGGCATAGAAGGCCAGAGCGTTAAATTTAATAACATATGAATATATCAAAGGAACAAACCAGCGAACTAACTGCATCTATTCAGATCACAATTGAACCCACTGATTATCAGGAGGAAGTTAACAAAGCATTGAAAGATTATCAACGGAAAGTGAATATGCCCGGTTTCCGTCCCGGCAAAGTGCCACTCGGAATGGTAAAGAAAATGTACGGGAAATCACTTATTGCAGACAAGGTAAATACCTTGATCTCCGAAGCGCTTAACAATTATATCATTGATAATAAACTTGCTATACTGGGCCATCCCATAGCCAATATGGACAAAACGGGTACGCTTGACTTTGATGAACAATCAGAGCTTAATTTTTATTTCGATATTGGCCTGGCACCTGAATTCACATTAGACCTTGATTCGGTGAAAGTTCCTGAATACATCCGGGTCACTGCTTCTGAGGAAGCTATTGATGAGACCATAAACAATATGTTGAATCAATCAGGTAAAGAAGTCCAGGTGGACGAGGCCGCCAAGGACGATCGGCTGAAGCTCAAAATATTTGAAGTTGGCGATGATGGCAATGAAGTTGACGACGGATACCAGGAGACCATTGAACTGGCCATAGCTGAACTGGATGAAGCAGCGCAGAATAATCTTATTGGCAAGCAGGCAGGTGAAGAATTTATTTTCAAATTTTCTGAAGCTATTTCTGATGAAAATAAGTTAAAGCAGATACTGAAGCTGGATGATGAGCGTAGTGAACTGTTAGTCAAGTCATTTAACGTCATTATTGATGAAGTGCTGCGCTTAGAAAAAGCTGAACTTAATGAAGACTTTTTTACAGAAATGTATCCCCATGACGAGATCAATGATTTGAAGCAATTCCGAGCTCGTATAGCAAAAGATATTGAAAAACAGTACGAAAGAGATACTGACCGCTATTTCTTCAATAAAGCAGTCGATTCAATTATCGATGACCACCAGTTTGACTTACCTGATGAGTTTATGAAAAAATGGGTAATTGATAGTAACGAAGGTAAAATCACAGCCGAGGACCTGGATAAGGATTATGATAATTATGCAAAAACCTTTCGTTGGCAGCTCATTCTGAGTAAACTGGAGGAAGAAAATAAAGAACTTGCTGTTCAACCCTCCGAAATACGTAATTTTGTAAAATCCTATTTCTTTGGTAGAATGCAAAATACCGAATCAGTTGATGAAGAGATGGATAAACGTATGGAAGGAATTGTTGATTCTATATTGCAAAACAAAGAAGAGGAGAATAAAATAAAGGAGCAAATTGCTGATCAAAAGTTGACTGCCTTCATAATAGATAGGCTCAAACCGAAAGAAAAAGTAATGGGTTATGAGGAGTTTGTTAATTTAGTAACCGAAAACAAGGCGTAATATGAGCAACGAATTTAAAAAATATGCGACCAGGCATTTGGGGTTAAATAGTATTGTGTTGGATCAGTACACCTCAATAGCAAAGAATTATATTTCTCCAACCATTATTGAGGAGAGGCAATTGAACATCGCTACCATGGATGTCTTCTCACGTCTTATGATGGACAGGATCATATTTCTTGGCGTGCCTATTGATGATTATGTTGCAAATATCATCCAGGCACAATTACTATTTCTCGAATCAGTCGATTCAAAACGTGATATACAAATTTACCTCAATACACCGGGTGGTTCAGTCTATGCCGGATTAGGAATATATGATACCATGCAGTACATCGCCCCGGATATCTCAACAATTTGTACAGGAATTGCTGCATCAATGGGTGCTGTATTGCTATGTGCCGGAACCAAAGGCAAACGTACCGCATTGAAACATTCACGCATCCTGATCCATCAACCAATGGGAGGAGCACAAGGACAAGCTTCAGATATTGAAATTACCGCACGAGAAATTCAAAAGCTGAAGAAGGAGCTGTATGAGATTATTGCACTTCACTCCGGTCAAACATATAAGAAAATATGGAATGATTCTGACCGTGATTACTGGATGACCTCTCATGAGGCTCAAAAATACGGGATGATTGATGAAGTACTTCTTAAAAACAAAGCCTGATAATGCCAAAAAAGCCTGATAGTTGCTCATTTTGTGGCAGGCCCCAAAAGGAAACCAACCTGCTTATCAGTGGTATTGATGCCCACATTTGTGATGCTTGTATTATTCAGGCGCAACTAATCCTGGAAGAAGAGCAGATCAGTACCCGCCAAAAGGAAATTCCTGATTTCAAATTACTTAAGCCGCTTGAAATCAAAAAGTTCCTTGACCAGTACGTCATCGGGCAAGATGAAGCCAAGAAGGTGTTGGCTGTGGCAGTTTACAATCATTATAAGCGAATCAATCAACCAATAAAAAAGGATGATGTAGAGATTGAAAAATCCAATATCATACTGGTGGGTGAGACCGGAACGGGAAAAACGCTTTTGGCTCGTACCATAGCACGTATGTTGCATGTGCCATTTGCAATAGCTGATGCCACGGTGCTTACCGAAGCCGGTTATGTGGGTGAAGACGTAGAGAGTATTTTGTCCAGGCTGCTGCAAGCTGCCGATTATGATGTTAAGGCGGCTGAACGTGGAATAGTGTTTATTGATGAAATTGACAAGATTGCCCGCAAAAGTGACAATCCAAGTATCACCCGCGATGTGTCAGGTGAAGGAGTTCAGCAGGCTTTACTGAAATTACTTGAAGGGGCTGTTGTAAGTGTCCCACCACAAGGCGGACGCAAACATCCTGAGCAGAAAATGATCCAGGTTGACACCAGGAATATTTTGTTTGTGGCAGGAGGGGCATTCGATGGAATAGAACGGATTATAGCGGCCAGGTACCGAACCAATATGATAGGCTATGGGAAAAATGCAGAGAATGAGGTTGACAAGGATAACCTATTGCAATACATTGCACCGGCTGATTTGAAAAAGTTTGGCCTTATCCCTGAAATTGTTGGCAGGTTGCCGGTGGTGTCTTATCTTCAGCCACTATCCAAAGAGGCCATGAAGATGATTCTCACAGATCCGAAAAACGCCTTGATCAAGCAATTTACCAAGTTGTTTGAAATGGATGGCATAAAACTGACCATTGAGCCGGGTGTCCTGGAATTTATTGTTGAAAAATCAATGGAATTTAAATTGGGTGCTCGCGGATTAAGGTCGATTTTAGAGGCCATCCTTATGGATGATATGTTTGATATGCCATCCCGCAAAAGTATCAAGGAGCTGGTCGTCACTGTTGAATACGCCAATAAGAAGTTTACTAAAACCGGCCTGTCCCGGTTAAAAGTAGCCTGATCTCTATCGCTACTGGTTTGGCATAATTGTTGGAAATTCTGTCAGATATGAAACGCTTGGTAACTATTCTATCAACCATACTTTTTATTTCAAGCTGGCCTGTCCTTGGGCAAGAGCCATATATCCCTGATAGTTTGATTGTAGTGGCAGGCTACGTGGAAGATGGGGACACATTGCTTATGGTTGATTTGCCAGAGGTTTCAGTATTTGCTTTGGTGTGGCCTGAGAGCCGCCGCGAACAAAGACGTATGACCAGAACCATCAGCCATGTTAAGAAAGTATACCCATATGCAAAACTTGCAGGCATCAAACTTCGTGAATATGAAGATATACTTTTAGCTGCTGAAACCGATCGCGAACGACGACAGATTATGAAACAAGCGGAGCAGGAAATAAATGATCAGTTTGGCCCTGACCTGAAGAACCTTACATTTACACAAGGTAAAATATTATTGAAACTAATTGATCGTGAAACAGGCGAAACATCTTATGAGCTTGTTAAAGAGTTACGTGGATCATTCAGGGCATTCTTTTATCAGGCGTTTGCCCGGATCTGGGGCTTTAATCTAAAAGACAGGTACGATCCTGAAGGAGAAGATCAGCTGATTGAACAAATTGTTCAGCTCATCGAAAGAGGTCAAATCTGATAAGTAATATTATTTTCCCCTGCCTTGCAACACAATAAGTATTGTATTGATCAAAATTTTCAGGTCCATTGCAATGGACATGTTTTCAATATAGAGTATATCATATTTCAACCGTTCGATCATTTCATCCACATTGGAAGCATACCCGAATTTTACTTGCCCCCAGGACGTTATACCGGGCTTTACCTTGAGAAGAAGCCTGTAGTGAGGAGCTCGTTTCACAATCTGGTCAATATAATATTGTCGCTCTGGCCGTGGTCCCACCAACGACATATCGCCTTTCAGAACAGTGTAGAACTGGGGTATTTCGTCTAAGCGTACTTTACGTATGAATTTTCCAAACGGTGTGATCCGAGGATCATCCTCACTTGATAACTGTGGACCGGTTTTCTCTGCATCAGCATACATGCTTCTGAATTTATGCATTTTGAAAGGTCTGCCACGGATTCCGACACGCTCCTGGGAGTATAAAATAGGCCCTTTGGATGAAAGCATGACACCTACAGCTGTGAAAATATAAAGCGGTATGAGCATGATCATCGCGATGATGGATACCACAACATCAATGGTCCTTTTAATGGATTGTTGCCACGGTGGCATCAGGTCAGGTGAAATCTGAATAAGAGGTGCATGCCAGATACCTGATAATTTTACTGAGCCAAACAAGATGTCCTGCATGATGGGTATGATCTTGATGACCACAGCGGTGTCCTCCAGTTTAGCGATGATCCTATCTATGGTATCAGTCTCTGACCTTTCGATAGCTATGATCACTTCCTCAATTCTATTTTCTTCGACAATTGTTTTCAGGTTTTCAAAATTACCGAGGTGAGGAAGTATCTTACCGATCTTATAGTTGTCTTTGTCATATACACTTACAAAACCAACAAAAATATTCCCTGCGGACTTCTCCTGGTTCTCAATTTCATTGTAAATTGCCATTGCATTTCCGTTGCTTCCCACAATGACCGTGTTGAACCCTATTTGTTTATTATGAATTTTACGAACCGTGACCGAGGTAAGTGCAAGCCTGCCGGCATATGTGAGCAAAAAATGCAGTGAGAAAAGCACAAGGAATGACTGGTAATAGCTTTTGTATGTGATGATTACATCATCAAGGATGGCTACAAAAAAGATGATGGTAACCCCGATTAGAGTGAGGATAAATGTTTGTCCAAGTTCTTTCAGGCGGGCTTTACGGTATATTTTTCGATAGGTGCCAACCATGGCATAAAGAAGCAACCAGCCCAAAGGAATAAAACATATTCCAAGCCAGAAGTTTGGATCATCGAAAATAATTTCGAAGTATTCATGGAAATATGGATCCTCTGACTGCTTACGAAAAACATAAAACAAAGCCCAGGCTGTGAAGGCAGCCAGCCAATCAAGAATCACATATTTAGCTACTTGTAAACGTGTATTCATGCAAATATTTTACTATCGGTGAACCAGTTTAATGTTGTCAAAAAAGAATTTTGCTTCTTCATCTGTGTCGTCCAGCGAACCGGAGAAGAAGATTTTATAACGGGCAGCATTTCCAAATTGAGAAATAGTTGGAGCCAGATTTATATATATCTTATTCCAAATTGCGCTTTTATTTACTATAAGCAAGGGATATGAGGTAATAGTGGCATTCTCGTCAACGAAAAGTCCCACTCGAAATGGTTTATCACATTTATAGTCAATTTCTAGAAAAACAGGATTTCCCTGTCCGGGCAAGGCAAAACTCTCACCTGTGGCGACCTCGAATGTGCTGTTATTACCAGTTAGATGAATAAAACCGGAATGTGCAGAAAACTCCGAAAGTAATGCATCTGGATTATTGATGGGTTGTGTTTTGACAATGGAAGTGTCACTTTGGTTTGTTTTTTCAAGCGTAATGCTCACGTTTTCGAAATCCTCCAACCAAGGAATTTTGGTTGTTTCAATATAGTCGGTAGTTGGGCTTAGCAAGCTAACACTATCTTCAACAAAACCAAAATCCGATACAATATATGGTTTGTAGAATGGATAGTTAACCCTGGTTGCAGATATCCCATTAAGCTTAATTCCCGGTCTTATCTCAACCTTGTTCATACCGGTTGCAAGCACAGGAAATGCAGCAGGTAACTCAAAGGCACCAATTAACTGATCGTTGACATACACCCAGGCATCGGTGATATTATGGGTGCTGCTGCCATAAGTGAAGTAGTCAGTATGTTTTGTGATGGTGTCAATCCGTAGATATGCCGGTATGGTTTGTTCACCTTCGAATTTTCGGCAAGAAGATAGTAACATTAAAGCCGAGAACAAATAAAGGGCACCAGGCGTAAAGACGCTTTGCAGCAACATAAATCGGTATTGGGTTCTTAGGGTTTTAAGCAAAACGAATCTCATCTGGTGCTTATTGCCTATTGTTAGTAAATATTAGATACGGGAAGTAGCGGAATTCACTTTGTCCAAAATTTGGTATGCCACATCAAGCACCTGGTATCCATCTTCGATGGTAATTGGTGGTGTTTGGTTATTGACAATGGCGTGGTAAAAACTTTCCAACTCAGACTGGATAGCGTTTGATGGAATAATTTCAGGATGCTCGAAAAGTATTTGTTTCATCCCCTTGCCGTCACCCAGATCAAGAACCATGGCCATGGGATCATCTGGTTCCTTGTCAATACTTTTCATGCTTACAACCTCAGATTTTTTTTCAAGAAAGTCGACACTGATGTAGGCATTTCGCTGAAAGAATCTTGACTTGCGCATATTTTTCATCGAAATGCGACTGGCTGTGAGGTTTGCAACACAGCCATTTGTAAAAGCAATACGGGCATTCGTAATGTCAGCTGTATCACTTACAACCGCCACTCCACTGGCACTTATGTTTCGTATTGACGATCGAACCAGGCTAAGTACAATATCAATATCATGCACCATCAGATCCAAAATCACAGGTACGTCAGTGCCGCGGGGGTTAAACATGGCAAGCCTGTGCGTTTCAATAAACATAGGGTTGCTGATATGCGGTTTTGCTGCTACAAATGCCGGATTAAAACGCTCAACATGACCTACCTGAACTTTCACCTGGGCTTCCTTTGCCAATTCCATTAAGGTGTGTGCCTCAGCGGGCGTCGCTACAACCGGCTTTTCGATGAAAACATGTTTAAATTTGCGTAATGCTTGGGAAGCACACGAAAAGTGCGATACTGTGGGTGTTACAATATCCACAACATCTACCTCCTCAATCAAGGAATCAATACTGTCAAATGCATGAATGCCAAACTCATCGGCTACATGTCTAACAGTTTCCGGATCAATATCGTAAAAACCAGCAATTACATATTCGGGTATTTGTTTGATGCATTTCAGATGAATCTTTCCCAGGTGGCCGGCGCCAAGAACACCAATTTTGAGCATAGTGATTTTTTGTGCAAATGTAGCCAATTTTGTGCTGCTGAATTTGCTAATTTCGCATGCCGGGCATTAATTTTGAAATGATGAATAAAGCGGGATCAAAGTGTAACTGGTAACGAATGGAAGACAACTACAGACACAAAGGATTAAGGAAAAAACTTGTTGAAGGAATAAAACAAAAAGGAATAAAAGACAAAGCTGTGCTGGATGCCATCGAAAAAATTCCACGCCATTTGTTCCTCGACTCTTCTTTCCTTGAATATGCATATCAGGATAAACCTTTTCCGATTGGATCAGGGCAAACCATTTCCCAACCATATACCGTTGCCTTTCAAACCGAATTACTTAAGGTTAAAAAAGGTATGAAAGTACTTGAGATAGGAACTGGATCAGGATACCAGGCATGTGTACTTGCAGAAATGGGGGCCAAGGTGTTTTCAATTGAACGCCAGCGAAAACTTTTCATCCGTACCAGGGAATTTTTGCAAGGACTTTCATACAATATTAATGTATTTCTTGGAGATGGAACCAAAGGCCTTCCTGCTTATGCGCCTTTTGATCGTATCTTAATTACAGCTGCATCCCCGGATATTCCGCAAAGCCTTACTGACCAGCTTAAACCCGGAGGTGTGATGGTGGTGCCCCTGGGGCAGGACGACATTCAGCATATGCTCCGAATGATTAAGAATGATACTGGTGAAATGGTCACTGAACAACATGGTACGTTTCGCTTTGTGCCTTTGCTCAAGGAGCTTGGTAATGATTGATCGGGGAATGGTGCAATTTTCACATTCATTCTTTTTTCCTTATTCTTTTTGAAATTCAAAAAATATCTCAAGCTGATTAATAGCAGCTGAACACGATTGTTAAATAAATGAAATAGAGCTGTAGAAGGTTGAATGTTCAATTGATTTGTTTATTTTTGGCTTATTCAAAACCATTCTAAATAATGTATTATGCGGATAAATAAGGTATTGGAACGTTTACCTAAGCATCTATTGGAGCTAATTGTGGAACAGCCATATGATGAGTACACCTGGCAGGACCATGCTGTCTGGCGATTTGTGATGCGGCAAAATCTTGCATTTTTAAAGGATAAAGCACACCACAGCTATATGGAAGGGCTAACCAAAACAGGCATCAGTATTGATAAAATACCTGATACAACTGAGATGAACAGGATACTGGAAAAGATAGGGTGGGCAGCTGTTACAGTTGATGGTTTTATCCCTCCGGCTGCATTTATGGAGTTTCAAGCTTATAATGTGCTAGTCATCGCTGCAGATATAAGGCCTATTAACCAGATCAGTTATACACCGGCACCCGATATCATTCATGAAGCGGCCGGTCATGCACCCATCATTGCCGATCCTGAATATGCAGAATACCTGCGTTATTTTGGTGAAATTGGATGTAGGGCATTTTCATCAGCCGCTGATTATGAGCTTTATGAGGCCATAAGACATTTGTCAATTTTGAAAGCTGATCCCAATACACCAGCCGCTGATATCGAAAACGCAGAGCAGGAGCTGGCCAGCAAAGAATCCAGTCTTGGCATACCTTCTGAAATGGCCCTTATTAGGAACCTGCATTGGTGGACTGTTGAATATGGTCTTGTCGGAGAACTTGACAATCCCCAGATCTATGGAGCAGGCTTGTTGTCGTCCATTGGAGAAAGTGCCAATGCGTTGAGTGATAAAGTGATAAAGTTGCCATATAATCTGGATGCAGCTCACTATAATTTTGATATTACAACTGAACAACCCCAGCTATTTGTAACACCTGATTTTGGTCAATTAACAAAAGTGCTTGATGAATTTGCAAACCATATGGCTCTACGAATAGGTGGCATCGAGGGTGTACTTAAGGCCATCGAATCAAAAAATACTGCAACCTGTGTTTTTAGCTCAGGCACGCAAGTGTCCGGTACATTCACTGATTATTTGCTTCATCAGAATCAGGTTGTATATCTTAAAGCATCCGGACCTGTAACACTTAATTATGCTGATAAACTGATTCTGGGACATGGTAAAGATTATCATAAGGATGGATTTGGATCGCCGGTAGGTAGAATCAGAGGTACAAGCAAGCCGCCACGTTTTTTAGATCAGGATGATTTGAAATCACTTGGAATGATCGAAGGAAAAATGGCACAACTTACTTTTGAGTCGGGGCTCACCCTTGAGGGAGTTTATAGGTCTGCCTTATGGAAAGAAGGAAATCTTTTATTGTTGAGCTTTGCTGAATGCACAGTCAGATATCAGGATCAAGTGTTGTTTGAACCTGGTTGGGGCATATATGATATGGCCGTTGGGGAGTCAATTGTTTCTACATATAGTGGACCTGCCGATGCCAATGCCTTTGGCCTCAAGTTTCCGGTTCCTGCTGAGAAGACTCACAAGATCAACTATTCTGAGGAGCAACGCAGGCTGCATAAATTGTATGCTGAGGTCAGAAAGATCAGGGAATCAAAAAGTGGATATGACAGACTGCCATCAATATGGTCAACTTTGAAAAAGGATTTTCCCGGCCAGTGGTTATTGCCACTGGAAATAGCTGAAGTATCCGCAACTGGTAAAACAAACACATCTCTTTATAAAGAAATTACAGCATACCTTAATGATCTGAGCAAACAACAAGCTGAATTATCCAAGTTAATTGAAAGGGGTTTGAGGCTGATAGGATAAAAAAAAAGGGTGATCTGACAGATCACCCTTTCAATTATTTATTGATTATCATTTATTTATCATCACCCTTTTAATTACACTGCCTGAATTCCCACTGATATTAATGAGATAAATGCCGTTATTCAATTGCGACAAGTCAATCGTTTCGGACATTGGCCCAACAGCAGTTTCTTTGGTAAATTTATGAACGACTTGTCCAAGTTGGTTCGAAATCACAATATCAATTTCTTGCGCTATAGTGATGTTAAATTCCAAATTGACCAAGCCCGACGAAGGATTTGGATAAATCGCAATACGATTTATCCCTGCAATTTCATCCAGCCCAATGGTGTTTTTAAGTGTGATATTCAAGGCTTCGGAATTCAAGCTTTCCCCACAAACACCGATTGCTCTCACGGAGAGATCAGCCTGGCCAATAAAGTCGGTATTCCATTGAATTTCAACTTCTTTTCCGTCAGATACAATTTCTCCGGCTGATTCCGGTGTTAGCTGCCACACATAAGCATCTGCAAGTTCCACCTCATCAGTTATATAGGATGTCGTTGTTGTTTCAACATAGTCCACATCATCTGGCCCAACAGGCATGGCAGGAGCTTGAGGCACAGTTAAAACACTGATGGTAAATTCTGCCGCATCATGTACAGCACAACCGCTGGCATCCGCAAGGGAATAGATGATGTAAGTGGAAGTTTCATCTGGATCAAGGGATAATAGGTAGGTTGACTCATCAGATGTGATTTCATCAAATCCTTCACCCAAATCTACTTCCCATGGTCCTGTTCCTGAGAATTGCAATGTAACTTCGGCTTGGTTTCCTTCACATATTTCTGTATCACCCATTATCTCAACTGATGGGGCCTGAATGAAAAATACGGTTAGTTCGTCTGTAACTTCCTGACAACCCTGTGCACCAATGGCTGTAAGCGAAATGTTCACTGTTCCTGCCATGATATCATCCAGGCCAGGATGGTAGATGGCTTCGAGGCTTCCTTCATCTTCAAATGATCCTGATCCGCTTGAACTCCAAAGTAGTTCTACGTAATTACTTGCCATTGCATTTAGCATAACTGGCTGGTTGCTACAAACATCCATGTCTGCCCCCACTTCAATTTCTGGTTCCGGGCTAAACACCAAATTAAATGATGAGTAGACGTCCTCGCAATAGCCTGGGCCACTAGCGATAAGCGTAATTTCTACCATACCGGCTTCATAGTCTTCTTCAGAGGGTATATATGTGGTTTCAAGCATATGCATCTGTTCAAACTCACCGCTTCCCGAAGTTGACCATGTCAGATGTTCATGATTTTGCGCATATGCATCATCAATCAGAAGTACACTTCCCAGACATATTGATTTGTCATCACCAGCGATGGCTTCAACCTCAGGATAGATTGACAGCATCATTTGGTCAGACTTTTCTGCTCCATCTTCTCCCACTATGCTTACCACTAACTCAACCATTCCATTATCAATGTCCATTTCGCCAGGCATATAGATGGGATTCTCTACATCAACTTCAGTGAACATCCCATCGCCTGATGTTTCCCATAGTATCTCTACAGCATTCATAATGATGGCTTCGGTTGGAAAATCCTGGCCTACGCATATAATGGCATCCTGACCAGCGAAAGCAGTTGTGGTTACAGGCTGAGGTAGAACGATATAATCTACCCATGCTGCATCACTGCCTTGACTGACCCCACCATCTTTTACATAAACCCAGCTCAAGATATGTTCACCTTTACTTACCGGGAATCGGGCCAGCTGCCAATCTACAGTGCCTGACCACTCACCCATCAAATTGGTTCCGATATAAAACCTGAGAAAATCATAGTCAGGTTCTGAGGACACCTTATACATAAATTCAATATGGTCATCTTGTGCAACCTCAACTTCAAGTACCATCTGAGAGAACTGGTTGTGGTTGATGTTCCCGGAACGGGCGCTATAAGCCCCTTCATAAGTGCCGGTACTGACCAGTGTCCATGGTTGTGCACCGGAGAAAAGCCACTCAAACTGTGTAAAGTCGCCGGTTTCGAAATCCTCGACCAGCTCACTTACACGGAGATAAAGCTCCAGATCAACGATATAGGCTCCTGTTGTAATGGTATAGGTCAACAACACCGGCTCTGCCAATGGAGTTGCTTCTGATACGTTTAGCTCGAAGCTCACTGTTTCATTCCCAAATGGTGGGATGCTTGCCAGTTGCTGGCTGTCTGATTGAATATAGATAAAAGGACTGCTGCTTTCGAGGCTTGCAACAGGGTCAGTGGCGATGACCTGTCCGGAGTTCAGTGTTTGAATACTGATGATAACATTTTCACCCGGATCAAGTTTGCCGTTATTGTTACCCTCAGAATCATCAATCGTTACATTCTGTATCACCAATCGCGGAGCAGCTGCTAAGGCAGTGAACTCACTTTTCCAAATATCGTTTCCGTCTGTAGCTTCAAGCCTGAATATCAACTGATGTGAGCCAGGTATATTATCAGCTACCTGAAAAGAGAATGCATCGGCCAGTTCAATGGTTTCTTCCGGGCCAAAATCACCAAAGAATGCGATTGTATCTATCATTGTGATATAGGGCGAATCATTGTAGACATAGGCCTCAACATCTGAAAAACTTTGCTCTGAATTGTTTTCCAAAGCCAGGTTTACTTTGATAAATTCTGAAGGGTTGATCTGTCCATTGTTATTGCCTGCTTCATCATTGATGCTGTGGGATGAATAAATCGGACCCATAAAAGGAGTGTTGATAATCGCTTCAAGGGCATCAACCCTGCCTGATCCATAAGTATTGCTTTTGCTTGAAGAAAGCGGTAAAGCAGTTTCTTCAAGTATTTGACTCATTAATTCAGGTGTGACGTTCGGGTTTTTGGAAAGGATGAGTGCCATCACTCCTGCTACTCCCGGTGTGGCCATAGAGGTGCCACTCATTGTTGTATAACCTGAAATATTTGTATGTGAACAAGACTTTACACTCACACCTGGCGCAACAACATCAGGCAGGATAAGGCCCTGGCCAGGATTATATTCATAATCATTGTATGGGCTGATATTTTGCCAGGTTACCGGGCCACGGCTGGAGAAATTTGCAATTACGTCAGATGAATTGGTAGCACCAACAGATACAACGGCTGAACGAGTACCTGTATCCGGTTGATCAGGATGACGCCAGGGAGCTGGGCAGTCGCCAGGTGTACGGATATTGCTTGGTATAGGATATGTACCTTGCTGATTGCCTTCGTTGCCTACTGCCACAGAGGCTACAACTCCAGCAGCCAAAGCATTATCCATTGCAGATCTCCATGAAGCTCTGTCCGGGCCCCAGGCATGCGCCCAACCCAAAGAGAGGCTTAGCACATCTGCACCATATTCAACACCAAACTGAATTGCTGCCCAAACACCAGACTCTGTTCCACCACCGCTGGCAGTTAATACCTGCAATGCCATGATCTTAGCAGTTGGGGCCATGCCTGTTTGTGAGCCGGATGTGCCATCACCTGCAACAGTACCTGCACAATGGGTACCGTGTCCATGAAAGTCCATTGGATTGTTGGAGTTGTTAGTAAAATTCCATCCATGAAACGGAAAGTCAGGGTGTTCCCACATATTGTTAGTCAAGTCATTGTGGTTGTAATTAACTCCAGAATCAAGCACTGCTACCACCACATCTTCACCTGTGAAGCCCATTTCCCAAACTTCAGGGACATTCATTATGGATACATTGTAGGTTATTTCACGAATTTGGGTCTCGCCAACTTCTTCGACATCAATCGGGTCAATCAGTATTCGTTCTTCATCAATATCGATGCGGTTAATATTAGGACGTTGTGCAAGCTGTTCAATTACTGAAGGCGTTGCATAGCAATTAATTACGTTCGTGATCCATAAAGCTTGAATTTGGCTAACTTCACCTGCATTTTTAAAAGTTTCCAATTCATTGAGCAAGGCTGATTGTGTTTGACTGGCAAATGCCTTTAACTCATTTACAACATAATCCCTTCGCTGTTCTCGCGTCATATATTGTCGAATGCTTTCAAACTCTGTAAGATCATACTGTTGAGTAAGCCGAATGTTGATACGTAATTGTTCTGAAGCTGATACGGCTTGCATCTCTTGTTGCAGATCTGCTGTTACAGATGAACCAAACTGCGAAGTATTGGCCACAAGCAAAAATGGCAATGAAACAGCAATCAAAAAAGTAAAGAAATTTTTCATGGAATTGACAAATTTAAATTTATGGATTAAATATACAGTTAACAAAAGTACTCAAAATGATTTAGATTCATTCTAATTTAACAATTCATTATGGAAGTATTTATAAAAAAAAGGCGGTCTAAATTGACAGCCTTTTGGAAAAATGATCCGGTTTGTTATTATTTCTGTATAACTATCCGTTTGTTAATCACCTTATTAGTATGTTCAACGGATAAAATGTAAATTCCGCTGATCAGATGGTCGAGTTCAACAATATGTTCAGATCGATTGGCTTGAATCATAATATTTTCAGCATATACCAGCTCACCCAATAGGTTTCTCACCCTGAGGGATGCCGGAGCAGCATTCAGCTTTTGAAAATGGAGTATGAACTTGCCATCTGAGGGATTAGGATAGATGCTTAAACGTTGGCTACTGTTTTCGTCTAAACCCACAGTACTATACAAAACAATGCTTTTTAAGGAAGAGGCCTCGCTGATACCACAATCATTACCGGCTTTTGCAGAAAGGTCAGCCTGACCAATATACTCAGTATTCCAAACGATGGTAGCATTCGTTTCATCTGTTGTAATTGTTCCGGCATGTTCCGGCTCAATAAACCATTCATAAGTATATGCATTCTCAACCGTTTCGATCTGATAAACAGAGCTTTCTACAAGAAAATGGTCGACAGTGTCACTTCCCATTGGTTTAATAGGGGTGTCAGGTGCATAATTAAGCGTGATCATTACCTCACCTGCAGCTTCATTTTCACATCCATTTCCATCTGTAACAGATAGAAGCCTATAGGTTGTTGTGACCTCGGGAAATACTTGCCAGGTATATGGACTTGATGGCACTTCAATGGCTTCAATTTCATTAGACAAATTGATAATCCATGGAGCTTCACCTGTTAGGTTAAATGTTATAACGGCAGATTCACCCAGGCATATTTCCTGACTTCCGGCAATCTCAGCGGATGGAAGCACATTGAAATGAAGTTCAAAACTATCCATCGCTGAAGGGCAGGTTTCGAATCCGTAAGCCACGACTGAAAGTAATACGTTTCCATTTTCGTAATCTTCGTCACCGGGTATGTATATTGGATTCAACGATTGGGGGTTGTCAAACGTGCCACTGCCTGTGGATTCCCATAGTACCGAATTGAAATGATCAGCTTCAGCATTTTGTACCTCAAATACATCTCCGATGCAGATTGAGGCATCCTCACCTGCATATATTGTGGGTTGCTTATGAATGATCAACTGCACTTCATCAGTAATATCCACAGTTATTCCATCAATATGTAATGTGAGTATGACCTGACCAGCTTCTATATCCTCTAGACTAGGCGTGTATTCCGGATTGAGGATGTGGGGATCGCAAAAACTACCTGTCCCGCTACTAGTCCATTCAAAACTGTTGTAATGGTTTGCAAATCCATTTAGCTGAAGTGTTTCCATTTCACATATCTCAGCATCATTACCTGCACTGCCCGAAGTAGCCACCGGAGGAGGGAATGAAATATAATCCACCCATGCAGCATCTTCGCCGGAACTTACTCCCTGGTCTTTTCTGTATTCCCAAGTGAAAACTTTCAGGCCGGCTGAAACCGGAAATGAAACCTTTCCCCATGGAACATTGCCTGACCATTCGCCTACGGGTAAGCCATTGATGTAGAATCTCAGGAAATCATAACCTGATTCGGATGATACACGACGATAGAAAGAAATGGTATCCTGTGCTCCCACATCATACTGGATCATCATCCTGGTTTGTTGGCTATGTGTAATATTTCCTGATTTGGCACTATAAACGCCTTCATAGGAATTGAAGTTGGAAATCGTCCATGGCTGATGACCTGAAAATACCCAATCGAATTGACTGAAGTCACCTGTTTCAAAGTCTTCCAAAATCTGTCCAACTTTTGCCGTAAATACATGTGAGCCTGTATAAGCACCGGATTCAATACTATATACAAAGCTAAATGTGTGACCAATAGGTGCATTTGGACTTACCGTAACATTGAACATGGCACCTAAGGTAAGCCCCGAATCAAACTCATCAAAAATGTATTCATCATTATTTAATGTCACCCAGGGGTCGTTAAGTATCACGCCTGCAATAGCCTGAGAAGCATCACTCCCTCCGGTATTGCTGGTTAAAATAATAATATCAGCTGTTTCCCCGGGATCAAGATGACCATTATCCTCATTATCATCTACCAGGAAATTGCCAATACTGAATTCCGGGGCAAAAGCCACGAGCTTGAAATCAGTTAACCATACGTCTTCTTCACCTGTAACCTCAAGTTGGAAATTGAGCATTGTATTATTTGGGATGTTGTCACTTACTGAAAACCTGAAGGCATTTTCGATTAATTCTGTTTGGTCGGGAAGTAGCTCACCATAAAACTGTTCTGTTTCAAGTAAGGTTAAATATTCAGAATCGGTACTCAATAGTGCTGTAACATTTGTTGCCGATTCAAGTCCGACATTTTTAAGTTCGATACCCAGGTCTATGATCTCACCATAATCAATCAAATTGTTGCCATTACCATCCTCATCACTGATTAAAACATCAGTAGAAATAATATATGGTCCGTCAGGTGGTATTACCTCAACAAAAGCTTCGTATCTATAATGGTCTTGTAGCGTAACAGTTAAAAGGAGCTGGTCGCCCGGTGTAATTTCAGAGATCGGTATATAGGTCTCGGAACCAGTGCCTTCACCCACCCCAATCAACTCATCGTTTAAAGTGATTGCGATCAGTGCACCTTCATCAGTCGTAATTGAAAACTCGGTTGTGATGCTCAGGATCACGTCCGGGTGAAGCACAGAAAGCTCCTGTGGCATCTGTGTATAGACAGTATTGAAGGCATCACCATGGTGGTGGAACAGATAATAGGTGATTCTTTTATGTTCGGTATTGTAAGGCCAGTTTGATTGTTGGAGAAAATATTTACCGGCAATATTGCCGAAGGCAGGCAAGATATCTCTGGAGGCAGGATTGGTTCCATGCAAGGGTAGAAACTCAGGCCACATATTATCCATCATACCCCAAACATAGGTGTCGTTCACAAAGGAGTAGGATATTTCACTGGCTGCAGTCAAACCTAGTGCTGCCTTTGGATGCCTGTGCATGGCTTCTGTAAATGACTCCTGACCCCAATTAAATTTACCGGTTAGACAGTTAATAGAAAAAACAAAGGTTAGGTCATCATTATTTAAACCAGCAAGGTGCTCATTTCTGTAATGTGGTTCTCCCCATCCGGTTTCGAGTCCATGATCACGATGCATGACCATAAAAGCCCCTGAATTAATAGCCTGATTGATAGAAGATGCATTAGCATTCCATCCAAAATTATGCAAATGCGCAGGCGTAGCTGGTATGTAGTTCAAGCCATTGGGCCCAAAAGTATTGACAACAGTGGTCGTATTGGGAGCCGATGACCATATTGAGCCGGGAGATCCGCTGTAAATATTGTTTTGTCTGAGCGGTTCTTTGCCAAGTTCGTACTCCCAGAACCCATTTACAACCTCAGAACAAATCTGAAACCAGCGTTCAGTTTGCCAACCCATTGCAGTTATAGGATTATTATAGAAGTCAGTATTTGTGGGGGGTGTACGTTCATAATTCAGGAATTTATTAACCATGATCTCCAGTTCAGAAGCATTTCGGGCGGTGATGCGAGCCATGGTCATATCAGGCATATGATTGCCATTCATGTCGGCATAAAAATTATCCGAGATATAACTGGATGTACCTGTATAGGGATGGTCTGTTCTGGTTTCGGAAGTGATTGTATTACCTGTAGTACCATAATCCGCCAATAACAAGAATGCTGCCGGAGGTATATCCCATGTATTGTAGGCATCGGCCAGGTAATTCTTTATCAGGATGTGATTGTTGCCACCTATTTCTGTGGTTGTAACCACTTGAGTGGTGATGCCTTGACGCGTGCGGAATAGCCTGATAGAGTCAGCCCAGGCGATAAAATCTGGATGGTCCGGGACAATGACAATATATTCAGATCCTGTTGAACGGTTTTGCTTCAATTCATGATAGCGGGAGCTGTAATCAATTTTAGGGAGTTGATTGCTGTTTAAAATGGCATCATAAAGGATGGGGTCCCACCAACGACTGCGTAAACGGGGATCGCCGTATTGTCCTGTTCCTCCCTCGAAAGCAATTTCGAAGTCAATATCATAGTAAATGATGAGTTCCTTACTTACCGGATTGTATTGAAAAGGTGTAATACCTAGCATGACCACATCAACACCTCTGATGGTTTCCAAATCGGATAAAAGAAATGGTTCAGCCGGATAATAGGCATCAAGGCCATATATTTTTTCGTTTTTCGTAAAATGTAATGGGTCATCATCATTGGCAAGTGGGATATTTGGGGCTGGTGCCAGTTCGATATCCCGTATAATATTTTTCTTAACGTTATGAATAATCAAAACTGGCTGGGCTCCCTTTGGTACAGCAATGTATTGCCCCTGCCCGGGTAAGTTTGGAGCCCCTTCTTCATTCTGCAGGAAGAATCCTTGCATTTCGATCATCTTCATTGTCTCTCCGTCTACATCAATATCATATAGGGCCAATTCGGGGATCGAATGAAATGCCTTGAGACCGGATTGATGTTCCTGTTGAAGATTAATGCCATAATGTCCCCTCGAATCGGGAAAGCTGTATTCCATGCGTTGGCTCATAGCCGGAAAATAAATCAGCAGTGCTGTCAGTAGCGCTGCGATGTTTAAGTGTTTTGTTTTAATCATATTACCGGTTTGTATAAGTTAATGTTCTTAATTTTAATTCACTCTATTGAATAAACTGATCGAAGTAAAAGAAATAAGGCTGACATGCGTCCAAAAGCCTAACAAAGTGTTTTCCCAGTCTCCAATATCCTGTTCCAAACAGAACAAACCACTATGCTAAATCTTCGGACGCTTCGTCAGCCTTATTTAAAATGTTTTAAAGATAATTACTTCTGTATTATGATCCTCTTAATAGTCTTACCATCAGTATTTTCAATTGAAAGTATATAACTTCCATTGCTTAGATAACTCAGGTTAAGGGTTTTACTTATAGCCCTTGAATCAACCTGAATCATTTCAGTATACACCAGTTCACCCATCATGGTTCTTACACTTAATTTGGCTTCAGCATGAGTTTTACCAAAAAGGCTGATATTAAAAATTCCCTCAGATGGATTCGGGTAAATGCTGGCCTGTATGGCTTGGTTTTCAGACAGGCCAACAGTGCTGTACAATTCTATCGTGATGGCTGGAGAAGCTTCACTAAGGCCACAATCATTAACTGCAATCGCAGATAATTCAGCTTGTCCGACAAATTCTGTATTCCAAATAATGGTGGCTGTTGTGCCATCTGCTGCAATAGTACCTGCATGTTCAGGCATAATATTCCACTCATACGCATCTGCATTGTCAACTTCTTCAATCTGATATACTGAACTTTCAACCAGGAAATGATCCACGGTATCGCTGCCCATCGGGGTGACTGGCGCATCGGGTGCGTAGTTTAAGGTGATGATAACTTCTCCGGAGGCTTCATTTTCACATGCATTGCCATCCATAACTGACAGTAGGTTGTAGGTTGTTGTAAGCTCGGGTCCTACCTGCATGGTGTGAGGTGAAGCTGGTACTTCCACGGTTCCTTCAATGCCTTCGATAGTCACAAACCAGGGTGCTTCCCCGGTAAGTGTCAGGGTTAACTCGGCTGATTCACCCAGGCAGATTTCCTGTGTTCCTGTGATTTCAGCGGTAGGTAGATCATTAAAGTGCAGTTCGAAGCTGCCATGAGCTTCATCACATGATTCGAAACCATGTGCGGTAACCGATAATATTACCATCCCTGATTCATAATCCTCATTACTCGGCACATAGTTTGGATGCAAGGTGTGCAGGTTATCAAATGTTCCTGTTCCTGATGTTTCCCACACCACGAGGTCGTAATTATCGGCCAGTGCATCCTTAATCTCATAAATATCACCCAGGCAGATCGAAGTGTTGTCACCGGCATAGATCTCAGGGTTTTTATGAATAGTCAAATTGACTTCGTCTGTTATCACCGCAGTCATGCCGTCAATTGTAAGGGTCAAAACAACCTCACCGGCATCAATACATGCATCACCGGGTGTGTAAACCGGGTCAAGTATATGAGGATCACTGAATGTTCCGGTTCCGCTGGTGGTCCACTCAACAGTGTTGTAGTAGGTGGCCATTCCATTTAATTGATGTGTTTCGGTTTCGCAAATCTCGGCATCATTACCGGCGCTTCCTGTGGTGGCGACAGGCGGAGGGAATGAAATAAAATCCACCCATGCTGCGTCTTCACCTGACGAAACCACATTGTCTTTCATATACTCCCACATAAATGTTTTCGGCCCAGCTGACACGGGGAATGAAACCTTGCCCCATGACACGTTTCCTGACCATTGGCCCACAGGTACACCATTAATGTAAAATTTTAGGAAATCATAGCCTGATTCTGAAGATACGCGGCGATAGAATGATATGGTATCTGCGGTGCCAACATTGTATTCCAGTATCATTCTGGTCTGTTGGTTATGGCTGATCATACCAGAGCGTGCACAGTAATTTCCCTCAATTGGTAAAATGTTGGTGATGATCCAGGGCTGGTTGCCGGAGAAGGTCCAGTCAAACTGGCTAAAGTCGCCTGATTCAAAATCTTCCAGTATCAAACCTACTTTTATTGCAAATTCTTTTTCGGCCATATATTCACCTGCCTCAACGGTATACATAAATTCAACAAAGTGTCCTATAGGCGTGTTAATGTCAGCAGTTACATTGAAAACAGCATAAACCGTTTCACCTGCTTCTATGCTTCCAAATTCAAACTCACTGCTGTTCACTGTTATCCATGGATCGCTAAGTAATATACTTCCTAAGGCATCAACAGACTCACTTCCGCCAAGGTTTTCCGTAGTGATAATGATATCGGCTGTTTCTCCGGCATCGAGGCGTCCATTGTCATTGCCGGTAGCATCATCAACTATATAGCTTCCAACAACAAGAGTTGGGGCAGAAGCTGTTAGATTAATCGTTCCTGTCCAGGTGTCTTCATTGCCAACGATATTCAGATCGAATAAAATAGGAGTGTCATGAGGAATGCCATCAACAACTTCAAAAAGGAAAGCATCTTCAATCATAAGAATTTCATCGGGCTCTATGATACCGTATTCCTGATCGCCCTCAATGATATTTATATAATCTGATTCAGTTGATATCGATGCTATAACGCCAGTAGCGTTCTCTATCCCCAAATTTTTCAGGGCCACACCCAGTACAATGGTTTCTCCATAATCTATAATCCCATTATTGTTTCCTCCTTCGCTATCATCAATTTCAAAAGAATTGAGTGCCAGAAAGGGGCCGGCAGCAGGAATTACTTCGATGGTCTCAATATATGTAATTCTGTTATAAGCAAAAACTGCAACCGTCATTTCTCCTGGTTCTTCCAGTGCATCAAATTCCACAACAGCCACACCATTTTCAACATAAGCTGTTCCAATGATCTCACCATCCATGGTAAGGGCTACAATAGCATCCTCTGCATCGGCATTAACGGTAAATTCGGTGAATCCAAGGAACACTGCGGGCATGTGGTCAACGGCAATTGCTGAAGGCACATCAGTCCTGACGGTGAGGGATGGATCGCCAAACAAGATCCAGGTATCATGAGTGCTGCGTCCGGAGGTTCCATGTTGGTCAATCATGCGCATACTGCCATTTATTGAGTTTCCACCAAACGTGCGTTTGATATTATTGGCATAACCTTCCACGAGTATGGTCACCATTTCATCCTGTCCGGTCATTGGTGGTTGCCATGGTTGTGATATCCATGACATCATGGTTGCGATGGCACCACTAGGTTCACCATTGTGTGTGGCGCGCATCCAAACTTCAGCAAAGCAGGTTCCATTGGTAAAACGTCCGTTGTCGCAGGCTACCGACCAGATGAAAGGCAGCTTGCCCACATTGGTGAGCTGGTTGACGTGAGTGGAACTGAAATTACCAACACTCCATCCATTCTGGTGGCCGTGGTTACAGAAATTGGTGATGCTCACACCATCATTGAAGCGCTGCATCATCTGTGTTGAGTTTGTGTTGGGTACGCCGGGCACATTGCCATCATATTCTCTATACACATTGACATAGGTATAATTCAGTAAGCTGTCGCGGATAAAATCCATGTGTACATAGTCGTTTTCTCCGTAATGGCCCGATCCTGTTCCCTCATTGCGGGCAATACCCATTCCAATGTTTAACCAGGTGTCGGATTCATTCATGTCGCGCTCGTATTCAATGACTTTTTGTACCTGTGTCTCCACATGAGCCACGCTTTCGGCTGAAAACCGGCCTACAAACAATTCATTATATGAGTCGTTTCCAACTAAGTAACCATAAAAATTATCAGAGAACCCGCCTGACATGGATTGGCTGGGTACCTGCTGGTGGTCACCGACAAGCAACAGATGTGTTAAGCCATTATCGTTGTAATAGTCTGTAATAAATGATTTGATCGCTGATGGGGAGGTTCCTATTGTACTCACATCAACCATCTCAATAGGACGGCCAATGGTTTTTTTCCATTCTATAAAAGGCTCCATGGCCTCCATAAAAGGACCATGGCTGATGACCAGCATATTTCCTTCTTCTTCAAGAATTGGATAACGGCTGAACTCACCGTAATTGATAAATTGGTGGTTGTAGATGTGTTTGAACTCACGATCCATCTTTAATACTTCACTTTGACGTTGGAATTGGTTCTCGCCTCCGATGCCATCGCTGAATATTTCAACGGTCATTTCGTGATATACGCGCAACACTTGCCTTATGGGATTATATGAAATCGGATAAATGGTAACCACCTGTCCCCTGAAATCTCTCAAGATGTAGGGTTCCTGAAGTTCAGCACGAATGTCAGGAAAAAACTCATCACGGTCATAAGCATCCCCATAAACATATGGGATAGATTCGGGATCGATGCTCCTGGGAAAATCTCCTTTAGAAGGTGCTACCGCAATACCCTCAAAGTCTGTATAACTGTAGTCCAACACCCGGACCTTCATCAGGTCAAGGTCAGGAATGATGGCTGATACACCATACCTGGGCAGGTCAGGAGCTTCTGCCTCGGTCATGGAAACTGCCTTCGGAATAGATATAATATATTCCTTACCTTTTGGTGTTTCCACTGTCTTCATAAAAAAGCCTTCAATGTCAAATTTAATGATAACGCTTTGATCGTCAGACTGTATGAGTTGTTGGCTCAATGGGGTTGGTGTGTCCGAAGCAAGCGGTATCCATTCTTGACCATAAAGGCTAAAAGCTAGGATTGCGAATAAGGTGAATAGGGTAAAACTTTTTTTCATTTTTTAATAGGTTTTAGAAAAGGAACCCTGCCTGTTTTGCAATGATACAGGCAGGGTTCCAAACTATGATTAATTAATTACGATCTTACTTACCATCACATCTTTATCTGTATTGATGCGAATATAATAGATTCCTTTGGGATAGGTCGAAACATTGATCGTTCTATTTAGGGACCCATTGAGACGCCCAAGCGTAACTGCATCAAGAACCTGTCCCTGATAATTCAGGAGAAAATATTCAACAAAATCACTGTTCCCTTGTATATTCAGGTTTAATACAGAATTAGCCGGATTCGGATGAACTGCAACTTTCACCTCCCTGGATTTACTTTCGATAAAGGTGCAGGGATCGAATGTTACGTTTATACTTGCTTCGACCATACATCCATTTTCATCAATAACGGTCACATGATAAGTTTTGGTGCCATAACCAACTCCGGTCGAATCAACTGTTATAACAGGGGTGGTTTCGCCGCTAGGTTCCCAGTAATAACTTACACCATTATGAATGGTGGCATCCAATTCGAGGTAGAATGGGGCACACAGGATGGTATCGTTGCCTAAATATATTTCAGCCACCTCATGTACTTCCAACAACACTTCACCATTAATGATGTTGTCGCCATCGTCAACAGTAACTGTATACAATGTCGTAACTTCCGGACTTGCAATTGGATTGAGGCAATAAGGATCATTCAAACTGGCCGAAGGTTCCCAGGTATAATTGTAATTACCTGTTCCTCCGATAGCGTTGGCTTTTAATTGAGCAGCACCATCACCGCAAATTGCAGAGGGAAATGCTTCGGGAAAGACAGAGAGCGGGCCATCAATCTGGAATGAAGCTGTCCATCCGGCCCTTGTAACTGACACATCTGACGTAAACCTGAATGTGATGGCTCCACTGGCATGTGACGAAACTATTGTTCCCGGGCTGCTGGTGCCATGGAAAGGACTTCCGGCAAACTGCGGAGCATTGATATCAGGCCCATCGTAGATGTAAAGAAAATCATATCCGGACTCTGTATTAAACGACTGAAAATTAAATTTAAGACTATGGTTATCCACGACAGGTAAAAATGTCATGGTGATATTTTCATTGTTGCCGTAGTCACCATTGGGACCACCTGAATCGTAAAACATACCATTGTTGACAACGAAAGTGCCTTCTGTCATTATGTATTCCGGACCACCTGTTACAAAGGTCCAAACCGGACAATTCGAAGGCGAACCGAAGCTGTTTGATGGAATTATTTTCCAATAATAGGTTGTGTTTGGCTCCAGATCCATCAATAGGAAATTATCACTGGTTGTATTATATAAGGGAGGGTTATCTGAAAAGCCAAAATAGACATCATATTCTGATGCATTGATGCAGGTCCAGCTAAGTGCTGTAGCAAGGAGTACATTCTCTGCACCATCAGAGGGTGATGGGTTAGAGGCACATTCCGGTGGTGAGTCTATGATATGGCAGCTGATTTCTGCCTCCCATCCCGGACGTGTTACTGATCCGTCAGAGGTAAACCTGAAAGTCAATGCTCCTGCCGGATTGGATGCCATAATCTCACCCGGGCTGTTGGTTCCGTCGAAGGGACTTCCGGGGAATTGCGGTGCCATCGTTGATTCACCATTGTAGATATAAAGTTTATCATACCCTGATTCGGTACTGAAAGATAAAAAGTTGGCAACCATCATCGATTCTTCCATCGAAGGCAAGAACGTCATGGTGTAATTCTCATTGTTGCCATAGTCGCTGTTTGGGCCTCCGGAATCATAGAAAAGCCCAACACAAGTGGTTATGGTTCCGTTTGTCATATTGTATTCCGGAATTAAACCTATAACGATCATCACATTCTGACTCGCAGAATAGAGGTCATCAGGGCCACCTATGGCCTCAGCATCGAGGTAAACCGGATACCCAATAGGACTTTCTTCATCAGCAGTGACGTTAAAAGATAGCTCTGTAGTTATACCACCATCCAGCCAGTTTACCATTACTTCATCTGTATTGATGGTCAGCATATTATCATTTGTAGTAAGAGAGGCTAATACATCTTCAATGGCACTGTTTCCGGCATTTTTTAGTGTTAAAATGGCCTCTGCAGTTTCGCCAGGATCAAGAATACCATCTCCGTTCCCTGATTCAGAATCATCTATGATTACTTCAGTAAGTATTTGTAATACAGGAGCCTGAATTGTAATTCTTAGGTTTGAACTCCAGCTGTCTGATCCATCAGTGATTTCCATGATGAAACTAGCTTGGTGTTGGTCCGGCACGTAAGCATCAATACTGAAACTAAAAGCATCTTCCAGAGTGGCGGTCTCGCCATTGTTGATTGGGCCAAAATTTTGCGAATTAGTTCCGGTAAGTGTAATGTATGGGTCTGTGCCGGTAACCGTAGCGATGGCATCATCTGAAGGATCAGCACCAACGTTTTTAAGGGTGATGTGGAGGCTAATATCTTCGGCATAGTCAGCCAGGCCGTTGTTGTTTCCATTGACATCGTTTATTTCATAACTGTCCAGGACAACATAAGGCCCTTCGAGTGCTGCAGCAGGCACCTGGTGCATATAGGGTATTGTCTGTGGCCTGGTTACTACAATGTCTACCATGCCGGATGACAGAACCGGTTCAATGGGTACTTCGATCTGACCACTTTCATCAACCAGGGCAGCACCGTGTAATATACCATCCTTGGAAATGGCAACATAGGATCCTGGAAGAGCTTCTACCTCGTAATAGTCAAGTCCGATTGGTAAAATGGGCATATGTGTAATATCATTGGTAGCGCCCTGTGTGTTGTAGGTGACAATTGAAGGATCGCCCAATACATTATATGCCTGCCAATAATAGAGCGGGCTTGAATGGCTCGGGTAACCTTGTATATCAACCTCGGTTACAGCCAGGTTCCCGACAAAGACAATACCGCTGGCTGAAATGTAATCGCTTACAAAGGGACCATCATAGGCTCCCAGGGAGGTTTCTTCAAAGGTAGGTACATAGCCATCATTATTGCCCTGAATAGGGAATGCACCTACAGCCCAATAGAAATCCTCGAACCAATAGGAGTTCGGTGATGATCCGATATAAGCAACAGCTCCTTTATTTGGTGCTCTTACGAAAGCTTCACCTATACATTCAGGATAACCAAAATCAGCTGACAGGCAGCAGTTACCAATAGCTAGCGGGTACTGGCCTTCATTTACAAATGCGTTGACTTGGGCTATAGTGAGTGAAGGATCGCCCCATAGACCCTGGCTGCAGTGTGCGGTGTAGTTAATATAGCTTACTGCAATACGCTCAGGATCATAGCATCCGGTATAAGGACTTGTCAGATAGGCAAACACATCGGTGTATCCATGTTCTTCATTCCAATAGTTCTGTGTGGCATAATGGATGGTAGGCTGACCAACCCTTGGGTTCCAGGTGCCATCAGCACCGGCGATCAGGGTACTTTTGTCGAGAAAACCGGGGTCATCAAATTCGTATCTTTCATAATAAAGGGTCTTTTCGATCTGAGGTAGTAGTTGTGCCGGACTTGTAGCTGAAAACCTACCATAATACATTTCGGGAAAATAGTCACCGTCAACACTGGCATAATACAGGTCAGTCATTTTTCCGGATGAGGAACCAACGGTTGCAGGTATTTGGGGTGTATCACCAACGAGCAAAACGAAACTTGGAGCCGGGTTTTCAGGAGTGGCATTGTTATACTGGGCATGAATGTATGCTTGAATCTGGCCGTAGCTTGTTCCTATTTCATCTGTATAGGCCACAGTAAGATAAAATCCTTTCTGTGTTTTCCACTCAATAAATGGTTCCAATGTACTTTCAAACATGCGGTCCGAGACGATCAGGTAATGAACAGGATAAGTGGTCAGGTCAGGATGATCGGGATAATCGTCTCTGAAAGGACTATTTAGCAAATTACTTGTAATAGCATCAAAATAAGGTGAATATGTTGACGATTTAATGTGATTGGTGAGTGCCAGGTCTGCATTTTCATAACTTATTTCTACTTCGATGTCATTGTATACCTTAATAATTCCAGTAACAGGATTGTAGGCAATTGGAGCTACCGTAAGTCGGGCTATACGATAGCTTCGCATCACACCAAGGATCTCTACCGTGGCTAATTCGTGTGTAACAAAGCCATCTTTGGTGTAAAGGGATTCATCAAACTCGAATTTTACATCACTCATGTCCATATCTTTACGTAATGAGGGTTGAACCGGCATAATCAGGTGATCTATACCATACTCAGAGAGTGTATACTCGGTAACGGTGAAATTCGTCACCCTGACATTGACTTCGGCACCAAAGGGAATTTCAATCAGGTGCTTTGAGGCAGGAAGTTTTGGTGTACCAACAGATCCAACAGCGTAGGTTCCAGGTATAATGATCTCGTTATACAAACCTCTTTCGGCTTCAACACCAAAAGTTTGAATGCCATTGTATGTGAATGTAAGTTTGAGTTCATCAGCATTGTCCTTTTCAAGGTCAACTGTGGTGGCTGCCCTGTTGAAATTGATGGCATAATCCTGGGCGAAAAGGTTTGCTGTTGAAAATAGAAACATCAGCAGGATCAGAACATTCGAAATCTTGCTTATGCCGGCAAGGGGCATAGGGTAACTTTTTTTCATTTTGAAAATTTTAAAAATAATGATAGAAAATAATATTGTGTTCATCCATTTTAGCGATCAAAACAAAATTACACTTAATTAATATGCGTAAAAAATTACCATGAGTAGCCAAGGGAAGCAATCTAAAGGATGGGCTGATATAAAATAATGAAATCCAATGTGTTGGATAAATAAATTGGAGAATCAGAAACTGGATTATGAATGAAATTTAGAATGATTCCAAATTCTTTTAGCTGTCAGTCAGTTTGAACAAAGGCAAGAAGCAATTTTAAGGCAAATAGCACATCACCTTTTTCAATGGCCAATTTAGCTTCGCGAAATAGCTTTTCAGGCTCTTCCTTAAGTATTTCATATTGATTGTTTTTGCTGCGAAACGCCTCAATTTCTTCTGGTGCAGGCATGGCTTCCAGATTGCCAAGTAAACCAAGCTCATTTCCGCTGAGCAATGGGCTGTACCGGATCTTTTCCGGCAGGCTGTCAATCCCGATCCCAAGCTTTGCCAATGGTTTAGGAACGATGAATTTGGCTTTTCCCGATGTTCGGACATAATAATTTCCACCCATACGTCCTACCAGGTCAATCTTATCCGGGTCGATGAGTTGATCTGTGTCTAAAATGCGATCGTCAATATGAGCGAGCAGTATCTCGCAAATGATAAGGTTACCGGCCCCGGGGCCATCACCGGTTTCAACTATTTGCCTGACCTTACATTCAAATTGAACCGGAGATTCCTTAACCCTGGCCGGCCTGATCTTTTCTGAAGGTATGGCAGTAAAGCCCGATTTGGTAAATTCATTCACCCCTTTAGGATACTCAGTGCTTGCCAGGCTCATCTGCTGAACCATGTTGTAGGAAACCACATTGATGACCACCTCAGGTACTTCTTTCAGGTTTTCATAAGTGTGTTTTGTTGTGTTGTCGCGTCCACGGCGCGAAGGCGAAAAGATCAATGTGGCGGGATTTACGCCAAATGCATTGAAAAAGCTGAAAGGGGACAGGTTGGGATTCCCTGCTTTATCAATGGTGCTGGCAAAAGCAATAGGACGCGGAGCAATGGACCCCAACAGCAGTCTATGAAAGCGTTGATGTTCGGTTTGTTTTGGGTCTAATTTCATAATTGGGAAACTAAGTATTTGCGATTCATTTAACCGGCCGGACAGATCAGTCAATGTATTGCTTGTAATTGCCTGGTTATTTTGCAGGAAGAACTTTGGTTATACATTCACCAAATCCAACCCGGACATGCTTATTATGGGCATAACCCTTCATAATGATGGTGTCGTGATCGTGAATAAAACTGCGCTGGCTTCCATCGGAAAGCGTAATTGGTTTGGACCCCCGCCAACTGAGTTCAAGCATGGATCCGTATGATTCAGGCGTTGGTCCGCTGATGGTTCCCGATGCATACATATCACCGGGGTTGATGTTGCAACCATTTACCGTTTGATGAGCAAGTTGTTGCGCCATATTCCAGTACATATACTTAAAGTTGGAACGGCACACCAGGCTTGGATCAGTTTTTTGGGGTTTAATATAGACCTCCAGGTGGATATCAACATTTCGTTTGCCACTTGTATGGAGATAGGGGAGTACTTCAGGCTCCTGCCTTGGCCCTTCAACCCTGAAAGGCTCGAAGGCTTCCAGCGTAACGACCCATGGTGATATCACCGACCCAAAACTTTTGGAAAGAAATGGCCCTAGGGGCACATATTCCCATTTTTGTATATCCCTGGCAGAAAGATCATTGAAGAGCACTAATCCAAAAATATGGTCTTCAGCTTTCTCCACTGAGATTGAATCACCCAGGCCGGTTTGTCCGGAGGTAATGAATGCCATTTCCAGCTCAAAATCAAAAAGACGGCAGGGACCAAATACCGGAGGCTTATTATCGTCTGGCCTTGTTTGACCCTTGGGCCTGTGTATATTGGTGCCTGAAACCACGATTGACGAACTGCGTCCATGGTAGCCAACCGGCAAATGTCGCCAGTTTGGCAGTAATGCATTTTCAGGATCACGGAACATTTTACCCACATTGGTGGCGTGTTCGATGCTCGAATAGAAGTCGGTGTAATCACCCACCGAAACCGGCATGCGCATTTCAATTTCTGTTATGGGTTTGATGGCAAGTTCGCAAGCTTCCGAATTATCTTTTAGCTCATTACATTGATCGCAAAATAACTCAGATAAACGTTCCCTCAAAGCAACACGCACTTCTTTACCCAAGCCGATTAAACCATTCAAAACAGGTTCATAAAATACGCTGAGGTCATCGATATTGAGCTTGTCAAAAAAACCAAAATCAGCTAGCACAGAAAGATCAACAGCATGATCGCCAATTCGGGTAGCCGGATGCACATAATCGGCATAGGAAATGATTCCGAATGGAATATTCTGGATAGGGAAATCACTGTCAGTCGGCACTTCAATCCACGATTTCAATTTTGGGTCGTTGGCTTTTAATTTCATCATGGTTACACTCTTGAGCTGTTTATTGTGTTATTTGGATACTGTGATATCAGTCAGCGAAGCTTTATTCACCTTGTCTGTGGTACTTAATGTTGAAGATAGATTTACAGATTGGTAGATCTACAGCCATGAGACTATAAAGTTCCCCTGCTTTCCTGTTCCAGTTCAATGGCTTCAAACAGGGCCTTAAAGTTTCCTTTTCCGAAGGACCTGGCTCCCTTACGCTGAATAATCTCAAAAAATACGGTGGGCCTGTCTTCAACAGGTTTTGTAAACAACTGGAGCAGGTATCCTTCTTCGTCCCTGTCGATAAGTATGTTAAGTTTTTTCATCACCTCCAGGTCTTCATCAATATGGTGTACCCTGTCCATAACCGTATCATAGTAAGTGTCAGGCACGCGTAAAAACTCAACACCGCGGCTTCTCAGTTTTGAGATGGTTTCAGCAATATTATCGGTTGCCATGGCAACATGCTGGGCTCCGGAACCACGGTAAAAATCGATATATTCTTCAATTTGAGATTTTTTCTTGCCTTCGGCAGGCTCATTGATCGGGAATTTGATGCGCATATTATCATTGGCCATGACCTTGCTCATCAGGGCAGTGTAATCGGTTGATATGTCCTTGTCATCAAATGAGATAAGCTGTTCGAACCCCATAACAGAGCCATAGAAGTTAACCCATTTGTTCATTTCGCCCCATCCTACGTTTCCAACAATATGGTCAATGTATTTCAGCCCCACATCTTCCGGCCGATATTCGGGTTCCCACTTGCGGTATCCCGGCATAAACGGGCCAAAGTAGTTTTTTCGTTCAATGAAAAGATGTACGGTATCACCATAGGTATGAATCCCACTCATTACAACCTCACCATTTTCATCCACGATGGTATTAGGCTCCATATAGGAGCGTGCTCCCCGCGAGGTGGTTTCTTGCCAGGAAAGGCGGGCATCATCCACCCACAAGGCGATAACTTTGATGCCGTCGCCATGGAGCTTATGGTGCTCAGCCAGTGGCGAATCCGGTACCAGGGACGTGGTGAGCACAAAAGTAATTTTTCCCTGACGCAGCACATAGGATGCCCTGTCTTTTATTCCAGTTTCAAGGCCTGCATAAGCAAGAGGCTGGAACCCCCAGGCAGACTGGTAATAGTGTGCAGCTTGCTTTGCATTTCCAACATAAAATTCTACATAATCAGTTCCATTTATCGGAAGAAAATCTCTGTTTTCCATTGTTAAGAATTTACATTTTAAGTTTTTAATTGATGATCTAAAGCACAGGGCATCTCCTTGTTCAGTTAAAGGTTTATTCTCAATGCAGCCATACCCGATCTCTAGCTTCCTCTATCCTAATTTAGTTAAAACAACCAACTCTTGTGGTAATCAGGATCTTCGATGGACAAAGCCTCCCTTGTTAACATCAGTGGTCTGAATGTATCCACCATGACTGCCAGTTCATCGGTTTTTGTTTTTCCTATACTTCGCTCTGTGGCACCGGGGTGTGGCCCATGTGGAATGCCGATCGGGTGTAGCGTGATCATGCCCTTTTCAATATGATTGCGGCTCATGAAATCACCATCCACATAATACAAAACCTCATCCGAATCAACATTGCTGTGATTATAAGGTGCAGGAATGCTTTGCGGATGATAATCATACATCCGTGGTACAAAGGCACAGGTCACAAAAGCAGGCGTTTCAAAGGTCTGATGCACCGGAGGCGGCTGGTGGATGCGGCCTGTGATGGGCTCAAAATCATGAATCGACAAGGCAAACGGAAAATGGTATCCATCCCATCCAACGGCATCAAAAGGGTGTGAGGCCATGATGTATGGGAACAGCATATCGCTGCGTTTGATTTTTACCATAAACTCCCCACGCTCATCATGAGTTTCCAAATCTTTGGGTGTTCGGATGTCGCGTTCGTAAAATGGAGCATGTTCGAGCAATTGGCCGTTTTTATTGACATAACGTTTTGGAAAACGCAGCGGGTGCATGGACTCAACTATAAACAACCTGTTGTGCTCACCCTTAAACTCCATCTGGTAAATCGTTCCGCGAGGGATGATCAGGTGGTCGCCATAGGCAAAATCCAGGCTGCCGTAAATGGTTTTCAATCGTCCCTCACCTTTGTGAACGAAGATCATTTCATCAGCCTGCGAATTCTTGTAGAAATAATCAACCATTGATCGCCGCGGCGCAGCAAGGCTGATATACACATCATTGTTTACCAGTACCATTTTGCGGCTTTCGAGATAGTCATCAGCAGGCTTGATGTCGAAACCCCTAAAACTGCGATGCTGCATGTTTTTAGGTAATGCGATTTCGGGGGAAACATCAATGCCTTCCTCCACAGCTTTAACCATAGTAGGAGGAAAAGCATGATAAATAAGTGAATACACATCCGAAAAGCCTTCGGTCGAAACGAGCTCTTCGGTGTAGAGGCTGCCATCCGGCTTGCGGAAAATGGTATGCCTTTTTCGTGGTACCTGTCCTCTTATTTGATAGTGTGGCATTGTTATTTATAATTGGATTGAATAAGGGTAACAAAAATAGGTTTTTTTTTTGAGCCATTAAGTTCCGCCTTCGAAAGATATCTATTAGAAGGCTTAAGATGCAACAAACCAGAATGATCGCTGGCTTAATACAATGGTTTTACTATTTTTACAATTTAAAACAACGCCAATGAGTCTAAACCCAAAACATTACATAACCGGGGCAGCACAAAGGACCTTTTTGTTGCCCGCAGGTTTTGCCCTGTTGATTACACTGCTCTTTGCGGGATGCCGTGTACAATTGCTGCCCGACTATGATGCCCGCATAAGCAGTCAAATTGTTGAGCTGGCACGTAAGGTGGATCAGTTTTACCTGTTGATGCTGGAAATACCGGAACACGAGCGCAGTTATGATCATTATATTGAAAAATATGTGGACATTGAATCCGGCCTGAACTCCTTGCTCATGCAGAATCGCATCAAACCATTGAACGAGAACATTACCCGTATTACCGAGATCACCCTGGAACTATGGACCAAACATAAGCAGGAGCACAAACAGGACAATACCTTGAATGACGCCCTGATCACACTCAACCGCATGGATTTCAACGATTTGTTTTATGCCATGCAAGTGGCTGAGCAAGCCAAGCAAATGATAAGTAAACCAGCCGAATAGCTACAACCAAAAACCATCAACCATGAAATTCAACCTGGATCAAACCCTAAAAGACATGCTTGCCGCCATGCAAGGCGAGCTAGGTAAGGACTGGCACAAAGTTCGTGCGGTAATGGAGCAATTTCTTGAGCGCCGAAAACTAAGACTGAAAACCTTGATTGATGGCCACGCCATTGGCCAGATCAACCGGACTAAGTTTGAAGATCGTCTCAACACAGTTGAAAAAATGCACCTTGAAGCACAAATTAATGCCCTCAGAGTGGTGTCGAAAGCCATAGCGCAAAAGGCTGCCAATGCGGCTATTGAGGTGCTGGAAAAGGCGGTGAGGGTATCGCTTGGTCGCATTGTTTAGGCAATTATTTACAGCTTCCCACTCTGCATTGCATAAGGCACCAGCCATAGTGAAGCAAAATCCCTTCCTGCCTAAATTAGTTTGATGAGTTTACCTGATTAAAATAAATATCACAGCATCAACAAGCTATTCGGAAATATATCCCCTATCCCCACGATAACATAAATTATCGTTTATTTAAGCGATATTTGGATTTATCGTTAATTTGTGCGATATGTCGAAATATCAAGGTATGGTTTAATATAGTCTACCTTAACCATCACCTTCCACTCTGCCTTGCATAAGGTGCCAGCTTTTGTGAGGCAAAATCCCCGTCAAGGAATTTAAAATAACCGGCTATTGCGATCATTGCTGCATTGTCGGTGCTGTAACTCAGTTTGGGCAGGTACACCTGCCAATCCAGGCTTTTTGAAGCCTCAACCATGGCCTTCCTCAGGCCGGAGTTGGCTGAAACACCACCTGCAATGGCAATATGCATGATGCCTGTTTTTTTTGCTGCCAGCACCAGCTTCTTCATCAAGATGCTGATGATGGTATGTTGGATGCTCGCACATAGGTCAGCTTTATGCTGTTCAATAAAATCAGGGCTTTCTTTTAGCCTGTCGCGCAGAAAATAAAGGATACTTGTCTTGAGTCCGCTAAAGCTGTAATCCAGATCTGGAATGCGTGGTTCGGGAAACTGAAATGCTTTAGGGTTGCCTTCCTGTGCCAGCTTGTCGATCAGTGGGCCACCGGGGTAGGGCAGTCCCATAATCTTGGCTGCTTTGTCAAAAGCTTCGCCAGCAGCATCATCAATGGTTTTTCCAATGATTTCCATTTGGTTATGTGCCTTTACCAGCACGATTTGTGTGTGACCACCCGAAACGGTCAGACACAGAAAAGGAAATTCCGGCACTGGTCTTTGCTCATCATCGGTGAGAAAATGTGCCAGGATATGTGCGTGCATATGATCCACCTCAATAAGTGGAATTCCCAGCGACAGCGCTAATCCCTTGGCAAATGAAGTGCCGACAAGCAAGGACCCCAGTAGGCCTGGGCCTCTTGTGAATGCAATGGCACTAAGCTGATTTTTGCTTATTTTTGCTTCATTGAGGGCGGTGTCAACCACAGGGATGATATTTTGCTGGTGCGCGCGCGAAGCCAGTTCGGGGACAACACCTCCAAATCGTTGATGCACACTTTGGTTCGCAATAATATTTGACAACACTTTGGTGTTCTCTAGTACTGCTGCCGAAGTATCATCGCAGGAGGACTCAATGCCAAGGATAAAGTTACGCATAGCTTAATTTCGAAAGGGACAAAATTATCAAAAAAAAGGTCAGGGATATTATTTTGATCACGCTTACCGTGTTGCTGGCCATGCCGGTCGGTCTATATACGGCTTTGCGCGATCCCTTTATCCAGACTTTTATTGCACGCTCGGCTGCGGCCTATCTGTCGAAGGAGTTCAACAGTGAAGTTCGTATAGGTGCTTTTTATATTGACCTGGATCTTTCATTGAAACTTGAAGATGTGTATGTGGGAGATCAGCAGGGTAATACATTGCTCTCAGCCGGTAGCATCAAAATGCGAATATTTTCGTATGAGTTTAGCAAAGGACTTTCGATCCGCGATCTGGCTATGCATAACATTGAGTTTCAATTGATAAAATACGAGGGTGAAGAGGATCTGAATCTACAATTTATCACAGATTATTTTAGTGGTGGCAAGGATAAGGACGACACAGAAGAAACCTCACAAGCCTATCCCATACAATTGCGGTTGTTTGAGTTGCAGCACGCCAAATTTAGGTATTGGGACCAAAATAAGGACAGTCCGGGTGAACCGGGTATGGATTTTGCTCATATTGATCTTGAGGATATAGATTTGAAGATCAGGGATTTTTTCCTCGCCGGTGATTCCATCACATGCCGAATTGATAAATTACGTGCAGACGATGCCAGTGGTCTGCAGCTGAAAGCATTGAGCGGGATGGTTAATCTTTCATCCACAGGCTTGGAGTTTTCCGAATTCCAATCAGTGATCAACAGCTCAATACTTAACCTTGAAATAGCATTTGAGTACCCATCCTATGCTGCATTTTTAAGCTTCATCGATTCAGTTGACATGAGGGTTTTGGCTCATCCATCCAGCCTTCAAATGGAAGACATCGGGTATTTTGCCCCGATCATGTTTGATATGAAGAACAACATAAGTTTTGCAGGTGATTTCAGTGGGACTATCAGTAATTTGTTTGCCAAAGGTTTAAGTTTTAGTTTCGGTAGATCTACTGTTTTTTCAGGCGATATGCAGCTTACAGGATTGCCGGATATTTATGAAACTTTCGCTGACCTGAACATTCGACGATTCGAGACTGAAACCTATGACCTGGAGCGTTTTGCCCTTGCGGGAGACATGCGCTATCTTCCGCTTCCCGAAGAGGTGCTGAAGCTTGGGAAAATACAGGTAAATGGTGTTTTTACAGGATTTTATAATGATTTTTATACCAATGCAGATTTTTTTACGAACCTGGGTCGCATCAACAGCAATTTGGAAATGCGGCAAAATCAGGCAACAGGGTTGTTTCATTACAATGGGAACTTGCAAAGCGTCAGGTTTGATGTTGGCAAGCTGATGAATGTGTCTGAAACCGTTGGTAAGCTCGATATGAACATCAATGTGAGGGGCAAAGGCCTGGCTGCTGAAACCGCTGATATGAACTTGTCAGGATCATTGAAACAAATTGACTTTAAGGGAAATGATTTTAAGGATATTGAGCTGGCTGGTGATCTTACCGGAAAAGCCTTTAACGGAAGGCTCTCTATTGATGATCCTAAACTCAAGTTCGAGTTTCTTGGCCGCGCTAATTTTGCTGATACTGTGCCGGCTTTTGATTTTGGTGCTATCCTCACACATGCTGATCTTTACAACCTAAACTTATTGGATAACGACACCATCATGCAGTTGAGCACCGACATCAATGTGAATTTCACCGGTTCCCATCTGGATAACCTAGTTGGAACAATAAGCATTGAAAATACCCGATATACGGATAGTCGTGATACCTACCACATGGACAGCTTATTATTGAAAACCACCAACCATGGGCTGTATCCACGAAGGCTGACCATAGAATCTGATTTTCTTGACCTGGACCTGGGTGGTGAAATTGATTTTGGAGGACTCCATGAAGCATTTAAACATTTTACAGCGAACTATGTGCAATTCAGAAATTTTGAGCCTGAATCGGATTCAGTTTCCTTACAGGATTTTTTCATTGAACTGCAATTCAAAGATACCGAAGCATTGAGCCGTCTTCTGATGCCATCTGTGACGCTGTCGCCAGATGCCCATTACAGCGGTGTATTTACCAACCGTGATCAGGTGCTGAACACCACTTTCAGAGCCGGCCAGCTCACATTTGGTAATATTAAATTGAATAATTTGGTACTGCACACCCAGAGTGATCTGTGGCAGGCAAACCTAAACTTCAACAGCAATGAGATCATATTTCGTGACAGCATTCCGGGTGACCCCACAGTTTTGGGAATAGAAAGCCCGGATTTTGCCATTTCTCTGACCAACGACAGTATTTTATTCAGGCTGCAATGGCGTGACGAAAGGACCATAGCACGAAACAAGGGTGATATACACGGTTATTATGCATCCAGGGAGGATGGCTTCCCCGAGTTGCACATTTCTTCAGCTGATTTGGTTGTGAACGACTCAGTATGGCGGATAAGCCGTGGAAACCGTATTGTTTTTGCAGAGGAGTACACTTTGCTTCAGGATTTTCATATTCGATTGCGTAATCAATCGATTGGTCTTCAGGGCAGAATCCCACTAGGTGAAGCTGATTCACTGAATGTTCAGTTTCATAATTGGGACATTTCGAATTTTGATCTTTTGACTCAGGGTGCCGGCCTGGATTTTGATGGTGCCGTCAATGGAGACCTCATGCTGGCCAATCTGAAGTACCAACCCACTTTTGTCTCCAACCTGCAATTAACAGACTTGCACCTCAATCGTGAGCGCCTTGGTGAAGCTAGGATATTAAGTACCTGGAGCAACCTGGATGAAGCCTTGTATTTGAATGCCCAAATCATTAACATTGGTAACATTGCTGCAAGCCGCATGTTACATTTCACGGGCTTCTTTTACCCCAATCGTACCGACCAAAACCTGAATTTTGAGCTTGAGCTTGATAATTTCAGGTTGAAAACTATTGCTCCTTTTCTGGAGGGTGTGCTCAGCAAAGTGGAGGGTCTGGCATCCGGTGGAATAGCCATCAATGGTAAAACCTCAAGCCCTGAATTAAGTGGTAAGATCAACCTGATGCGTACCGCCTTTCTGATAGATTACCTGAACGTGAAATATTCCTTGTCGCACGAGTTTGATATCTACCCCGACCGGATTAATTTCGACAGACTCATCCTATTTGACACTTTGGGTAATAAAGCAAATGTGAGTGGTGCAATCACTCACGACTATTTTAAAAATTTCCGTTTTAATCTGCAATTGAAACCAGAGGATTTTCTGTCATTGAACACTGACAGAACCATGAATGAATTGTTTTATGGAGCAGCGGTGGTTAGCGGTGATGTAAATATTAGTGGTGAGATCAGCAATGTAGGTTTAAATATTAAAGCCATTACACGTCGTGGAACCAATATCACAATTCCACTGGCCACTGCCACTACGGTTTATGATAATGATTTCATAGTTTTTTTGCGCGATCCCGAAGCAGAAGTTGTGGAGGATGAACCCCAAGCCGCTATTCAGGGTTTTGATATCAACCTTGAAACCACAGTTACACCTGATGCCAATCTACGTATATTTTTGCCGGCTAATATGGGAAGCCTGGAGTCAACCGGAAACGGGAATATAAACCTCAAGGTGAACTCAGCGGGTGACTTTTCGCTGCAAGGCGACTATATCGTAAGGGCCGGGGAGTTTAATTTCATGTTCGAAAACCTGGTGCGCAGGCGCTTTGAGCTGATGCAGGGCGGGCGCATATCCTGGACAGGTGACCCGTATGATGCTGATATTGATATCAAAGGGCTATATCGACTGAAAACATCAATTGCAACACTTGGCCCTGGCATCGACAGCACAATGCGAAGCCGGATCAATGTAGAGGCTGTTATCCATCTAACTGAACAACTTTTTAATCCAACAATAAAATTCAGCATCAGGCTGCCAAATGTGGATACAGAAACACGTCAAATGGTTTTTTCTGTGCTTGATACCACCAACGATGCTATGATGACCCAACAGATGCTTTCGTTGCTTGTGCTCGGTAGCTTTAGTTATACCGGAGGTGAAACAGCATCCTTAGGAGCCTCATCCATTAATATGATATCAAACCAATTAAGTAACTGGTTGTCGCAGATAAGCCGCGATTTTGATATTGGGTTACATTACAAGCCCGGCGATCGCCTTTCGAATGAAGAGCTTGAAGTGGCACTATCAACACAGCTCTTTAATGACAGGGTGACCATTGATGGAAATTTTGGTGTGATCGGAAACCGGCATTCAACGCAAAATGCAAGTAATATTGTTGGCGATGTGGATATAAGTGTGCTACTCACACAGGATGGCAGACTTAGACTTAAAGCATTTAATCATTCAAATACAAGTATGTGGTTCAGCAGCAGGGCATACGATAATTTTGTGCCCTACACACAAGGTCTTGGCATTTCATATCGGCAGGAATTTGATAGCTTTGGTGATCTTTTAAGAAGACGAAAAAAGAAACCATCTAATCCCTGATGCCATGAGAAAATTGATCTTTACTTCCATCGCTCTGTTGATTGGTGCCATTCCGCTGTTGAGCCAGATTACCATCCTCAACAGTGATATGCCTTCGGCAGGTGACACCATTAGGATAAGCATTGGTTTTGATCCATTGTTTTATGATTATACTGACACAGGCGAAAATCATAGTTGGGATTTTAGTGAGTTACAACCTTTCTATCAAAATATTGATACTTTTATGACAGTGCTGGAAACTCCTCTGATTTTTTGGCCTTTCTTTTTAACCTCTTCCAATTTGGTGTTGAAATCTGATAATTTTTCAACGGTTTTACCAATACCAATTGGGGATAGCTATCAATTTTTTAGTAAAACATCCTCAGTTTTCAGTGATGTGGGTCTGGGCCTTGAAATAAACGGACTCCATCTTCCCCTCAAATACGATAACCCTGATGTGTGGTATCGTTTTCCACTTGAGTATGGCAGCACGGATTCGGGTGAAACCGGATTGGAATTTGAACTTGAAGACATAGGTTATTTATTAGTCGAACGCGAACGTTCTACTGAGGTTGATGGCTGGGGCAACCTCACAACGCCTTTTGGCACTTTCGAAACCCTTAGGCTTAAATCTGTTGTAAATGAATTTGATAGTATATACATAGATTCGATCGGTGAGGGATTTTCGGTTTACCGGACCTATACCGAATACAAATGGCTTGGAAAGAATATGGGGCTCCCCTTGTTACAGGTGGTGGTTGATGATATGTTGGGTACCGTCATCACCTACCAGGATTCAGTGCGGGACCTGAATGTTGCAATTCCTGAAATTGATATATCCGGTGCTAATGGAATTCAGGTATATCCAAATCCTAATTCAGGTGCTTTTACGATAAGTAAAGATCAAAAAATTTGGCATAGAGACCTCAATTTAAAACTCTTTAGCCTTGCAGGTCAGTTGATCTGGGAGGAGAAATGGCGGGTATCGAACGTTGAAACAGCAAACATCCTTCATGTTAATAAGAACAGCCCGCCAGGCCTGTATTTGTTGCAGGTTTCTGATGGCATACAGCAGTCGAGTATAAAAATAAGCATCATTCCTTAAATGTCATTCCGGGTTTACAAAGCGTCAGCAGGCTCAGGCAAAACATTCACACTCGTGAAAGAATACCTGTTGCTTGTGCTTAAGAACCCTGATAAGTATAGCCGGATTTTAGCTGTTACTTTTACCAATAAGGCAGCCAATGAAATGAAAGAGCGCATAGTTCATGCGCTTTCCAAATTAGCCGATACCGCTCAATCAGATCAAGGCGACGATCCTTTGCTTGATCAGCTGGTTAGCGAATCAGGTATGGATAAAGGTTTTATACGCCAACGTGCTATTGATGTACTTTCATTGGTAATTCATAATTACAGTGATTTTTCTATAGGTACAATTGATTCTTTTGTGTATAGACTGGTCAGGACCTTTGCGCATGACCTGCATTTGCCTTATCAATTCGAAGTTGAATTAAATGATCGGGCAGTTGTGAATCTGGCAGTTGAAATGTTGATTGATAAAGTAGGTACTGATGATTACATTACCAATACCTTATTGAGATTTCTGTTGCAACGCATGAGCGACGAAGGCAGCTGGTTGATTGAACATGACATAGCCAGGTTTTGTAATTATCTTCTTCGCGAAGACGGCTTTGACCACATCAACAAACTGGAAGAAGTAAATGCTGAAGTGTTGACAAAGGCCATCCATACCTTAAACGCCAGCACCAGTCGGTTTGAAAGCAAATTGGCATCACCGGCAGTTGATGCATTGCAATTGATTCATCAGCACGAGATCCAGCCTGAGCATTTGGCGAACGGACGCAATGGTGTATATGCCTTTCTTAACAAGATAGCAGCAAGAAATATCGCAGATGCCAGAAACAACAGCAGTGCAGCCAAAGTGTCGCAAGATGGGAAATGGACTTCAGGAAAGGGTGAGAAAGACAAGTTGGCATTTGCAAGCATAAACTCCATTGCACCTAAGCTAGATGAACATTTGCAGACCATCATGAATGTATTGGATTCAGGTTTTGAACTGTATTTGCTTCAATCAGAGCTGGCAAAGAATATGTATTCCCTTGCTGTATTGTCTGAACTCCAACATAATATGGAAGAGATCAGATCTGAAGAGAATCTTGTCCATATATCAGAATTTAATAAGCGGATAGCCAGGTTGTTGACCAATGTTGCCGTAGCATATATTTACGAACGGTTAGGTGAGCGTTTCCAGCATTATCTGATTGATGAATTTCAGGATACTTCTGTTTTGCAATGGCATAATTTTATTCCGTTAATAGACAATGCATTGGCTAATCAGAATCTGACACTCGTTGTGGGTGATGCCAAGCAGGCCATATACCGTTTCAGAAGTGGTGAGGTGGAGCAATTTATGCAATTGCCTTCCATATACCGAAAGGATGGTAATCACATGATTGCTGATGCTGAATTCAACCTGAAAGCACAATACGATTACAGAAACCTGGCCTACAATTACCGATCGGATGAAGTAATTGTACAATTCAACAACGATTTCTTCGATTATGTCTCTGCCGGCTTGCCTGATCATATACGCGAAGCCTACACCGATCATAAACAGGAAGCTGTAAAACCAAAAGGATCAGGCTATGTTCAGATACAGTATCTAAAGAATGATGATGACAATGCTACAATTGATCAAGTATACCTGGCTGAGATACATGAGAACCTTCTTAGTCGTATTGCAGAAGGATTCCGGCCTAGTGAAATTGCCATATTGACGCAGAAGAACTCAGAAGGAAGCCAGATAGCCCGCTACCTCACCAACAAAGGATTAGAGGTTGTTTCGGCCGAAGCACTATTACTCGAATCATCAATCAAGGTCAGGCTCTTGGTAAACCTAATGAAACTGATACAACATGGTTATGAGCCTGTAGCCATAACAACCATATTTCATGACCTGGGAGTATTGTATCCTGAGCAGGATTTCAACTGGAGCTTGCAATTGCAAACCCTGATGGCCACTGACCCGGAACAACAAATGCAGGTGTTTACCAATATCCTCCAAAGCATAGGCTTTTCGTTCTCACCTGTGTTATATCATACTATGAGTTTGTATGATATGGTTGAAAGATTGCTGCGACAGTCTGGCTTTGATAAATTACCTGATCCCTATGTGCAGTTTTTCCTGGAGTTTGTTCATGAATTCCAGGTTAGAAGGCAGGGCTCGCTGGTTGAGTTTCTTGAACACTGGTCTGAAGAAAAGGAAAAACTCTCAGTAATCGTACCTCAAAGTGCAAATGCCATACAGGTAATGACCATTCACAAGGCAAAAGGACTTGAATTTCCGGTGGTTATTTTCCCTTTTGCGACCAAGGGCATACGCCTGACGAAGAAGGAATTCTGGGTCGATCTATTACCGGATGAAGTGCCGGGCCTGCCGGTTGGCTTGGTTAGAGTAAGTAAAAAACTTAAACAAACGCGCCTGGCGGAAATGTATGAGGAAGAAACCATTAAATCGCACCTTGATATGGTCAACTTGCTGTATGTGGTTATGACACGTGCTTCCAGACGGTTGTATATTATGACGGAATTGCCCGGTAAACAAGCCAATGCAAGTTATCAGCATTATTTCAAGCAGTACCTCACCCACAAACAGCTCTGGCAGGATGACAAGTATGTTTATTGTATTGGAAATGAAGAAAATGCACTGCCTGACTTAAAAACTCCTACCTCAAAGGATTTGGATCCTGACCATGTGTTTATTTCAGATGACTGGACCTCCAAACTCAGGATAGCACCTGATCCGATTTCACATTGGATATATTCAGATGAAGGCAAAGCTGTATATTGGGGACAATTGGTACACGAAATATTAGCTGAAATCCAGTATTCAAATGATGCTCAGAGGGTATTGGATCAGTATCTTGAGGAAGGAACAATTTCGCCTTTACAACACGAAGAGCTCAAGTTGCTGTTTGACCGCATGTTCGCACACCCGGTATTAATGTCAGGTTTCCGGGAAGGTGCTACATTGTTCCTGGAGCGCGAATTAATTTCAGCTGACGGCAAGGTATATCGTCCTGATCGTTGTGTTTCTTTTGATGATCACATGATGATTCTGGATTACAAAACCGGATTGCCGGATGAAAAACACTTGCAACAGATGCAGGTTTATAAACAGTTGATACATGAAGTAGGCACCAAAAAGGTCGATGCTTACCTGGTATACCTTCATGATGATTTTGAGGTTATTACATGTTAAACTACAAGCGAAATATTGTGTTCTTCAGGTCAAATTGCAACCAAAGGCTGTTTTTTTTGACTTTATTATATAAGCAGTTGATCAGAGAAAACAGTATATTCTTGCGGCATTACTTAAATTGACATATATCTTTCTAACACTTTTAATATTACTTTTTTTGTTCAACTAAAAATTAAATAATGAAAAGAACAATTATCCTCTTAGCAGTTGCTTTATTTATGGCAACTGCTGCACATGCAAATGATGAAATGAGGCTGCTTCGTTTTCCGGCTGTTCATGGAAACCAGGTAGTCTTTAGTTATGCTGGTGATTTGTACACTGTTCCACTTGAAGGTGGGGTGGCTGTGAAACTCACAACGGATCCAAAAGGGTTCGAAATCTTCCCTCGTTTCTCACCTGATGGCAGTCATATTGCATTTACAGGCCAGTACGATGGCAATACAGAAGTATATGTTGTGCCATCCACCGGAGGTGAACCAAAACGCCTTACGTTTACCGCAACCCTTGGTCGAGATGACTTGTCGGACCGCATGGGACCTAACAACATTGTTATGACCTGGCGTAATAACGATGAGATTGTATTTCGATCACGAAAACAAACCTTTAACAGCTTTAAGGGACAACTATTTGTTGCGAACATTGCCGGTGGCATGGCTGAAGAGCTTCCTCTTTCAGATGGAGGGTGGTGTTCATTTTCGCCGGATGGTACCAAAATGGCCTTTAACCGGGTATTCAGGGAGTTTCGCACATGGAAATACTACCAGGGTGGCATGGCTGACGATGTCTGGATACATGACTTTGAGACACGTGAAACAGTTAATGTAACCAACCATAGATCGCAGAACATTTTCCCGATGTGGCATGGCGATATGATTTATTTTCTTTCGGACCGTGACCGTACCATGAACCTTTTTGCCTATAATACCAATACAGGCGACATAACTAAACTTACAGATTATACTGATTTTGATATCAAGTTTCCTTCACTAGGTACTTCTTCCATCATTTATGAACATGGCGGCTATCTGTATAACTTTGATCTAAGTACTCGACAGAGTACACGCATACCAGTCAGCATCCAAACCGACTTATCTTCAGGTCGTACGCGTTATATTGATGCTTCAAAGCATATCAATACTTATGATATTGCACCTGATGGAAGCAGAATTGTTTTTGGTGCCAGGGGTGATGTGTACACTGTTCCTGCTAAATCTGGTATTACGCGCAACCTGACAGCTACATCAGGTGTTCATGAGCGCGATGTCAGTTGGTCTCCGGATGGGAAGTACATTGCCTATATTTCAGATCAAACTGGTGAGGATGAGATATATATCACTGACCAAAGTGGAACGGAAAAAGCGATTCAGCTTACATCCGATTCGGATACTTATAAATATCAACCTCTTTGGTCTCCTGATAGTAAAAAACTGCTTTGGTCAGATAAAATGGGTAGATTGAATTATCTGGATATAGACTCCAGGCAAGTAACCTTTGTGGCCACTTCAAAATCATTTGAAATAAGATCTTATAGTTGGTCGCCTGACAACAACTGGATCGCTTATTCATTGCCTTCAACTTTTGGTGTCAGCCGTATCTATGCTTATAATCTAAAAACAGGTGAAACAAATCCCGTTACTGACGAATGGTACAATGCGAGTAGCCCTGTTTTCGATCCGGATGGGAAATACCTTTATTTCGTATCCACCCGCGACTTCAGTCCTGTTTACAGCTGGACCGAATGGAATCATGTCTATATTGATATGGCAAAACCTTATTTTGTTACCCTTCAGAAAGATACGCCATCACCTTTTGAGCCTGAAAATAACGAGGTCAGCATCAACAAGGATGATGAGAAGGACAATGACAAGGAGGAGGCTAAAAAGTCCGATTCCAAAGAAGTCAAAATTGATTTTGACCATATTTACAACCGTGTGGTTCAAATTCCTGTGAGCGCCGGCAATTATTATAATCTTAGTCCGGTTGAGGGAGGATTGTATTACGTATTCAATGCACGTGGCAGCCAGGCAGGGATGAAGTATTATGATCTGAAAGCTAAAAAAGAAACAGACCTGGGAAACTACAGAAGGTTTATTCTTTCTGCCGACAATAAGAAGATGCTTATTGCAGAGCGTGACAAGTATGCCGTGATAGATGCTCCAAAATCGAGCATCAAAATTGATGAGCATGCTGACCTTTCAGGCATGAAAGTTTGGATTGACCTGCGCGAAGAATGGAAACAGATCTACCATGAAGTGTGGCGTCAGATGCGCGACTTTTTCTATGCTCCAAACATGCACGGTATTGATTGGCAGGCTATGCGCGAAAAGTATGCTGTTTTGCTTCCTTATGTCAACGATAGAAACGATCTTAACTATGTCATGGGCGAGTTGATCGCAGAGCTCAATGTAGGGCATGCTTATATTAACGGTGGTGACCGACCTTCACCTGACAGGATTCAAATGGGATTGCTTGGTGCCCGGCTCAGTCGTGATGAGTCAGGATATTACCGTATAGATAAAATACTGAAAGGTGAAAACTGGGCTGAATCATTGCGCTCACCTCTTACTGAAATAGGTGTTGATGCGAATGAAGGTGATTATATTATCGCCGTCAACGGAGTCTCAACAAAGGATATGGTTGACATCTATCAGGCATTGACCGGAATGGCCGGAATGCAGGTGGAGCTCTCACTGAACAATAAGGCAGACGTTTCAGGAGCTCGCAAAACAATTGTCGTGCCTACAGCAGATGAATCCAATTTGTATTACTATACATGGGTTCATGAAAATATCCGGAAAGTTAATGATGCTACTGATGGCCAGATTGGCTATATTCATATACCTGACATGGGTCCCGGAGGTCTGAATGAATTCGTTAAATATTATTACCCGCAATTGAATAAGAAAGGACTGATCATTGATGATAGAGGTAATGGTGGTGGTAATGTGTCACCGATGATTATTGAACGTTTGCGTCGTGAGGTTTCCCTTTTCGGCATGTCACGCAACAACGACGTGAATATCAAGCCGGGAGGCATGATGTATGGTCCAAAAGTGTTACTCCTCGACCGCTATTCGGCCTCTGATGGCGACCTGTTCCCATATCAGTTTAAAAAACATGGCATCGGCACTACTATCGGGACCCGCTCCTGGGGTGGAGTGGTTGGTATCAGGGGTCCGTTGCCGCTGATTGATGGAGGAGATTTACGTAAACCGGAATTTGCTCCTTTTGATGAGGATGGTAATTGGGCAATTGAAGGATATGGCGTGGATCCTGATATTGTTATCGACAATGACCCTGCCAGGGAGTATGACGGCATTGATGACCAATTATTGAAAGCCATTGAGGTCATCATGGAACAATTGAAAGATTATCCGGAATTGCCTGAAATTCCACCATATCCGGTGAGATAAGCCAATGCATGAGATTTTGTCAGCTGCTTATAGTCTCTTAGGGTATAAATACTTGTAATCATAAAAACCAAAGCTGCACTGAAATTAATTCGGTGCAGCTTTAATTTTTGGTCAGGCTTGAAGGCCTGTCCTTTAAAATAAGAATTTAGGCCTGTGCTGTTGGCCCCCCCAGGCTAAAGGGCGGCATGCCCTCATGACCACTTGACTCTTTAATGGGGCCATGTGTTGCCTCAAACTTTTTAAGGTTATCAACCAGTGCCCTGTGCAGCCTTTTGGCATGTTCAGGGGTAAGAATTATTCGTGATTTCACCTTGGCTTTTTGTACACCAGGCATTAATTTCACAAAGTCAATTACAAACTCTGAGTGCGAGTGGGTGATGATTGCCAGATTGGAATAAATGCCTTCAGCAACTTCTTCACTCAATTCAATGTTTATCTGACCTTTATTTTTTTGTTCTGCCATGATTAAATTTTTAATTTAAATAGCAACTCCACGAAATGAAGCTGCTATTAATATCTGTATTTATTCGATTTCAACTTTCGTTGGATTGGAGGCTGCTTTCATCACTGCTTCATATTCTTCGCGAGATCCAACGATCAGATCTTCATATTCGCGAAGGCCGGAGCCTGCAGGGATCTTGTGACCAACAATCACATTTTCTTTGAGGCCATTGAGTTCGTCCATCTTGGCATTGATTGAAGCAAGCGTTAGTACTTTGGTGGTCTCCTGGAATGAAGCAGCCGAGATAAAGCTGTTGGTTTGAAGTGATGCCCTTGTAATTCCTTGCAATACCTGGAAAGCTGTTGCCGGCTGTGCATCACGCGCTTCAACAAGTAATTTATCCTTGCGTTTCAACATTGAATTTTCATCGCGAAGTTTACGAGCACTGATGATCTGGCCTTGTTTTAAGGTTTCTGAATCGCCAGGGTCAGTCACCACTTTTTTTCCAAAAATTTCATCATTCTCTTCCTGGAAATCGATTTTGTTAACAAGCTCACCTTCAAGGAATTTAGTATCACCTGGATCCTCAACTTCTACTTTACGCATCATTTGACGTACAATCACCTCAAAGTGTTTGTCATTGATTTTAACACCTTGTAGACGATATACCTCCTGAACCTCATTCACAATATACTCCTGCACTTTCATTGGTCCTTTAATTGCCAGGATATCTGCAGGAGTCATTGCTCCCTCAGAAAGTGGTGTACCGGCTTTAACAAAGTCATTTTCCTGTGCTAGAATTTGCTTTGTGGTTGGAATCAGGTAGCTCTTTTCTTCACCTGTTTTGGAGGTTACAATCACTTCGCGATTTCCACGCTTTAGCTTTTTACCAAATGATACTACTCCGTCAATTTCTGATACAATCGCTGGTTCCGAAGGATTTCGGGCTTCAAAAAGCTCGGTGACCCTGGGTAACCCACCGGTGATGTCACCTGATTTACCAATGGCACGTGGTATTTTGACCAACATACCACCGGCTTTAATTTCAGCGCCTTCTTCCACCATGATGTGTGCGCCTACAGGAAGGTCGTAAACTTTAACCAATACATTATCCTTATCCAGAATCTTTATCGAAGGGTTCTTGGCTTTTTGCTGTGTTTCGATAATCACTTTTTCGTGGTATCCTGTTTGTTCATCAGATTCAACCCTGTAGGTCTGTCCTTCCACGATGTTTTCAAAAGAAATCTTACCATCATATTCTGACAGTATAACAGCATTATAGGGATCCCAGTCAGCAATATGCTCACCTTTCTTAACCTCTGTACCGACTTTTTTATGAAGGTTGGCTCCATAGGGAATATTGCTTGAAGTAAGCACTATGCCTGTGTTTTTATCAATAATCTTCATTTCAGCCGACCTGCCTATTACAATATCCCAGGTGCGGTCATCTTTTGTAAATTCAACTGAGCGTAGTTCATCAATTTCTAAAATACCATCGTATTTTGCTTCGATTTTGGAAAGGATGGCAATATTAGAAGCCGTACCACCAACGTGGAAAGTACGAAGAGTAAGCTGTGTGCCGGGCTCACCGATAGATTGGGCAGCAATTACGCCCACTGCCTCTCCTTTTTGAACAAGCATGCCGGATGCCAGGTTACGACCATAACATTTGGCACAAACGCCACGTTTTGATTCGCAGGTAAGTACCGAACGGATCTCAACATCCTCAATGGGAGATTTTTCAATAACTGAAGCAATGTCTTCAGTGATCTCTTCTCCTCCCTGTATGATCAATTCATTGGTCAGAGGGTGATAGATATCATGCAAGGCAACACGTCCGAGGATCCTATCGTATAAAGTTTCAACAACCTCTTCACTTTTCTTTAGCGATGAGATGGTTAATCCTCTAAGTGTTCCACAATCAGGTTCAGTAATAACCACATCCTGCGAAACATCAACCAAACGACGTGTAAGATATCCGGCATCTGCAGTTTTAAGTGCAGTATCGGCAAGACCTTTACGAGCACCGTGTGTAGAAATAAAATATTCCAAAACTGAAAGGCCTTCCTTGAAGTTGGACAAGATAGGATTTTCAATAATCTCACCGCCGGTAGCACCTGACTTCTGTGGCTTTGCCATCAGACCCCTCATGCCTGAGAGCTGGCGAATTTGTTCCTTTGACCCCCTGGCTCCTGAATCAAGCATCATATATACCGGGTTAAAACCCTGGTCGTCCTGTGAGAGCTTTTGCATCAGTGTTGCAGTAAGATGTGAATTGGTATGTGTCCAGATATCGATGATCTGATTATAGCGTTCATTATTTGTAATGAACCCCATATTGTAATTGGATACCACCTCAGCAACCTCTTCGTTGGCCTGGTTAATCAGGATTTCTTTTTCTTCGGGCACAACCACATTACCCAGGTTAAAGGAAAGTCCACCTTTGAATGCCATCCGGAATCCAAGGTTTTTGATGTCGTCAAGGAATTGTGCAGCAGCAGCAGTGCCAAGCAACTTAACGATTTCACCAATAATATCGCGCAGGGCTTTCTTAGTGAGTAATTGGTTGATGAAACCATGTTCCTTGGGTACAACCTGGTTGAAAAGCACCCTACCCACAGTGGTTTCAATCATTTTCTCTACCAAGTTGCCTTCTTCGCGAATGGTCGCTTTAACGTAGATGATGGCATGCAGGTCAACCTTTTTCTCATTATAGGCAATAATGACTTCCTCGTCTGAATAAAAACGTTTACCTTCACCTTTAACGGGCTGTTCGTCAGTACTTTTACGTGCTTTTGTGATGTAATAAAGCCCAAGTACCATATCCTGCGAAGGTACAGTGATGGGTGCACCATTTGCTGGATTCAGGATATTATGTGATGCAAGCATCAAAATCTGGGCTTCAAGCACAGCAGCATTGCCAAGAGGCACATGTACGGCCATCTGGTCACCATCAAAGTCAGCGTTGAATGCTGTACAAACCAATGGGTGCAGTTGAATGGCTTTGCCCTCGGTCAGTTTTGGCTGGAATGCCTGTATCCCTAAACGGTGCAGGGTAGGGGCTCTATTCAGGAGAACGGGGTGACCCTTGAGGACGTTTTCAAGGATATCCCAAACAACAGGATCTTTTCGATCAACAATTTTTTTGGCTGACTTGACGGTTTTTACAATACCGCGTTCGAGCATTTTACGAATGATAAAAGGCTTAAACAGCTCTGAAGCCATATCTTTTGGAATACCACATTCGTTGAGATTAAGTTCAGGACCAACAACAATCACTGAGCGGCCTGAATAGTCAACACGTTTTCCCAATAGGTTTTGACGGAAGCGACCTTGTTTTCCCTTAAGACTATCACTCAACGATTTAAGTGGTCTGTTCGATTCGGTCTTAACCGCACTTGCTTTTCTTGAGTTGTCAAATAGTGAGTCAACTGCTTCCTGCAACATGCGTTTTTCATTACGCATGATCACATCCGGAGCTTTGATCTCAATCAGTCTTTTTAGCCTGTTGTTACGGATGATCACCCTTCTGTAGAGGTCATTAAGGTCTGAGGTGGCAAAACGTCCGCCATCCAAGGGTACTAGTGGTCTCAGTTCTGGTGGAATCACCGGAACAACTTTCACGATCATCCATTCAGGTCGGTTTTCTCTTCTAAGTCGCGCATCACGAAAAGCTTCAAATACTTGCAAGCGTTTGAGTGCTTCCTGTTTACGCTGCTGCGACGTTTCCGTATTTGCCTTATGGCGAAGTTCATACGAAACAGCATCCAGATCAAGGCGTGCCAATAGGTCATGAATAGCTTCAGCACCCATTTTCGCAATGAACTTATTGGGATCATCATCAGGAAGGTGCTGATTGTCGGGCGGTAGGGCGTCAACAATATCAAGATATTCCTCTTCTGTCAGGAAATCAAGGTACTCAATACCATCGGCTTGTTTTATGCCGGGATTTATAACCACATACCGTTCATAATAAATAATGGTATCCAGTTTCTTGGTCTGTAGCCCAAGCAAAGCGCCTATTTTATTTGGTAATGACCTGAAGTACCAGATATGAGCGACTGGAACAACCAGCTGTATGTGTCCCATACGCTCACGCCTTACTTTTTTCTCGGTAACTTCAACACCGCATCGATCGCAGATAATCCCTTTGTAACGAATGCGTTTGTATTTACCACAATGACATTCCCAGTCTTTTACAGGGCCAAAAATACGCTCACAGAACAACCCATCCCGCTCGGGCTTGTAGGTTCTGTAATTGATGGTTTCGGGTTTAAGTACCTCACCACTTGAGCGTTCCAGTATTGACTCGGGAGAGGCCAGACTGATGGTTATTTTTGAAAAACTGCTGCTAATAGTGCTATCACTTCTGTAAGCCATATATCAGTTTATGTTTGTTTTAACAAGTAATAAAACTCTGGCAACCTGAATTGAGATTGCATGATTAATTTGATCAGTCGAAACTGACTTCAAGGCCTAATCCACGTAATTCGTGCACAAGTACATTAAATGATTCGGGTATGCCCGGGGTTGGCATATTATCGCCTTTCACAATGGCTTCATATGCTTTCGCCCTGCCAACGACATCATCTGATTTGACAGTGAGGATCTCCTGAAGTATGTTGCTGGCCCCGAAGGCTTCAAGCGCCCAAACCTCCATTTCACCAAAACGTTGTCCACCAAACTGTGCCTTTCCGCCAAGCGGTTGCTGTGTAATCAGTGAATAAGGTCCGATAGAGCGGGCATGCATCTTGTCATCAACCATATGGTGAAGTTTCAACATATAGATGTAACCTACGGTAGCAGGCTGGTCGAATCGTTCACCTGTGCCACCGTCATATAAATATACACTGCCGTTTTCGGGCAAGCCTGCTTGTGACAGGTATCCGTTGATCTCGTCAATATGTGCACCGTCAAAGATGGGCGTAGCAAACTTAAGTCCAAGTTTTTTTCCTGCCCAACCCAATACGGTTTCATAGATCTGACCCAGGTTCATTCGTGAGGGTACACCAAGCGGGTTCAACACGATGTCAACAGCAGTTCCGTCTTCCAGAAATGGCATGTCTTCTTCCCGAACAATTTTGGCGAGAATACCTTTGTTACCATGCCGGCCTGCCATTTTATCACCTACGGTTAGTTTACGTTTTTTGGCAACATATACTTTTGCCATCTGCACGATCCCGTTGGGTAGTTCATCACCCACGGTGGCCACGAATTTCTTTCGATTATATATGCCGACCAGTTCCTTGTGCTTGATATTGTAATTATTGATGAGTGTTTTGATCATCTCATTACGCTCCTTGTCAGTGGTCCATTTGTTGGGGTTGACATTGGCGTAATTGATACCCATCAATATTTTCTGTGTAAATTTTGCTTTCTTGGGTACAACAATTTCCTTAAAATTATTGTAAACTCCCTGTGAGGTTTTATTGGAAAGCAAGTAGTTCAACTTATCAACCAATTTATCTTTGAGTTGTTGAACTTCTTTGTTATGTTGTATGTCAAGCTCTGCAACGAGGTCTTTGTCCTTTGCTTTGGACTTTCTGTCCTTAATGATCCTCGAGAATAGCTTTTTGTCAACCACCACACCTTTCATTGACGGTGGTGCTTTAAGCGAAGCATTTTTCACATCGCCTGCCTTATCACCGAAAATTGCACGTAGAAGTTTTTCTTCAGGTGTGGGATCACTCTCGCCTTTTGGAGTGATCTTGCCGATCAGGATATCGCCCTCATTAACTTCGGCGCCTATGCGGATCAATCCGTTTTCGTCCAGATCCTTGGTGGCTTCAGCGCTAACATTTGGGATGTCATTTGTGAGTTCTTCAATACCACGCTTGGTATCACGAACCTCAAGGCTGAATTCATCAATATGAACAGAAGTAAATACGTCTTCTTTGACAAGCCTTTCAGAGATCACAATGGCATCCTCAAAGTTATACCCTTTCCAGGGCATGAAAGCGACCATAAGGTTACGGCCAATGGCCAGCTCACCGTTTTCAGTTCCATAACCCTCACATAAAACCTGGCCTTTTGTGATCTTGTCACCACGGTTAACGATGGGTTTCAGGTTGATGCTGGTACCTTGGTTTGTTCGGGTGAATTTGATAAGTTGATAAGTTTTTACATCTTCATCGAAACTCACTAATTTTTCTTCTTCACTGCGTTCATACCGTATTGTGATTTTAGATGAATCCACATAAATCACTTCACCATCACCTTCGGCATGGATCAGTACACGCGAATCTTTTGCCACAGCTCTTTCGATGCCTGTGCCAACAATTGGTGCTTCGGGCCTAAGCAGGGGTACAGCCTGGCGCATCATATTCGAGCCCATCAATGCACGGTTGGCATCATCATGTTCAAGGAATGGGATCAAAGAGGCTGCGATGGAGGCGATCTGATTGGGTGCCACATCCATGAGGTCTACCTTCTCACGGTCAATAATCGGATAGTCAGCCAGGTATCTAACTTTTACCAATTCTTCATTCAACAGACCATCTTCGGAAACCTCCGTATTTGCCTGTGCAATAATTTTATCTTCTTCCTCTTCGGCACTTAGGTAGATGGGCGGGTTTTTAAAATCAGCAATACCCTCATTTACCGGATGGTAAGGTGTTTCAATGAAGCCGAGCTTATTAATTTTTGCATAAACACAAAGAGATGAAATCAATCCGATATTTGGACCTTCAGGTGTTTCTATGGTGCAAAGCCGGCCATAATGCGTATAATGCACATCGCGTACTTCAAATCCGGCTCTTTCCCTTGAGAGACCGCCTGGTCCTAGGGCAGAAACACGCCGTTTGTGTGTCACTTCCGAAAGTGGGTTGGTCTGATCCATGAACTGCGACAGCTGATTCGTCCCAAAAAACGAATTGATCACTGACGACAATGTTTTTGCATTGATCAGGTCGGTAGGCGTAAACACTTCATTGTCGCGCACATTCATACGTTCACGTATGGTACGTGCCATACGGGCAAGACCAACACCAAACTGGGAGTAGAGTTGCTCGCCTACGGTCCTCACACGACGGTTGCTGAGGTGGTCGATGTCATCTACCTCAGTCTTTTTATTTGCGAGTTCGATCAGATACTTAATGATCTCTATGATATCTTCCTTGGTTAAAACCTTGATGTCCTCGGGAGTTGTAAGCCCAAGTTTCCGGTTGATGCGATAGCGGCCTACTTCACCAAGGTCATATCTTTTATCAGAGAAGAATAGTTTATCAATGATGCCGCGTGCTGTTTCTTCATCAGGTGGCTCAGCATTACGCAACTGCCTGTAAATAAATTCAACAGCTTCCTTTTCCGAGTTGGCTGTATCTTTCTGAAGCGTATTGAAGATGATTTCATAATCGGAGGTATTAAAGTCCTCCCGGTGCAACAATACGGTTTTGATACCGGCATCAACTATGGTATCGATATGTTCGCTTTCCAATTCAACTTCACGTTCGATGATCACCTCATTACGTTCTATCGAAACCACTTCACCGGTATCTTCATCCACGAAATCTTCAATCCACGAGCGTACAACACGGGCTGCCAATTTACGGCCCAAAACCCTTTTCAATCCCGCCTTACTCACCTTTACTTCTTCGGCCAGGTTAAATATTTCAAGGATATCCTTGTCCGTTTCATAGCCGATGGCCCGGAGCAGTGTGGTAACCGGCAGCTTTTTCTTCCTGTCAATATAGGCGTACATCACATTGTTGATGTCCGTGGAAAACTCCATCCATGATCCTTTGAAAGGAATAATCCTAGCCGAATAAAGCTGTGTTCCGTTGGCATGCTTGTGTGTGCCGAAAAATACGCCGGGCGAACGGTGCAACTGGCTCACAACAACGCGTTCGGCGCCGTTGATAACGAAAGTACCCTTGGGCGTCATATAAGGAATCATGCCCAGGTACACATCCTGCACAATCGTTTCGAAATCTTCGTGCTCCGGATCTGTGCAGTATAATTTCAATTTGGCCTTGAGCGGAACGCTGTATGTAAGGCCACGTTCGATACACTCTTCGATTGAATAGCGAGGTGGATCGATAAAGTAATCGAGAAACTCGAGTACAAAATTGTTGCGGGCATCAGTGATCGGAAAATTTTCGGAGAAGACCCGAAAAAGGCCTTCATTTTTCCGGTTATCGGGATTGGTTTCGAGTTGAAAAAAGTCCTGAAATGATTGCAACTGGATGTCCAGGAAATCAGGATACTCAATCACATTTCCGATGGATGCAAAACTAATTCTTTCGGATTTTTGATCTGCCAAGGTCTTGAGTTTTTATTGCCTGCTAGTAGCGGGCGATTAATGAAATAAAAAGAACTAATTCACCAAACTGCAAAAAAGGCGTAAACCTCTATCTCAAAATAGAGATAGAGGTCAATTTGCCTGGTTTTTTGCAGAAAACTTATCCTTCTTATTTGATCTCAACTTCAGCACCTGCTTCTTCAAGTTGAGATTTCAATGCATTGGCTTCGTCTTTACCAACACCTTCTTTAATGGGTTTTGGTGCAGCATCAACAAGTTCCTTGGCTTCTTTAAGGCCGAGGCTTGTGAGTTCCTTCACCAATTTAACTACAGCCAATTTTGAGGCGCCAGCGGCTTTTAGGATCACATCAAATGATGTTTGTTCCTCTGCTGCCGGGGCATCTCCGCCGGCTGCGGCACCACCAGCTGCCACTGCTACGGCTGCAGCTGCCGGTTCAATTCCATATTCGTCTTTCAAAATGTCAGCCAATTCTTTGACCTCTTTAACGCTGAGGTTAACCAATTGTTCTGCGAAAGCTTTCAAATCTGCCATTTTATTTTCGTTTTTAATGATTTACAAATTAATTTCTAAATTTATTGATGAATGATAATCATTCTGTTTATGATTCTGATCGTTCAGATAATGTAGTGAGCACACCGGAAATTGTATTGCCACCTGATTGAAGTGCGCCAAGCACATTCTGCATTGGTGATTGCAACAATGCAATCAGGTCAGCGATCAATTCATTCTTTGATTTGATGGATACAAGATAATCCAACTGATTATCGCCCAGGTAAGTTGCTTCTTCGATGTAAGCTGCCTTCAATATAGGGCGTTCAGAAGTCTTCCGGAACTCTTTGATCAGTTTGGCGGGTGCATTACCTGATTCTGAAAACATCACAGATGTTGCACCTTTCAAGATATCATACAATTCACTTACTTCTTTTCCTGAGTTCTCAAGAGCTTTGCGTAGTAATTTGTTCTTCACCACGACAAGCTTTACCTCCCGGTTAAAACAGAGTCTTCTAAGCTTAGAGGTGTCTTCAGCATTCAGATCTGAGATATCTGTAAGGTAAAAATTTGTACTGTTGCTCAGCTGTTCCGTAAGGGAATCGATAAGTAACTGTTTCTCTTCTTTTCTCATTTCAATAACTTCCTTTCATTACGGTTAAGCTGTTACTGACTTAGGATCGATTTGCACGCCTGCACTCATGGTGCTCGACAGGTATATACTTTTTACGTATGTCCCTTTAGCAGCGGCGGGTTTCATTTTATTGATGGTAACGATCAGTTCTCTGGCGTTATCAACAATTTTATCATTACTGAAACTCGTTTTTGCCACTCCGGCATGCACGATACCATATTTATCAACTTTAAAGTCGATTTTACCGGCTTTTACTTCCTCAATAGCTTTACCCACATCCATTGTTACCGTTCCGGTCTTGGGGTTTGGCATCAGGCCACGAGGACCGAGGATGCGACCCAAAGCACCTACTTTAGGCATCACATTGGGGGTGGTAATTACAACGTCAATATCGGTCCAACCGTTTTTTATCTTTTGGATGTATTCATCCAAACCAACGTAATCAGCACCCGCATCTTTAGCTTCCTGTTCTTTCTCGGGTGTGCATAACACAAGCACCCGGGCCGTTTTACCTGTACCGTGGGGGAGGGTTACCGAGCCGCGCACCATTTGATTGGCTTTGCGGGGGTCAACTCCCAGACGGATGTTCAGGTCAACTGAAGCATCAAATTTGGTGTACGTGATTTGTTTTACGATATCAACTGCTTCGGTCAAGGAGTAAATCTTGCTTTTGTCGAACTTGGCAAGTGCCTCTTTTTTGTTTCTGGTCAATTTTGCCATTACTCAATTTTTAGGGTTCTACAAAATGCAACCAACCAAAGGACTTTCCCTTAGTTGTTCTCAAAAGGTTTTGCGCCAGTAATCCTAACACCCATGCTTCGGGCAGTGCCGGCCACCATTTTCATGGCTGATTCCACGGTGAAAGCATTCAAATCTTTCATCTTGGCTTCAGCAATGGTGCGCACCTGATCCCAGTTAATGGAGCCGACCTTGTTCCTGTTTGATTCCGGAGAACCTTTTTTCAACTTGGCCATTTCCATTATTTGCACGGCAACAGGAGGGGTTTTGATGATAAAGTTGAACGATTTATCCTTGTACACAGTGATAATAACCGGGATAATTTTCCCTGCCTGATCCTGTGTACGGGCGTTAAACTGTTTACAAAACTCCATGATGTTAACACCTTTAGCACCCAATGCAGGTCCTACCGGTGGTGAAGGATTTGCAGCTCCTCCTCTGATTTGCAGTTTAATTAATCCGCTTACTTCTTTTGCCATTTTTATCCTTATTAATTAAAGCGTGATATAAGGAGCGTGCGCGTTTGTTTATTCTTTCTCAACCTGCATAAAACTCAACTCCAGGGGTGTTTTACGACCAAAGATCTTAACCATCACCTTCAACTTCTTCTTTTCTTCGTTAATTTCTTCAATCACACCACTGAAACTGTTGAATGGCCCATCAGTAACAGTAACTGTTTCACCAATGATGAAAGGCACATTGACTTCCTCGCCCATTTCGGCCAGTTCATCAACCTTTCCAAGGATCCTGTTTACCTCTGACGGACGCAACGGGTCGGCTTCACCTCTGGTACCAAGAAATCCCAACACATTTGGAATATTCCTGATGATATGCGGAATCTCGCCTGTCAAAGCGGCTTCGATCAAAACGTAACCCGGAAAATAATTTCGCTCCTTGCTGATTTTTTTTCCTTTACGGATCTGGTACACTTTTTCAGTCGGGATGAGCACCTGCGTAATCATGGATTGCAGCCCAAGACGGGTGATTTCGGATTCAAGGTATTCTTTTACCTTTTTTTCCTTACCACTGATAGCCCTGACTACATACCACTTTTTTTCGGTCGGTTCACTCATTTCCGGCAATGACTTGAGATGATTTTGTTAACGCACACTTTTAGATCGCAGGCATCAAACAATTATTAGAATAACCTGTAAAAGTTTTCCAGTATTGTTTGAAACGACTTATCCATCAAATAAACCACAAGGGCTATTATAAGGGAAGCAATGGATACGACAATAGCACTACTTTGCAGCTCACTCCATGTGGGCCAGGAAACCTTTTGTAACAATTCGGTGTAACTTTCCTTTGCGTAGTTTACGATGCTTAATTTTGCCATTGAATCTAAACTTTTAATTGCACGGGTGGTAGGACTCGAACCCACAACCAATGGTTTTGGAGACCACTACTCTACCAGTTGAGCTACACCCGTATCCTTTTTATTTATGCTTTTATTTAGCAAGTTAAAGGTATTCCGAAATGTCTGGATCAGAATACCTTTAACAATTTTATATCATTTTGACTGATCCTTATTCCAGAATCTCAGTTACCTGGCCGGCACCCACTGTTCGGCCACCTTCACGGATTGCGAAACGCAAACCTTTGTTCATGGCGATCTCAGCGATCAGTTGCACTTCAATGGTGAGGTTGTCACCAGGCATTACCATTTCCACACCTTCGGGGAGGATAATCTCACCGGTAACGTCAGTGGTCCTGAAATAGAACTGTGGACGATATTTGTTGTGGAATGGTGTATGACGGCCACCTTCTTCTTTTTTCAGGATATACACCTCAGCTTTGAAATGCTTGTGTGGTGTGACTGAGCCAGTAGCCGCGATGACCATGCCCCTGCGGATTTCATCTTTGTCAATACCACGTAGCAACAAACCTGCATTATCACCTGCTTCACCACGGTCGAGGATCTTACGGAACATCTCCACTCCGGTAACAACAGATTTTAGTTTTTCGGCACCCATACCGATGATGTCAACAGGATCACCTGTTTTGATCACGCCGGTTTCAATTCTGCCGGTGGCCACTGTACCACGTCCGGTGATTGAGAACACGTCCTCTACCGGCATCAGGAATGGTTTGTCCTGATCACGTTCCGGAAGTGGTATCCAGGTGTCACATGCTTCCATGAGTTCAAAGATCTTTTCAACCCATTGTGGCTCTTTGTTGAGTCCGCCGAGTGCTGATCCACGGATAACAGGGGTGTTGTCTCCATCAAACTTATAAAAGGTGAGGAGGTCCCTGATTTCCATTTCAACCAGTTCGAGCAGCTCTTCATCATCAACAAGGTCAACCTTGTTCATGAATACAACGAGCCTTGGAACGCCTACCTGGCGTGCCAAAAGGATATGCTCACGCGTTTGTGGCATCGGGCCGTCGGTTGCAGCTACTACGATAATTGCACCGTCCATTTGGGCAGCACCTGTTACCATGTTTTTCACGTAGTCAGCGTGACCGGGACAGTCAACATGCGCATAGTGGCGGCTGTCAGTCTGGTACTCAACGTGAGCGGTATTGATGGTGATACCTCTTTCTTTTTCTTCAGGGGCAGCGTCGATTGAATCAAAAGATTTAAACTCGGCAAATCCCTTGTCCTGAAGACAGAGTGTAATTGCTGCTGTTAAAGTAGTTTTACCGTGGTCAACGTGACCGATGGTTCCGATGTTAACGTGTGGCTTTGTACGTTCAAATTTTGCTTTAGCCATATCTAATTGTTTTATTTAAAGGTGTTAGTATTAAATAAACTTTGAGCCAATGACGAGGATTGAACTCGTGACCTCTTCCTTACCAAGGAAGCGCTCTACCACTGAGCTACATCGGCCTTGAGCGGGAAACCGGGCTCGAACCGGCCACCTACAGCTTGGAAGGCTGTCGCTCTACCAAATGAGCTATTCCCGCAATCGGCAATCTGTGGGGAAGGAAGGATTCGAACCTCCGAAGGCTGCGCCAACAGATTTACAGTCTGCCCCATTTGACCGCTCTGGTACTTCCCCGTCACATGATTTTTTAAAACAGAGCCGATGGAGGGATTCGAACCCCCGACCAGCTGATTACAAATCAGCTGCTCTGGCCAACTGAGCTACATCGGCTTGTTTAAAGAACGTTGAATGCATAAGTATGCAAACCCTCTCGAAAAAGGTTTGCAAAAATAGATAGTTTTGATGAATTACCAAAAGTTTTTTTTGAAAAAGTGCATTATTTTTTCATCAGACCCTCAGGCAGCTGGATAGCGCACTGTTTTAGTGGGTATATTTACCCTTCTTTTTTTCCAATTGTTTTTTTAAAGCGTCGATGGCCTGATCTGTTGCTTCTTCGAATGATTTGCTCTGTTTGCTGGCGTAGAGGTCGTTTCCTTTCATATTTACACGTATTTCAGTGATCTTATTTTCAGGGCTGTCTGTGTTTTCTAGCTTGAGGGTCACATCAGAACCGATGATGTCATCGTGTTTTTTTGCAAGTTTTTCTATTTTGTTGGTGATGAAGTTTTCAAGTTTTTGATCGGTCTTGAAGTGTACAGAATTGATAATGACTTTCATATTAACCTCCTTGTTTTATTAATTAATGCCCCTTTGGATGGGCTTGTTCATGTATTTTTTTTAATTGTTCAATGGAATTATGGGTGTAGATCTCAGTGGCGGCCAGGTTGCTGTGCCCCAACAGATCGCGTATGGCAATGAGGCTGGCCCCATTGTTAAGTAAGTGGGTGGCAAAGGTGTGGCGCAGCACATGCGGACTGGTTTTGGTCAGGCTGGTGAATTGTTTCAGATAACTGTTTACAATTCTATAGATCAAGTCGGCCGTGGCAGGCCTGCCCTTGTCCGAAACGATAAGTGCGGGTACAGCGGTTCCGTATTTATTATGTTTAGCTTCGAGGTAAGCGTTCAATGCAAGCGATAGTTTTGAATGAAACGGAACAAAGCGTTGTTTATTACGCTTGCCGCTAACTTTAAAAACTGAGCGGCCGAAATCAATATCCTTTTCTTTTAGTTGAACCAGTTCGGCACGACGCATCCCTGTTTGATACAGCACTTCTATAATAAGGTAATCACGTAATTCCGAAAAACCCAACCCGGAGCCTTCGTTCTCGAGCAGTTTCTGCATACTTTCCTGGGGAATGAATACAGGCAATTGTTTTTTTGATTTGAGCGAATTGATCTTTGCAGCCGGGTTATCAGTTCCCGGGTTTGTTTTCTGTAAAAAGCCATAATAGCTTCTCAGGCTGGTAAGCTTACGGTTGATGCTTCGCGCCGAAATACCATGGTCTTTGAGCTGAACCACCCATGAGCGGATCATATTAGAGGTGGCTGACTGAATCCCTTCCAGGTCATAAATTTCGGATACGAACATTTCAAATTGTTTCAGATCGGTATTGTATGCATCCAGGGTGTGTGCTGAAGCACGCTTTTCGGTGGTGAGATATGTTAAAAAACGTTCACGCATTACCCCATACAAAACTTTGATGTAAATATAGTTTAATCTATATCGACATCAAAGCAATTTGATAAAAAATGTTTAAGAAACCCGGCCTTAATTATCGGCCTCCTGGCGAAGCTGCTGGATATAGATGGCTTTAAGTTTGCGCTCGCGGTTGACAATGGAGGGCTTGGTAAACTTTTGCCGGTTGCGCAATTCTTTTACAACACCTGTTTTCTCAAACTTACGTTTGTATTTTTTTAATGCGCGGTCAATGCTTTCGCCTTCTTTTACAGGAATGATAATCATATGCTTTACACTCTCTTTTTATTAGTACTGAATCTTTTCTTTTAATCGGGCTGCAAAGGTAAAAAAATCTTTTTATCAAGGCATAAGAATCTTTTTGTCCCGCTTGGCATCACTTTGATGCCGAGAAAGTATAGGGTACTGATATAACCATGCGATTCCACCTGGAGTTGTGAAAAGCCGTTAACAATGATAATTGGAAAGCGCTGATTAACAGCACCTATAATTCATAATCATTCTAAATTGGATAATGACCTTAAAAAAACCATAGTCAAATGGTTAGGTTTAAGGGCTTATGGGTATTAATGTATAGAAAATACCATTTTAGTACCGGAACCATTAAAAAATGAACCATCCGGCCACATCCCGGGCACAGCAGTCGTTCATGCCGGCCAAAAGAGTTGATTGCCATGCTGCAGACATTTGTAATGATCTGTATAATAAGGTGTTACCCCCCCCCCTCAATCAATCACGACTTTCTATTTCAGACACAATATTTTTATGCAGGGCTGAATTCTGAGCCCCATTTTGGCCGTAGAGCCTTAAGACACTCTGTCCTCTATTGCACCACGAAATATATTTTTTGGCTGGGGAAGAATAAGTTTGTCCGAACAAACGCCATCCCTGAAAGTGAAGTGCACGGGGGATGGCGGTCGCCAGGGGATACCGGCGATCAATCATAATCCGCCAAAGTCTAAAAACTCTTTTTATTCACATCAAAAACATTATACCATGAAACACAAAATATTTAACATCTCATTGGCGTTGTTGTTTCTGACGCTTTTTTCCTGCAAAAAAGACATGCCGGATACACAACTCTTGAACGCAGAAATTGAAACACCCATGCTTTCAGAAATGGACCAATACCTGCTGGAATTCAAGCAAAAGATGGACAACCCGCTGAAAAGCGGCGAACTTATGTCCCTTGAGGATGCGCGCTGGCACCTTTCGGCTACCTTGAATTTCTCCTATGCCGATACAAAAATGGAATATGAAATACTTCCCTTGGATACGGTTTTCGTGAACGTACCCTTACAAAGTGGTCAGGTCAGCATGGAAGCATTTTCCAATGCCTTTTTTGAAATAACAGGTTTTTTATCGGCCAGGTACCATGAAATCGAAGCAGCCGAAAAAACACTTGACCTTGTCAGTGTAAGTATTTCAGGCCAGGCTAATGATCAGGCAGAGCTCATGGCAGTAGCCATGATGGGATACAACTCGGGCCTAAGCTGGGGCTATCCTTTCAGCGAAGGCCACTGGTGGTACTGGGGTTGGGGACTTGGCCGCTGCGGCCCCTACGAAGGTGAAAATATTGGCTCTGACGCGGCCAAGAGGCTTACTTTTGCGGCCAACATTACAGTACCCGTACCGGGCCCTGGAAGGGTGTATTGGACAGATGAATACACAGCTGTAGTTCATGCGGATTACTTTCCGGATGAGATGAGCCCTTCAGGCTATAAATTATTTGCAAGTCATATCCCGATTGATTACCTGGATCCAAACTTCCAACATTCTTGTTTACCGCCTGATGATTTAAACTATTATCACCCTAATATTCTTGAATTTGGGGTAATAAATGAGCCACCTGGATTATCCCTTATCAAGTATCATGTGATTGATGATATTCTCATGTATAATTATCAAAGTTTTCCACGTCACACACTAATGATCTATTATGGTATACCACATATTTCTGGTCAACCCCAAGAAGATTTATAGTTTTATTTACCTTGGTTGTCGAAAGACAACCAAGGTGACTTAATTACAGTTACATATGCTAAGCAAATTAATTCATATAAAGCGAAAAACACATTTATTAATTATTTTGAATGTATTGTTTATCTCGTTTATAGAAGCACAAAACAGTTTTTATTTTGAACTTGAAAATTCATTTCCTATGCAAGGAATGGATATAGTTGAGACAAACAATAATGAGTACATTATTTTAGTATTGGTACATCCAACTTATGGTTACGATATTCTCGTTAAACTGTCAGCTAATGGTGAAGTATTATCTCAATTACCTCTTGGTAGCACTGATACTATTATTAATCTATCTAGAATTCACAGAGTCGATGACAATCACATAGTTGTAACTGGATTAGCGCACCTCACAGAGAATATGAGTGATACTTATGCCGTGCAAATACATTTCGATGATGAAATGCAACCCATCGAGCAAATCTATACCCAAATTCCACTTAATCTTGAAATATTTTACACTGCTCTGGATGAAAGTAATAACCTAACATGGGCTGGTTCATATGGCCCATTTGGTCAGATGGATCTTGCAATTGCGAAAATTGATATGTTTGGCAACCTTATAAATTTTAATACACATACTTCCGAAGGAAACCATTATGTTAATGATATTATACAATATTCCAGTGATCCAGTGATATATGGCATTTCTGTGACTGGTCCAATGGAAGGTAATACAAACCAAGGCCTAGAATTTTTTCTGCAATTTGATGATGAATTGCAATACTTAAAAACTTCTAAAATACCAAATATTGCAGGGGTAGGTAATACTAATATGGCAATAGTAAGCAGTGGTTTAATTGCATTTGCTGGGAAAGGTTTTACTCCGAGTTCCATAATGTATGGATTTAATAATTATCTGCAAGCAAAGACACTGAATTGGTATTTAGGGAGTTATGCTACAGATATTTATAAATCAGTATTAGTGCTCGCAAACGAATTAATTTCTCCTCTGGTTTATATCACTTTTGGAGATGGAATTATCAGAGATTTTCCTGCACCTTATAGTGCAATATGTTCCTTTGAGAATAATACTATTTATACAGCTGGAATTAAGAATATTATACCTTTTGAATGGCCATTTCAACAGGAACCATCCTGGATTCGGGTTAACAAACTGGATGCGGAGCTGAATATCATTTGGGAAAAGTATTTTGGTGGCGATGCCTACTACCAGGTTAATACTGTAACGGCTACTTCTGATGGAGGCGTAATTGTATCAGGTTTTAAAACCTATCCCGGGCAGGCGCCACTGATGAACTTGCTTGTAATAAAACTTAAACCTGATGGTACCGTTTCGTTGGATGAAAATCCATATGCGGAAAGTTTGCCAAAGTTTATTATCTACCCCAACCCCGCCACCAACCAAGTCTGGCTCCAACTACCCGAAAACATGCAACTTTCACAGGCGCAAATAGAGCTATACAGCCCCACAGGCAGGTTGCTGTACAAGGTGCAGCTAACAAGCCAATTCCACATGATTGAGGTGGCGCACTTCCCCAGGGGCTTGTACCAGGTAAGGGTTTGGGATGGGGAGAAGTGGTTGGTGGAGAAGTTGGTGGTGCACTAAGTACATTTGCTTTTTGAACCAGCCAGGGACTCAGATCCTGTTTGGTTTAAAAACATCAGAACACCAATTCAAAAACAATGAACTCGCGAAATCAGTTACTGCTCTGATAAACAGCGCTTTTAATTTAGAAAGTTTCTAAATTAATAAAACTAACCACAGAAGTGGTTAGATTTCCCATATTATTGGTATTATTATGTAGGGATTACTGTTTCCGGCCCTACAAACCAAATGCTGATGCCTCACCTTCCGGTACATACCACTGGGGTTGCGA
>CALAZZ010000226.1 GCA_937926515.1 uncultured Bacteroidales bacterium | reverse complement strand
AGGGTTTCTTTTTTGATCTGAGAAAAAACCTCTGCGACTTAACCGACACAGTAGCAATGACACGACACTAATCCCTGTGGCACTCGAACGCAGCTTTGTCGTAATTTGCCTTTAAAAGATTGAACTTTACACTGAAATATAAACTAAACCCATTGTAATCAGTTGAGCCATAGTAGGCTCCCAGCTTATCCGTGCCTATGGTGAAATACAGGTACCTGATGGCAAGTCCAATACGCAGGTCGTTGGTAGCCAGGTAGGTGATCGGCATGGAAACACCGAACATATTGCTTTCAAAGCGTGGTGTTACAGCCACATAGGATGGGCGTGACACCTGCAAGGTGGCATAGCGGATGTTCTGAAGCAGCATGGCATTCACATAAAAGCTGCCGTTAATATTGTAATCAAACTGCAGCGAGAGTGCAGAAGGGAGGAACATTCTGAATCCGCTTCCATCATCGAGGCCTGTCAGGCTGTTGGTCAGTGCCAGGCTCATGGTATCGACCAGGTCATCCATGCTGATGAATTCAATTTGTGACAGCCCTCCCCAGGTAGCGCTAATTCCATCGAATTGCAGCCTGCGGCTATGTTTGTTGAAGTTGAGATAACCCACATCCAGCAGAGAAATGCCCACGCGATAAATATAGGGTGTTTCATCATGGCGCATATGCGAGGGCCGCCTCAGGCTTTCAAGACTGGGTTTGGTATAGGTGAGTCCAAGATCGAATGCCAGGCCGAACCCCCTTACCGGTGACCTGAAACCAAAGAAGTCGTTGCTGCTGTAATCAAATGGAAGCGAGTATCCTGCAACAGCATCAAGATGATAGATATGCATGGTGTCGCGATGGGGCACCATATAGTCGGCCTGGGTGCTGTTGAGATAGAACCCATGGTATCCCAACAATACCTTTAGTGCCACCCCGGCCGTGAGCTGTTCCCTGTAATTCTTCCTGAAGGTATTGGCATAGCTGAAGCGCAGCTCGTTCCAACCCAGGCTCATCACCTCAAAAGGTTCGGGATGGATATAATTGATAAAATGTTGATCGGAAAAATACAAGCCTTCAAAGGCAAACTTAGCTACATCGTAGGGAATATCCAGGCCGGAGGTAAACGTCCTGAATGAGGTGTGGAAGGCGAAGGCATGCCTGTTGATCGAATAGATGAACGAAGGCCCAGTGAAGCGGGTGTTGACAAAGGCATATTTGTCGGGGGTGGTATATTTATCTACAATATCAAGGCCCGAGCCACCGAAGAAAGGGAAAATGGAAGCGGCCACCTCCAGGTTCTGGTTGCCATTAGGATCATTCGGAACCAGCCTGAGGTAATTGTTATGTGCAAAGATAATGCCGCTTAACAGGTTGATCTCGAGGTATGATTTTGAATTGGCTATGGAAGCCGGATTCAGCAACGAACCTTCAATACCTGCATAGTTTCCCACTGACATGCCTACGGCATCCTGGGCTGTGCCTGACAAAGGCAGTAGGGCTAAAAGAAAGAAGAGCTTTAGAATTTTGGTCACAGCATACAAAACGCAAAAATGGCTTACTTAATTGCAAAGATGCGATTTTATCAGATGTCACCACGACCTAGTACCTTGATATTCCTGTTTTGTGACGATTGGATAAAGCTTTCGGGGATCACGCCCAGCAGGTCAAACACATAACATTCCGGATGACTGTCAATAAAAGCATGGATGGCTTCATCCGATTTGTAGATGCTATGACCGGTAGAAAATACAAGCACATCTATCTTGTTGATTAACAGATCATTCAACTTTGAAGGCACCTCCATCTGCAATTCTTCCCAATAGCTTACATAGGGGTCATGGACGTGGACAATGGCACCTGCCCGGCTCAGCAATCGATAGAGGTATTCAACAGGACTGTAGCGGGTGTCGCCCACATCGCTGCGGTACGAAACGCCCAGGAGCTGAATATTTAGGCCTTTCAGCGGTATGCCCAGTTTTTCCTTTATAAAGTCGAAGGCATAATAAGGCATCAGGTCGTTGATGGAAACGCCTGTTTCGCTTTGTTGAAGCGGTTCCAATGATCCAAACATGTTTTGCCTGGCCCAGGAGGCCATCAGCGCATCCTTGGTGAGGCAGTATCCGCCCACTCCCACACCAGGGAACATCATATTGGCGTGGGTGGGACGCATACGGATGGCATTGACCACCTCGTAAAGGTTTACCCCGGCTTCTTCAGCGAAGCGCGACCACTCCACCATAAAGGCAATGTTCATGGCGCGGTATGAATTTTCGAGTACCTTGGCCATTTCGGTGGCATTGGTACTTCCCAGCCTGGTAAGGGGATATTTTTCCGTCGAGATAATGGTTTTCAGAAATTTTTCTGTCGCATCAGCGCTGCGGTCATTGATGCCTGAATAGACCCTGTAGAAGTTGATGATCGAATCCACATAATCTGGCCCCGGCATCACACGCTCATAGGAGTGGCCAATCAATATTTTATCGGGCGACAGACCCCTGTTGGCAAGGGATTCACTGATAATGGGATATACAATCTGCTGGCAGGTGCCTGGTGGTACCGTTGTTTCAACAATCACCAGCACCTCTTCGTGACAATGTTCGCCTATGGCGCTTATGGCCTTTTTAAATCCGCTGAGGTCCAGATCAAAGCCTTTCAGTTCATTGATCTCGTTATTTTGTTTGTCCACATCCAGGTTCACATCCACGATGATCACATCGGCCTTGCTGTAGGCATAGGGGTCGGCGGTGGCATAGAAGTTACCTTGACGGCGGGCATTTTGAAAAAAGACTTCCACATTGGGATCACTTGCCTTGATTGGGAAGTGGCCTGCATTGATCTCGCAGATTTTCCACCACGATTGGGGTGTGGGCAGATCCACTCCGATCACGGCATATTCGGCCCCTTTGGCATTGGCGCATACAATGGACATCACTGCGCCTACGAATCCGAGGCCTTGCACCACCACTACCTTGCGTTCGGGGAATTTGGCCATGAAAGCGTCAATGTTTGCCTTGTCGTCAACAGCGTCTGGTATGGGGTATTGGGCTTTGGTTTCGGGGTTTATTGAAATGTTTTGTTTCATCTATTGGGGAATTGTACTGTTTGTTTATGCTGGTTTACAGCATGCAAATCT
>CALAZZ010000225.1 GCA_937926515.1 uncultured Bacteroidales bacterium | reverse complement strand
TGGTTTTGGTCCTTTTGCCAAAACAAAAGGACAATAGGATTTGCCTGGGACACCCAAACAGTAGTGACAGGTTTGATAGGTATCAGCAGGCCAGTACTGTGCAATTTCATTGTCATTTTTATCCGGAAGTCAGGAGAAAACCGATGCTTAAACAAGCCTATCCATACGATTTTTTTTCGCTAAACAAACCACTGATCAACTCCTTGAAGCGCTCTCCCCTATGCTCAAAATTCCTGAACTGATCATAGCTTGCAGCAGCAGGCGAAAGCAAACACACATCACCCGGCCTGGCATGCGTCCAGATATAGGTCATGGCTTCATCCAGTAGTTTAAAACTATGGAGGTGATCATAAGACGATGCACTTAACAGGTCAGCTATTCTTGCACCGGCAACCCCGGTATAGAGTATATGATGAACAGGATGAGTCTTAAGATAACCGACTAGCGATTCATAGTTAATACCCCTGTCGTAGCCACCCAAAATCAAGAAATTCACCTTACTGAAGCATTTAAGTGCTGCCACACATGCTTCAGGCACAGTAGCAATACTGTCGTTGTAAAAATCAATCCCGTTGAAATTTCCAACATACTCCAGCCGGTGAGGCAATCCCCTGAATTCAGCTAAATGAGGCAGTAAATCGTTTGGATGGAAACCTGCAGCCAGCAAAGCCGATATGGCGGCACCTGCATTGTGGCGATTATGGTCACCTGTGAGCTTTAGATGTATATTTTTCGGAAGGGAATAAAAACTTAAAGTGTGCTGGAAGGCTTGCATATTGGTTATCTGTAAAACAGAGGGTTCACAAATAAGAAAATCAGCTTCAGAACCGTAACTGAAAATATTGGTCTTGGCTTTAACATAAGCCTTGAAGCTCCCAAAATGGTCAAGGTGCTCTTCAAAAAGATTGAGCAATACCGCAATATGAGGAGATCGATGTATGAATTCAAGCTGATTCGCCGACAATTCGAATACTATAATCGTCTCTTTTTTAATCTCATCCAATACATCAAAGCATGGTTTCCCAATGTTCCCGATTAGCAATGAATTCTGCCCTGCCGAAACCAACAGGTGGTGGATCAGGCTTGCCGTGGTACTCTTTCCCTTGGTTCCGGTAACCCCTATAGTCTGACTGCTAAATAGCTGCAAAAAAAGATCTGTCTGGGAGGTGATTCCCGGTGTTTGATGTAGATTAGCAGGCAGCCGTACCCCCGGTGACTTGATGACGACATCATATTGAATAATCGAATCCAGGTAAGCGGGGCCAAAATGTAACTGAACATGCGGATAGTCAGCTCTAATTGTCGCAACATCATCCGGAATGGACTGATCAGCAATGCCAAAATTCAGCTCAGGTAAAAACCGCCTTATAAATGCATAGCTCGACCTTCCCTCACGTCCAAACCCAAGAATCAAAATGCGTTTGCCCTGAAGTTTGTGGATCAGCCCCTCAATCATTTACTACCTCCTTAAGCTTTGCAATAAAAAGATCAGGTAAAAAATGGTCATCATCAAAATGGGAAAGCAGTTCAGCCAGTTCAGAGATCGTTTGGTTTTGCTTATTAAAATTCTCTCTGAATGCATGGATCAAGCCGGCATCACGCTTAGGATCTGTATGTGCGATATTCCAAATAGCAGCATTTACTTCCTCCACTGTACCCACACATTCAAATGGCTTGGTGTGAGAATGACCTGCCAACTGACTCATTATGGGCAATAAACCGGTATCTGCCATTAGGTTACAGCCAAAAATCTGCTTCAGCCTGGAGTGCGCAACAAATGGTGACAGCATCAACCATGTAAACAGGCATTTCGGACATTTACAACACCACGAATCGGTCTTGCTGCCCACATTACAACTTTTAAAATGCTCAAAATATATAGGGTAACGACTAAACAGCGAACCGATTTGCAATTCATTCAAGGGCCGCAACAAACTGAAGTATTCCACATGTTTGATTAAATATTTCTGTGAATAAACTCTGAAATCGCGTTCAAAAGCCAATGATTTGCTGTATTGGTGGTTCACCATGGTGCCTTCAACAGTCGCTTCGTTTGCGCTGGATTCATTTGACAATATCACATACTGACTGCCACTGCCGGCTGCAACCAGGGCGGCTACAAAAGCTATCAATGCGGAGAATGGTGTATGTCCATTTAAAAAGCCCTGTTCATTCAGCTTGAGCAGCAAAGGATCTAATTTCCTGTCTACAATTGCTATTTCATTGATGTGAAAGCCGGCTGCGAAAGCACAACCCAGGCTTGCATGGCGTGGGTTTATGATAAAGGGAAAATAGGGCACATCGAATTTCTTGAGTAACTCCAGCGTAACCACAGAATCCTTACCACCACCCACTGGCACCACAGCTTTTTGCTCTGGCAACATGTCACAGGCATCAATAGGAGAATTGCCTTCCGACCGGATTTCCATAAAATCGTTGATGCCGGTATGGATGCCATTCAAATAGAAAAACTCCCCTAAACCATGATAATACAATTTCTTCCACCAGTTTACCTGTTGTGTATCCAAACGGAATGGTTTAACAATGAGTAGCGGCGGACATGCAGCCTTCCAATAACTGATCAGCTCCACCATGCCAATGTTGAATGCCAGTTGCTCCAACGCCTCCCCGGGCAAAGCTTTCCAATCGAGGAAACTTCTGGCTGGAATTTCTATTTGGGGTTCAAAGAAAAACTGATTTGCTAAATTAAAGTTAAATTTCAGCTTAAGGCTTCCATTTTCGTCTTGAATACTGTAATTTTGAAATACAAAATAAGGGTATTTCTTGCGCAGTTGATCAAAGTGTGACTGATTGGGAATCCTGTTCAATTGCTGGTATGCTTTTTGATTTAGGCTGTAAAGTTAGGTATTTGACCAAAAGCATAAATATATTCTAAATTTTTTGTCAATATGGGTATCGAAAAACTGCTTCAGATCAGGACCAATAACCTATCACCCTCGCGTGGACATGTATTAATCTCGGAGCCACTGATGGGTGATTATTATTTTGGCCGTTCGGTGGTGTTGCTTGCCGAACATAATGAGGAAGGATCGTTTGGGCTGATCATGAATAAACCGCTTAGATCTAATTTCAACGATGTTGTGAAAGGGTTTCCCGATTTTGAAGTGCCTGTCTACCTGGGTGGTCCGGTTCAGACCGACAGTTTGTTTTTCATCCACCTGCTTGGAGATGAAATACCGGAAAGCAATGAAGTTTTGCGTGGACTTTATTGGGGAGGCAACCTGGAAACCGTGCGCGAAATGATACAGTTGAATGCCATCCGTCCGGATCAGATCAGGTTTTACATCGGATATTCAGGCTGGGATGCCAACCAGCTTGAATTGGAATTGCAGCGCAACTCATGGCTGGTTTCAACAGCCACAGCACGCAGTTTGATGCAAACCAAACCGGAAAAAATGTGGGATCGGTTTTTACGTCGAATGGGCAATGATTACCGGCTTTGGCACAATTTTCCGAACGATCCGCAACAAAACTGACCGGCTGTCTTTAACCCACCTTATCCATACCTTTTGAATTTCAACAAATCACCTTCACCAATTTTTCAATGATGATGATGCAAATCATTCCCATTGAGATGGATATGCCCATGATCCATACTGATGAAATACATCAGACCGAGGCCGGCAAGTATAAAGATCAGCTGGATGATAGCATTAGACCTCGAATGATCCTTGTGCAACTCCGGAATCAGATCTGAAGCAGCGAGATAGATGAAACCACCTGCTGCAAAAGGCAAAATGTAAATCGACAGGTTTTGTATATGACTACCGAGTAATAAGGTCAGAGAAGCACCTAAAATGGCTGTACAGGCCGCAATAAAATTGGCCAATAAGGCTTTTCCTTTGGTATACCCTGCATGAATCAATATGCCAAAATCACTGATTTCCTGCGGAATTTCATGGATGACAACCGCCAGTGTGGTCGCAATACCTATTTCCGGACTTACCATCCAGGCTGAAGCTATCAGAATGCCATCCACGAAATTATGAAATCCATCGGCTACAAGGCTTATCGGGCCCAAGGCCTTTATTTCTTTCTTGTGATGGTCCAATTCATGATGATGTTGCCAATGAAAAAACTTCTCCAACACAAACAACATCAACAAGCCGGCCATGAGAAGGACAGCTACCGTAACCGGATTACCAATTTGCATATACGATTCCGGAAGCAGGTGAAAAACAGCATTCCCCAAAAGGCCGCCAACAGCAAAACTCACCAGTATAAAGATGATCTTCTTCAGTTTTTCGATGCGAAAGGATAAAAACAAAACACCAACAAAAGCGATCAGACTGACGAGTAAAGCACTCCCTATTGCATACAACCAGGTATATTCCATTCTATAAAGGTGATTTAAGTTATATTTCTAATTACTGGCGCTTTTCACATTGCAGTGCGGACACCATCCTTTGATGACAATATCATAATCCTCGGCAGTGAAGCCCTTAGGTAATGTAATACCTTTGAATGCCAATTCATTTAAACAGTATACCTTGCTGCATTTTTTGCAATGGAAATGTGCATGCACAGGGTTGTTCACCCTGGTTTTGGTGATTTGATAGCGAACCTCACCACCCTCTAATGACACTGCATGGATCAGCCCTGTTTTCAAAAAAGCTTTCAGATTTCTGAAAATGGTAGCCCTGTCATAGTCATAGACAATCCGCTGTTTAATCTCAAATTCCGTAAGGGCAGTGTCTGATTCTAACAAGGTACAAATCATATCTATCCGGCAGGGTGTTTTGGCCAGGCTGTTTTCGTTCAATAAGGATTTGGCAGTATTCATTCCCAACATCGTTTCAAATGCAACAATGTTGCAAAATTAGAAAGATTATGGTTCAAAAAGCTATTGAAGGAAAAAAAACAGCTAATGGAAGCATATCGTCAAGGATGGAATTATTTTCTATGCAGTAGCCATGTGCCTGTTACAAGTGCGTTATCCAGCATCCAGGTTTCATGCTGCTGACTCTTTAAATAGGCTTTGAAAACCTCCTTTTTCGAAGGTTCCGATTCAATAAGTTCGCTGATACGTTGTTCAATTCCCTTCAACAGGTCCTCATCGCCGGAATATACCCTGGAACGGTCAAAAAGCTGTTCGGCAACGATTGAAAATCCAGCCTGTGCAATCTGGGTGTAAAATTCAGTTTCGGATAAGCATCTGTTATATTCAACGGTTGAATGATCTGGCAGGAAAGCATCGTCAACCAATACATAACCCGAATCATTGATCGCCCCTTCCAATGTTTTCAGGGTTTGATACATATCTCCAAAAACCGCACCTATTGAACCTAGTACGACAAGATCATAATTCTTTAATTCCTGAATACGCAGCCTGACATCAGCCACTTCAAAGGTGACCTTATGATCCAAGCCAAGTTGATGGGCATACTGTTTGGCTGAAATAATAAAATCATCCATGGCATCGATACCATGAACATATGCGGACAGGGCTTGTGCCAGCCGACAGGCAACGGCACCTTTGCCGCAGCCCAGGTCCAGGATGCGAAAATGCTTCTTTGGAATATGTTGCTCAATCATCAGAAGCATGGTTTCGGGATCAGAACCTATTTCACGAAAGTCCTGAAGCAGGTATGGGATATATGGCAGAATGGCTTCATCAGTTCCATCGAGTGAATCCAGAACTGTCTGCTTAAGTGGTTTCATAGCTCAAAATTAAGCAATCAAGCCATACCGGACGATAATTAAGCCTGCTTAAAGAAATAGATCAGATGCACCTCATCCTTCCCTTTCTCTATCCAATGTTGAGCCCCCAGGCTGCTCACCTTATCAATAAGCGGCGCCGGTAAAAATGGAGCGGTCATTTTAAAGATCTTTCCTTCAGGCAACTGCTTGTAATCAGCCACAACCTGGTTTACGGGATGTTCGCCCTGAGCAAGCATAGGCCTGACGTCCAATTCAGCAACTATGAGGTCAGGACTGAACCAGTCTGGCTTATCCGTTTGATAGGGATGTTCTTGTTGGTCGTCGGTTAGGTCCTGCCCTACTTCCTTACGCAAAATATTTATAAGCTTTTCAACCGGAACATTTCCAATAGCAGCTGCTTGCTGCAGTGTGGCAATACGTGCTACTGTCCTTCTCAGGACCGGATTCTTAAGCTTCTTAAACTCCGGTACAAAATCAATCAGCACATCTTCCAACTGCGGATAGGCTTCAATTAGATTCAAAACTTTTGTCTTTGGGGTTATGATAAGTTTTTCTTCCATAGTATTCAAATTATCAGATGGTTATAAGTAAAACAATACAACAACTCCCTGCATTATCAAGGCATCCGCGAGGGAGTCTGCATCGGAACTTCAATGATTAACGGGCTAAGGGTTATTCAATATAAGATAAGATACGCTGCTCACCCTGAAGCTCCCTGTAACGGGTAACATCATGCGATACTTCAAGCGTGCCCAGGTATTCACCTTGTTCATTCCTAAGCGCAAAATATTCGATATGGATCATCTTGCCACGCATATTGATCCAAAACGGGGCGCGGCTTTGTTTTCCGCTTTTAAAATCCTCAAGTATCTTGTCCACGATATGTGCGCTTCCCGGTGGATGACAATGCCTCACATCACGATTCAGGATGGCCCTGTTGCGCTGAAAAACACGGTCAGGAGTAAGTGAGAAAAACTTGACCTTATCATCCTTATCCACAAAAGTGATGTCGACAGGCAAGGTGGAGAAAACGCTCAGCAATTCCTCTGCACTGAAACTACCCGTTGGCAATTGCATATGGCTGCCACTTTTTTGTGCATCATTGACAGTGGCAGGTTCCATTCCTTCAGGTATCCATTTTTCAGCAGGGTCGTATAAGCAATAACCTATCTCAAGCGATTGTTTGTCGATTTCGTACCAGTCGGCATCGGTCAGCTTGTCCATGGCCATCGGAAATAAAATCTCTTCTTCCTTAATGGTCATTTCGTCAACTCCTTTCAATGCCGGTTTAATCACCATTTCGGCTGCAGCTAAAAAATCTTCTTTAGCAAGATCAGGTGTTTCAAGTATTTCGAGGCTTCCTTTCAGCTGCTCCCGGATCTCATCCTGTTTGCCCCACATAACCTTTGGCGGTCCCGTTATTCCTTGTTTTTCAAGAAAAGGGAACAGCAGGTATTCCTTCCTTTGGTAATGCTTGTCTACATCTATCAGGCTGTTGAACAATGCACGCAATTGCAGGATGAACTCAGGCATTAGTGCCTCACCCGATCTTTCGATCATCTTTAAAACACCATAGGCCCGGGCAGTGACCTGCTTCAATTCGCGGTTCTCGTTTATCATCACGTCCACAGGATGACCTTTGGGAATCTGTTTCGATGCCGAAAGGTCAACCCGGCCTTCGAGCACTGCAGAATGTGCATCGCACAAGCGCAGCACTTCTTCTTCAGGCAGGCCTTCTTTGATCAGCTCCTGTTCAACCTCAACCACTTCGCCATAAGGTATCTGACTTAAACTTTCGAGCAATTCCTTTCTGACACTATCTTCAGATGCACCTTCATGCAACTTGAGGATCAATTGCTTCAACCTTGCTTTTCTTGCTTCGGAATTATTAATGAATTCACTCATAATTAATTCTATTTTAATGTTTTAGTGTAATATTTCAATAATTAATGTTTTATTATATTTTCGGTACTAAATTACGTATTTATTTTTAATGAGTATGAATAAAAATAGTTTTTTGTGGATGTGGTCAGGAAACATAGTCACTGAGTATCGACTTGTGCGGTTTGATCTGCCAATCGGACTTCTATAATCAGATTGTTTATCTGCCTAAATCAATATACAGCAGACATCATCAATGCCCTGTGGGCACTTCGTGTATCAATCCCAATAGGACAATGATACAAAAGGCACAATAAAATCACTAAAGACACATATAAGTGATTTACAGATATTTCGAAATACTTTCGGCCATTATTCAATGTAGCTCACTAATTAGGTTAAATATCAAATCGCACTAAATGATATCCACAAAGAATTAGCCCAATCTGAAAATTCATAAGCGGGTTAGGCTCAAATTTTGTTAATTTGCAACCAAATCAAATCAACACAAATGAAGCATAACTACACCCTACACGAAGTGAGTTCAGATGAGGATAAGCGTCAGTTTCTTGAATTTCCTGCCAGGCTTTATAAAGATGATCCGAACTACGTAAGACCGCTTGATAGAGATGTAGAAAAAATATTTGACAAGCACCTAAATAAAAAGCATAGGAAAGGTGAAGCGATTCGATGGTTGCTTAAAGAGGGCCAAAAAGAAGTGGTTGGTCGAATTGCTGCTTTTTACGATCACCAGACCTCCAGGAATAATGACCAGCCCACAGGGGGATGTGGTTTTTTCGATTGCATCAACGATCAAGATGCTGCCAATATGCTTTTTGATGCCTCATACAATTGGTTGAAATCGCATGGGATGGAGGCCATGGATGGTTCTATCAATTTTGGCGACCGTGATAGTTTCTGGGGTGTGTTGGTTGACGGATTCCATGAACCGCTATACAATATGCCTTATAACTTCCCTTATTATAAGGACTTGTTTGAGCAATACGGCTTTCAAAATTATTTCAACCAGTTCACCTTTAAGCGAGAAATCAGCTCTGAGGGTATCAAGGATGTGATCCGCGAAAAGGCACAACGTATCAATAGCAATTCCGACTACAGTTTTCAGATGATCAGATGGAAGAACATTGACAAGTTCGCCGATGATTTTATGCATATCTATAACAGTGCATGGGGTGTTATTCCGGGCGTTAAAAAGATCACTTCTGCCCATGCCCGCAGCCTGCTCAATATGATGAAACCCATCCTGGACCCCAGGCTTGTCCATTTTGGATATTACAAAGGTGAACCCATCGCTTTTTTCATTATGATGCAAGACCTGAACCAGATCATCAGGCGATTCAACGGAAAAATGAACTGGTTGAACAAACTGCGTTTCATGTATTACCTTAAAATCCGTAAGAGCTGTACGCGCGTTATCGGACGCATATTTGGCATCGTGCCGGACCATCAGGGCAAGGGTGTAGACGGGGCGCTTGTTGAGGCTTTCGAGCGTGTGGCGAATAAGCCGGGCTTCCCATATAAGGAACTGGAAATGAATTGGATTGGAGATTTTAATCCGGCTATGATCAAGGTGGTGGAAAACATTGGGGGTTATTTACACAAAACACATGTGACCTATCGCTACCTTTTTGACAGGAATAAACCATTTGAGCGGGCCAGGAAACAATAACAGTTAGATATACAAGCTTTCTGATGAACCAAACACATCAAGTTGTTTTCTAAATTCGGCACAGTTTGTTTCAGAAGATTGTTACCTGCGAGACAGCTTGATTTTATGCACACGGCTTCGGTCTGGCATACGGTTGACACTGATGATACGGATTTGTACTTAATTTATCCAATGACAATGTGTACCATCACACAAG
>CALAZZ010000224.1 GCA_937926515.1 uncultured Bacteroidales bacterium | reverse complement strand
GTTGCAAGTCAGTTTTGGGCTAAACAACTAGCCTCCAGTTCCATACAGAAAATACTATGGGACTTAGAAGGCGAAAGCATGTCCGGGGTGGACTATGAGAATGCGGCGGGATACCCGAAAGGCGGCTTCAGAGGGACCGTGGGATGCCCGAAAGGCGCCTACAAAGGAACTGCGAGATTGCTTCGTCCCTGAATGGCTTGCGGAGCAAGCCTTCAGGGACTCGCAAATTCCCGCTCCGGCTGCTAAGCTACAGAGCCGGACTTTGCGAGGAGACCATCGAGGGCCCCTGCCCGAGATGGCTGACGAAGCAAACCCGGCGGGCACCTAAATAACATGAACAAACAAAAACAAAAAAACTTATCCGGCTAATGAAAATACCCCCCGAATACCAAAAGCTTCGTAAACTGTTTAACCGAGGCGAAAAGCTTAAGATCATCCTGCTTTTTGTAATGATGCTCGTCGCAGGTGTGCTCGAAGTGCTTGGCATTGGCATGATCCCGGCATTTGTGGCTATTGTGGCCAACCCTCAGCGCATACTTGAGCATGAAAGCTTTGGCTCTTTTTTTCAGACATTGAATATCACAAGCTCGCGTGAACTGATGATATATGGCGGCATAACCCTGATCGCTGTATTTATAATCAAGAATGCATACCTGATCGTTTACCGTTATTTTGAAGCGCGCTTTATCTACAACCGCCGCTACACTTTCAGCCACCGGTTGATGACTGCCTATATGCAGGCCCCCTATACCTTTTACCTGCAACGCAACTCGGCCGAGCTGCTGCGCAATACCACAGGCGAGGTAAACATCCTGATCAACAATGTGCTGAGTCCGGTCATGAAAATTGCCAAAGAGTTTGTGATGGGCACCTCCGTGGTCATATTCCTGTTATTGGTTGAGCCGGTGATCACCCTTTTTGTGGCAGTGGTGATGGGCGGCATGGCCGGTATATTTTTATTGATAACGCAAAAGAGGATGAAGCATATCGCTGTCGAAGCTCAAAAATACCGCAGCAGCATGCTCAAGGCGGCCAAGCAAGGCTTCGGTGGCATCAAAGATGCACGAGTGCTAAACCGGGAAGGAGAATTCATCAAAGTGTTCCGCGACATGGCTTTCAAATCAAGCCGCTTGCAACGCAACCGAACCATCATTGCCATGATCCCCAAGCCTGTCATCGAAACGATGGCTGTAGGTGGCATTATGCTGATTGCGCTGGTGATGGTGATGCAGGGGCGACCCATAGCCAATATCGTACCTGTGCTGGCCATGTTTGGTGTGGCTATACTGCGCCTGATGCCGGCTATACAGCAGATCACACAATTGGCCACTGACCTGCGGTTTAATATTGTATCAGTGAACCCCATTTACGACGACCTCATAGCCCTCAGAACCTATAGCCAGGAGTTTACGGCTGACCGCCGAAAAAAAGAAAAATTAAGGCTTGAACATACCATCGCCATCAAAAACTTGCATTATTACTACGAGAACAGCAGCGAGCAAGCACTCAATGGCGTAACCCTCGAAATAAAACGCGGAAAAGCTGTTGCCTTCGTTGGTCCTTCGGGGGCAGGCAAAACAACGATTGCGGATGTGATCCTGGGATTGCTTAAACCACAACAAGGTGAAATTTTGGTGGATGGAAAAAACATTTTTGACAGCATCTCGGCATGGCAGCAAAATATTGGTTACATACCCCAGTTCATTTACCTGTCCGATGACACCCTGCGCCGAAACATCGCCTTTGGCCTGCCTGATGAAAAAATTGATGAACAAAAAATCAGGCAAGCCATTGAGCTTGCACAGCTGGACGAGCTCATATTGCGCCTCCCCGAAGGACTCGATACCATCGTAGGTGAGCGCGGCACACGGCTCTCCGGTGGACAACGCCAGCGCGTAGGTATTGCCCGTGCCCTGTATCACAATCCGCAGGTGCTGGTCATGGACGAAGCCACATCGGCACTGGACAACATCACTGAGGAGCTGATCATCAATGCTATAGACCTGCTCAAAGGCCAACGCACCGTTATCATGATCGCCCACCGCCTCACCACCGTCATGAACTGCGACACCATCTTCTACATGGATGAAGGCAAAATTGTTGACCAGGGAACCTATAACGAACTGCTGCAAAGAAATACGAAGTTCAGGGAGATGGCGAAGGAAAAGCAAAAAGCTAATAAAAACCGCCGCAAGCCCTAACAAAAAACACCAAACACAAAACACCAAACAACAAACACAAAACAACAAACACAAAACAACAAACACCAAACACAAAACACAAAACAACAAACACCAAACAAAACAACACAAAACAACAAACAACAAACAAAAAAAAATGCCCACCTGGAAATCCTTCGAAGAAATTGAAGTGTGGCAACTTGCCCGACAGTTCTGCCAGGATATTTTCAACATCATGCAATACGATGGCCTTAAAAGCGACTTTGCCCTCAAAGACCAAATCAACAGATCATCCGGCAGCATCATGGATAATATAGCGGAAGGTTTCGGGCGAACAGGCACCAAAGAATTCATAAACTTTCTCAGCATCGCCAAAGCCAGTTCCGAAGAATCCCGATCGCAACTTCACAGGATTTGTGACCGAAAATATATTTCAACTGAAGAGTATAAAACACTCTGCGAAAAGTCTACAGAAATCACCAACAAAATCGGAGGCCTCATCGCCTACCTCAAAAGATCAAACTTTCGCGGAACCAAATTCAAATAACCCCCAAAATCAACACAAAACAAAACAACACAAAACAAAACAACACAAAACACAGAACACAAAACAAAAAACACAAAACAAAACAAACAAAACAACACCGATACACTTATGTTTTATCAGCTACCACCTGATGACGATCACAATGAATTGCCGCTTACATTCAATTCCGAAATCGGATTTCTCAACTATTTCCTGTCAGCAGCTTTTACCGAAAAAGAAAATAACTTAGCATCGGCTTGGACAGGGCATGAACCATTTTTGTTTTGCTTACTTCATTACACAAAACCACGAAGATTCGTCGAACTTGGAACACATAAAGGAAACTCCTTTTTTGCTGCTTGCCAAATTTCACAAACAATGAATAACGCAATAGAGTGTATTGCAATTGACACATGGGAAGGTGACGAACATGCTGGTTTCTATTCGAATAAAGTGTTCGAGAACTTCAAGCGTGACTTCATTAAATATGACAATATAGCAAAATATATCAGAAAAAGATTTTCTGAAGCAGTTTCAATGTTTGAAAATAAATCAATTGACATTTTACATATTGATGGCTTACACACATACGAGGCCGTGAAGGAAGATTTTGAAACATGGCTGCCAAAATTATCAGACTTAGGTATTATTCTCTTACACGACACGCAAGCCAAAACCAAAGATTTTGGCGTGTGGAAACTGTGGGAAGAGCTGCAAAACACTTATCCATCCTTTGAGTTTGAACATAGCCATGGATTGGGTGTATTGCTAGTTGGGCAAAATCCACCAGCTCATATTAAATTACTTTTTAATGCAATGAAGAAAGAGGAGGTCGTGCAGCTTGTGAAGTATTTTTTTAGCGGAATAGCTGGGGTTGAAAAAAGTAAAAAGGTTCTGAAACAATCAATTAAAAGGTCAGTTCAAAAAGAATTTAAGAAATCCTATACCTGGCGAATTGGAAGACTATTCACTTATTTACCATCTCAATTTTATAAACTTATACAAAAACAGAAAAGAGAGCAGTTCTAGATCTACAAATTTGTTATCTGAATATTTACACAACAACACCATTGAAAACAAGCATCCTTCTGATCTCCTATAACCAAGAGCAATACATCAAAGAATGTGTTGAAAGCATTCTCAATCAAGAAGTTTCTTTTGATGTTGAATTAATTGTGGCAGATGACCATTCAACTGATGCAACACTGGAAATAATAAGAGGGATCCTGGAACAATGCAAGTTTCAGTACAAAATATTGGTTAACAAACAAAACCAAGGCATGCACAAGAATTATCAAAGGGGGGTTGCAGCTTGCTCAGGTGAATACATAGCCATCATGGAAGGAGACGACTATTGGTCTGATCCAAAACGTCTTGAAAAACATATTACATTCCTTGATGCCCATCCCGACTGCGTAATGAGCTTCAACAGGCTGATGATTTACAATCAGGCAAATGGAACTTTCAAACCTCAAAAATGGGATTACCCTGATAGTTTTGAGTACATCACAACCGCAATGCTTGCTTTAAAAAATTGTATTGGAAACCTTTCTGCCTGTGTCATCAGAAAGTCAGCTTTTATGAAATTAAAGCCGGAATTGCATGAAATGGGATAAGCCGACTGGATGTTGGGAATGGCTATGGGTGAAATGGGTCAGCTTGTAAAGTTCCGCAAGGCCATGTCGGTTTACCGCAAACATAGCCAAGCTCAATGGAGTGGAAAATCGAATGTGGAAAACTTTTCCAAGGTGATAAAAATCTTGATTCCTAAATATGATAAATTTCTTGGTTATAAATATCATGCCGAGTTTGAAGCGCATAAAAGGGACCTTGAGCAAAAGCTAAAACACGAGGCTTCTTTAAAACGTAAAATCATGAGAAAAACTCCATCATTCGTAAAAAAGTCCTTGAGCTTTATCCTGCCGGAGTATATAAAAGTGCAGATCAGAAAAATCATTTAATTTTATTTATGATGAATAAAATTTACGTCACCCAACCCACCCTACCCCCTTTCGACGATTTTGTTGAGTCGCTCAGACAAATTTGGGACAACCGCATCCTTACCAACAAAGGTCCGTTTCATGAACAGCTGGAACATGAACTGGCCAACCACCTTGGCGTAAAATACGTTTCGCTTTTTGCCAACGGCACCTTGGCACTGGTTACGGCCTTGCAGGCGCTCAACATCACCGGCGAAGTGATCACCACACCTTACAGCTTTGTAGCCAGCACCCATTCGCTGTGGTGGAACAACATTTCTCCTGTTTTTGTGGATATTGAGCCGGAGAGCTGCAACCTCGACCCCGCAAAGATTGAGGCTGCCATCACACCCCAAACCACCGCCATCCTGCCGGTACATGTGTATGGAAACCCCTGCGATGTACACCGCATAAAAGAAATCGCCGACAGGTATGGGCTGAAGGTGATCTACGATGCCTGCCACACCTTAGATGTGAGGCTACACGGCGAGCCGGTGCTTAACTTCGGTGACCTCTCGGTGATGAGCTTCCACGCCACCAAGGTTTTCAACACCTTTGAGGGCGGCGCCATCATCAGCCATGATGAAAATACCAAACGCCACATTGACGACCTGAAAAACTTTGGCTACCGTGGCGAAACCACCGTAATTGCCCCCGGTATAAACGCCAAGATGAGCGAAGTGCAGGCCGCCATGGGATTGTTGCAACTCAAATACATTGACAAGGCCATCGCCAAACGTAAAATGCTTACCGAACATTACCGCGAACAATTAAAGGATATACCCGGCATCAGCTTCATGCACGATATGCCAGGTGTGAAACACTGCTATTCCTATTTCCCGGTTTTTGTGGATGAAAAGGAATATGGCCTCAGCCGCGATGCCCTCTACGAAAAACTAAAAACAAACAACATCCATGGCCGCCGCTACTTCTACCCCCTCATCAGCCAGTTCCCAACTTATTGTGGCTTGGAATCAGCTTTGCCCGGGAAACTTCCGGTAGCGGAGAAAATCACGGAACAGGTGATCTGTTTACCTTTGTATCCTGAGTTACCCTTTAACACCATCGAACTCATCTGCAGTTTGTTTAAGTAACATGCACAGTCTTTCAGAAATGCCCGAATTTATCAAAGCAGGCGAAAGCCAGGCTGTCGAATTTAAAAGCAGTTTCAATATTGAGGTAATTGAAACACTTGTTGCTTTTGCAAATGCCGGAGGTGGAAAGGTTATTGTTGGCGTAAACAAGAATGGACAAATAACCGGCGTTAGCATAAATCCAGAATCGGTGCAGAATTGGGTGAATGAGATAAAAATGAAAACCACTCCTTCTTTGATCCCAGATGTAGAAATCATTGAAATCGAAAATAAAACGCTGATTATCTTCATTACTCAGGAATATCCTGTGAAGCCGGTTGCAACCAGAGGTAAATATTTTAAGCGGGTTGCCAATTCAAACCATTTGATGAGCCTGAATGAAATTGCGAACGAACACCTGAAAACCATCAACAGCAGTTGGGACTTTTATCCCGACCCCTGGCATAGCATCCAACATATATCCCTTGATAAAGCACGCAAATTCATTAAACGCATTGAGAAACACACACAAGCTGAAATCAATCTTGAACCACTTGAATTTCTGTCAAAATTTGAAATCATACGCAACGGACAGCTCACTTTTGGAGGTTATTTATTGTTTGCCGACGATTATTGCCCTATAACAGACGTTCAGGCGGGACGTTTTAAAAGCCCGGTTACGATCATTGACAGCACCTCAATCAACAGCGATCTCTTCACAGAAGTTGACGAAATACTCTTTTTCATACGAAAGCACCTGATGGTTGAGTACATTATCACCGGAGAACCGCAACGAACAGAACGTTTTGATTATCCGATTGAGGCCATCCGCGAGATTGTCATAAATATGATCGTCCACCGCGACTATCGCGAAAGCAACCACAGCATTATAAAGATTTTCGACGACAGAATGGAGTTCTACAATCCGGGCCGACTTTATGGCAATTTAACTGTAAATGATTTGCTTGCGGGCAACTACACTTCACAAACCAGGAATAAGCTTATTGCCAAAGCATTCAAGGAAGTCGGCCTGATTGAACGCTACGGCTCCGGAATCAGGCGTATTGTAGATATTTGCAAAGACCACGGAGTCATCGAACCGGTTTTTGAAGAGAAACCCAATGGTTTTATGGTCACAATCTTCAAGGAAAAACTTAAAGGAATGGATGTCACTGAAAATGTCACCGAAAATGTCACTGAAAATGTCACCGAAACAAGGTATGCTTTAATCCTTGACCAAATCAGGCTAAATGAAAAGGTAACCATTGACCAACTCGCCGATATCTTTAAAATTAACAGGCGAACTATTATCCGCGACATTGAAAAACTCAAAGAAGAGGGCAAAATAAAACGCATCGGCCCTGCCAAAGGCGGCCACTGGCAAATCATTGAGAAATAAGAACAACCCCAAACTTCGAACGCCAAACTTCGAACGCCGAACGTCAAACGCCGAACGTCAAACCCCAAACATTTACCCCGTGGAATCACGAAATGAATATTCCATCGGGGACAAACACGGAACAACGAACAACAAACAACGAACAACAAACAACGAACAACAAACAACGAACAAC
>CALAZZ010000223.1 GCA_937926515.1 uncultured Bacteroidales bacterium | reverse complement strand
TAAAAATGACTGCCAATCCGAAAAAAAGTAGGAAATTCGTAGCCCGAATTCAGAGTGTTAAATAATAAACAATAGTAAGATTATGGGTAAAGTTATTGGAATACGACATGAGGACAAATACCTGATGGAAAGGAGAGTGGCCATAATTCCTACTCATCTGAAAAGACTGTCAGAACAAGGTTTGCAGTTTCAAATACAATCTTCACCGAAGCGCATATATAAGGACGAGGAGTTCAAAAAGGCTGGGGCTGAGATTGTCACAGATATGGGAGATGCGGATGTTATTTTTGGTGTTAAGGAAATGCCCTCAGATTTATTTGAAGAGGGCAAGACTTATGTATATTTTTCGCATGTGATCAAAGGACAGCCCTATAATATGCCCATGCTTAAGGCAATGATGAATAAAAAATGTCAGTTGATCGATTATGAAAAGATTGAGAACGAGGAGGGGAAACGGTTGATCTTCTTCGGGAAATTTGCAGGCCTTGCCGGGATGATCAACGCATTATGGTCAATGGGGCAACGATTGAAGGCGCAGGGCATTGAAAACCCCTTTACGGGCATTAGGCAAGCATATACCTACGATTCTCTTGAAGAGGCCAAAGCTGCGGTCTCGAAAGCCGGAGCAGAAATAGCTGCAATGGGGCTGCCCGAAGGATTGGCACCCATGGTCATTGGATTCACAGGTTATGGAAATGTGTCAATCGGGGCGCAGGAGATTGCCAATCTGTTGCCATCCATAGAGATCACACCTGAACAATTGCTTGAGCTTGATGAAAATTATTCACCAAGGAACGTCATTTACAAAGTAGTATTTAAGGAAAAGCACCTTTCCGAACCGATGGACCCCAATGCTGAATTCGACCTGCAACATTATTATACACATCCTGAGGCCTATAGAAACCAATTTGAAAAATACATCCCAAAACTGAGCATTTTGATGAATTGCATGTATTGGGACAGCCGCTATCCACGTATTGTAACCAAGGATTACCTGGAGCAGCTCTACAACCCTGGTGAACCCAAACTGAAAGTGATAGGAGATGTTACATGTGACCCTGATGGTTCTATCGAATGCACGCATAAGGGAACCGAGATCGAAGACCCGGTTTTTGTTTATAACCCTGTGACGCGCAAACCTCAAATGGGATTTGAAGGAGAAGGCATTCTTGTTATGGCGGTCGATATACTTCCCAGTGAGTTACCTCGCGAGGCCTCTGAAACTTTCAGCAACGCATTATTACCATATGTAAAGGCCATAGCCGAAGCTGATTACACAGTTGCTTATGAGAAATTGGAACTGCCTTTACCGATTAAGAAAGCCCTCATCCTGCATAAGGGAGCGCTCACGCCGGCCTATAGCTACATCCATAAGTATTTATGATTTCATACAACATTTATAAACTTTTAAATTATTCATTTTCACTAAACTGAGTTATTACTATGAAGAAAGTATTGATTTTAGGTGCAGGAATGGTGGTGAAGCCTATCGTTACCTATCTCCTGTCGAAGGATTATCACGTAACAGTTGCAACACGTACCAAGTCAAAAGCGGTAGATATGATTGATGGTCATTCCAATGGTGTTGCCATCGCCTGGACGGTGGACGATGAAGCTGCCCTGTCAGAAATGGTTGCTTCACATGATCTTACTGTCAGCCTGTTGCCCTGGACATACCATATTATGGTGGCACGCCATTGCATCCAGAACAAAAAGAATATGGTGACCACCTCATATGTCAAACCTGAAATGAAAGCCTTGGATGAGCAGGCACGCGATGCAGGCATTATCATTCTTAATGAGCTTGGCCTCGATCCGGGTATTGATCATATGTCGGCCATGCGGATCATTGACCATGTACATGATAAGGGTGGCAAAATAGATGAGTTCTATTCCATCTGTGGTGCATTGCCTGCTCCCGAAGCAGCTAATAACCCATTTAAATACAAATTTTCATGGAGTCCCAAAGGTGTTGTGATGGCTGGCAACAATGATGGCAACTACCTGCGCAAAGGCAAGCATGTTTACATACCTACTGAGGATCTGTTTAAGGATCCACTTTCGGTAGATTTCCCAAAGGTGGGCAAGCTTGAGATATATCCCAACCGCGACAGCATGCCCTATATCGAACTGTACGGTATCCCTGAAACCAAAACCATGGTGAGAGGAACATTCCGTTACCCCGGTTGGTGCGAAAGCCTTGATGCTATGAAGGCATTGAAGCTTATCACAAGCGATGCGTATGATTTCACCGGTAAAACCTATGCCGATTTTGTGGCTATGATGATGGGTGTAGATGATTCATCCAACATCAGGCAGCAAGCTGCGACATTCCTGGGAATCAGTGAGGATTCGTATGCGCTGGATGCCATCGAATGGCTTGGTTTGTTTGAAAATGAACCGATGAATGTGGGCAAGACTACACCTTTTGAGATCACATCCGACCTGATGATCGCCAAAATGGAACTTGGACGCGAGGAGCGCGATATGGTGGTGATGCAGCATATTTTTGCAGCATCTTATCCGGATGGCAGGCAGGAAGTGATCAAATCGTCCATGCTCGACTTTGGCACTTTGTCGAAAGACACGGCTGTTGCCAGGACCGTTGCCTTGCCGGCTGCCATAGGCGTTGAAATGATCCTCAAGGGCGAGATCACTGAAACAGGGGTGCATATTCCGGTACTGCCCGGCATCTACAACCCCATACTGGATCAGCTTGAACACCTCAACATCCGCATGGTGGAGGAATATGGGCTGCCCATGTCGGAGATGATATAGACACGAGCTTTCATTAATTTTTTTAAAGTTATCTCATAAATGTTCAGCCGGGTTTCTATAACTCTGCTGAACTTTTGCTTTGGCACGGTTTCAGTTTATGACTCTTTTTATACCATTTTTGAGTACTGCGGTTTGAAAGTTTAAAAGCAAACCTGGTTTGTAATTGCC
>CALAZZ010000222.1 GCA_937926515.1 uncultured Bacteroidales bacterium | reverse complement strand
ATCTGCTGATTTGTAATTGCGAAAAATTGATGAATTTATTTTTGCTATTTACACCGGCTTGCAGTTGCTTCAGCGCTATATAACGGCCATGCTCCGTAAGGGCATCGCCCGTGAGGTTGTAAAGCTGGGGCAGCATGGCCGCCAGGGCCAGCGCATCGGCGGTTTCGCCGCTTTGCATATAGGCATCCACCAATTGCATGTCCATAGGCAGGTTTTGCCTGGCGGCCATAAAGCCGCGTATGGCTTCCATATCGCGTATGCTGTCGTTCAGCATATCGCGCAAAAGTATGCCGGCGGCACGGGCCTCCCTGCCGCCATATTGGGCCATCTGGCCCTTCAATATGGTTTTGTAAGTGATATTGCCCGTAAGGCTTTCCAATATCTCGATCATATAGCCCGGTAATGGCTCCGCCTTATTTTCGAGGTGTTCCATCAGTTCCTTCTTTTTGAGTTCGTCGGGGTTGGCTGCCAGCACCTCAAAGATAATGCTTTCAGTTAATCGACAAGGCGGTTTTTTTTAGTAAATCATACCTTCAAGATTTTTGAAACCTTGAAGGTCTTTTTTCTAATACCTACTGCACCACCAACTTTTCCGCATACCACCTTTCCCCATCCCACAACCTCACCGAGCACAGACCCTTTAGGCAAATGTGCTACATTAATTTATCATCAATTCGCAATGGGTAGTAAAAAAACTCTTCGTGGAGTATCCGCGAAGGGTTTTTGTTGTTGCAGACAGACCTTGGTGGTGAGGCGGAGAGCCGTTCAATTCGAGTGGTACTAAACTACTATCCTGATCACTAAATACCCAATGAGTTTTCCATCATTTTGACGATCAAAAAATTAATGCCAGAGCAAATTGGACGCATGCTATGTAATGCTATTAAAAGCTCATCTTTAATGATATAAGCAATTGTGCGGGCCTTAAGTAATAAATAGATTCATAAAATATGTAGACACTCGTTTGGTAATCTGTATATGTTTTGGTGTTGAAAATGTTACTCCATTGTAATTCTAGGTCCAAACCTTTGCTTTTGAACGAGTGACGGTAACTTATATCAGAGAACATGCTTGTTTTCTGATCAATTGTATAAAGTTCATTCATAAAGCTAAGCATCATGTTGCTTCGCGGAAAAGCATATAAATTAAAATGATGTTTTGTAAGGTCAATCAGGTGGTTTCGAGTGTTTCCAGTTTTCGTCTTTAGCTGATTCATTTCGAAGCGGTATTCGCAATTGAGCCTACTTGTAATCCTTGTGTTAAGTTGGGGAGACAGGTGCAATAGGCTGTTTTCAACATAAAATGTTTCATCGTTTAACAGCGATTGGCGTTTGTTTCGTACATAGCTTGCTTTCAAGCTTAGTGTTGAGCGGCTAAATGATATATATCTGCTGCTGTTAAGTTGTACATTGTGGTAAGTACCTTTATTTGGAATGTTTAGCGTAACAATTTCGCTTTTCCCGTCTGGTAGCAGACTGGTGCTGTACATGACGGAATGGACCCGAATACCTTTTATGTAAATGATAGAATTAAAAAAAGCGGTTATAGGGTTTCGATACGACAACCTTAGAGAGATATTACTGTTTTTGGTTATATCCTGCTGCAGCGGATTTTGAAAAAGCATGTTGTAGGTTTTAATTATAAAGCTATAATGAACATCATCAATATTTCCTAAGCGGTTGGTGTGGAAATACGAACCGCTAATTTGGCAAAACCCTTTGAATTGATAATGTATAGATAACCTTGGTTCGAAAAACAGATTGTTTAACCCGACATGCTGTGACCTGTTTGTTGCATCAATTGCAACAAGACGGTTATAACTCAATGGCAAGTCGGTTTTGATGGTCAGCCCTTTTGATTTGAATTCGATGCCTGTTTTAGCATAAGGACGAAAAAGGCTAAATTGTATTTGGTTGCTAAAGTCGCTGCCGGCCGGGTTGACGTTTCCATTCATTGAAACCAAAATCCCACTTTCAAGATCTTGGTACCTGTTGACAAGCCCTAGTGCAGGGGAAAAAGTAAGTCTTTTAAAACGGAACATAAAACTTGCTGAATGATGGGCATATAGGCGTTTGATCATCACTTGCTGGCGGGCCGAATCATAAGCAATATGGTCGTTTATTGCACTTTCAAATACACCAGGGCTCACAAGGAGTGTATGGTTGTTTTCATCATAAGTGACATAGGATAAAAACTCAACCAGCTTAGATCCTAATGGATGAACTGTGCGGAAATCATTATAAACTGAAAATACTGGTTTTTCAAGGGTTTGTTTAATGTTTTTGTACCCATCATACAATAAGCCCTTTTGTGAGCTCCAACCTGATTCAATACTTAATTTGTTACTAAGGTAATTATCTTTTACATTACGGCTGATGGTGAAAACGGCACGCAGAAAATGATCATGATAGCGGTTCTCAAGTGTTTCGGTAAAAGCAAGTGTATCATTTGGAGCGTAAACCCGCCTTTTCGTAATAGCCCGTTGTTGTTGATAGTCATTTACATAATGCAGGTTGGTACGCAATTGAAGGTTGTGTTTAATCCGAAGTAACCCATTGAGGTTTAGCAGGTGTATTTTGTTGAATAGAAATCGATTCTGTTCTGTTGGTGGTAGATTGGGCCTTTGAATTTTTAGTAGTGCCACATCCTGTGCAGGCTTTTCCGGGTGTAGCAGCATGTCCTGGAACCCCACCGCCCTAAGTTGTTGCGCCACATCCTCGCCTGTATTATTAGCTTGGTATGAGCCTAAAAGCTGAAATTCTTTGGTAAAAGTCATAGGTGTGATATTGGCTTCCCATGCCAGTGATGTTCCATATCCAGTGCCCAGTTGTGCCTTACCTGTTGTTGTGATATTTTTCTTTAGTTTGATGTTGAGTGATGGCTGTTGTGTTGAAACCCTGTCCTCAAGTATGCGCAAAGGTTGGTGGTTTTCTAGTACTTCCACTGTTGATACAACTGTATGCGGCATATTACTACTTATGGCCACATAGCGCCCATCCATGAGGTCGAGACCTTCTACATAAAATTTTTGTATGGGCAAACCTTGGTAAAGTATGCGCCCACCAGATTCTACTTCAATCCCTGGCATCCGACGTAGCACATCTTCTATGTTACGGTCGGACTGGCTTGCAAACGATTGAACAAGATAGCTGATGGTGTCACTCTTGTGCTCAATAGGCGAAGCCCTTACAGTAAAGGTTTCCAGTAGCTTGACATCAGGCTGCAAATAGAACAACAATTCCTGTGAAACATTTTTCACACGTTTTATTTGCCTGCTGTAATGCAACGAACTGGCTATGATGTCGAGGCTGTCGGCAGCATGATTTACAGTAATTGCAAACCGCCCGTCCCTATCGGAGAATCCAAATGCAGTTATTATGGATGAGTCAAATGGCTTTACAACCACATTGATGTATTGAGCAGGCTGCTCATGCTCCTTGAATATAATTCCTTGTATAAGTGTTTGCGCCCGAATGTTATGGTCGAGTATAAAACAAAACAATACAAGCAAAAAGAATCCTATACCAGTTTTGTTGCTTATCATTTACTCAAGTTCGATGGGGTTGTTGCGGCGCGCCATGTTTCTGGCAGCGGTTTGTTGGGCACTACTACCCGCTCCCGCTTCTCGTGCTCTACTTATGATATCGTTCCTGAAGTTTTCTTCAGCTTTAAGGAAATCTTTCCTGTTGGTTTTCACCCAGCCCATGTCATGGAATTCAATCAAGATACCTTCTTCCATACGCTCAATTGCTATCATTTCAAAAACATAATGTTCTTCACTATCATGGATTTTCAGAATCAATCCCGGCAACCCTCCAAACTTATATGGTCCGTTGTTGACAGGTATTTCTGTTGTGTACCAGGCAGTCCAATTTCTGCCTCCATAGTGCATGGTAGCTTTTTGAACAGTATAATCGCTAAGTAGATCATGCTCATTGAGTAAGAGCCATTGAAAATCATTTAGGTCTTCCTCATAAATCAAAAAAGCTGGCAATATTTTATCAACAAACGACAGCGCACCTTTTGGATGGTTTTTGTATATTGTATAAGAAAAACGACTGCGTAAATCACTTCCAGGAACTCCATCCAGAAAAGCCCTGAGATTTCCTTCTTGTTCGGCTTGCCTGCCTAGTTGTTGGAACCGGTAAAAATTCTTACTGGTAAATTTACTCACTTTTTCACCAATTATTAACAGCATTGGCTCCTCTCGCTGAAAATCAAGGTCGTTGGTGTCTTGTTTATACTTCATTGTATAGGTAATGACAAGTTTCGCTTTATCAATTACCCGCGATGGAAAATCGAAAAATTGGGCATGCGAATTGTGTGGATTAAACACAATTACCACAAACCAAATGAAGCCTAAGTAGATTATTTTATTTTTCATAAGGTTTAATATTTTCATTTGTAAATAAAGAATGCATAATATCACCTCTGTAACGTATGCTAAAGGGGTGATATTATGCATTCTAATACTAGTTAGATATAAATTTAATCAATCATTCGGCGGGCAATATATTTCATCCCATATGACATAATCATATGAATCACAAACTACTGCCGAATGACCACAAAATGTAAAAGTTTGACACTCGGTAATCCAGTCAGCAGCATTAACACTATATAATACCAATGAAAGTACTATTGTCGATAACAGGAGTTTTATTGTTTTTTTCATAATTTAAGTTGTTTAAATTGTATAAAATATTAATTTTCAATGACTTTATGGAGGCCGTCTGATAAATTAATTGACAGACGGCGGCTTCAGTCGAATCGATTCTTCCCCAGCCAAAAAATATATTTTGTTGTGCAATAGTGGACATAGTGTCTTAAGGCTCTACAGCCGATATGGGGCTCAGGGCTCAGCCCTGCATAAAAATATTGTGTCTGAAATAGAAAGTCGTGATTGACTGAGGGGGGGGGGAACACCTTGTTATGCAGATCATTACAAATGTCTATAGCATAGCAATCAACTCCTTTGACCAGCATGAACGACTGCTGTGCCCGGGATGTGGCCGAATGGTTCATTTTTTAATGGTTCCGGTGCTAAAATGGTATTTTCTATACATTAATACCTATAAGCCCTTAAACCTAACCATTCATTTTGGATTTTTTCTAAAAATTAATTTCTGTATGATGCGAACATAATGATATGGTGGTGCTTAGGGCCTTATTTAATTTTTCTTTCACATATGGTAACAAAAAACCCTCCGAGGCCTATCCACGAAGGGTTTTTGTGATCTTCAAAACAATGA
>CALAZZ010000221.1 GCA_937926515.1 uncultured Bacteroidales bacterium | reverse complement strand
TCAACTGAAAGTGTTGATATCATTGGTTTATAGAGTTAGGCGAATGAGCCTAATTATTTAAATATGAAAAGCAGCATTCAAATACTTAAATTGAATGTACAGCGATCTGGCAATGCCTGTGGTGCAAAAAACCTGTTGTTTTACCTTGCCATAAAGGGGTCTCCAGCCTTCATGCCCTCATCTGAATTATGCATACACCAACAAAATACAATATGAATACCTTATTTGTACTTATTGCAAAACAACTGCTTAAATTAAGAACCCCTGCACGCTGCCTGGCTTTTACACTGGCACTGCTTATTGGCTCCGGCGCTGTGGCGTGGGGGCAGACAACTGTAACCCTTACCCCTGCTGACAATACTGACAGCCCATGGGAAGTACCTGCTGGCGTAACAGAAATTACTGTTGAAGTATGGGGTGCTGGAGGAAGAGGAGGTACTTTGTCTTCAGGATCATTTGGTGGAGGTGGAGGCGGAGGCGCTTATTCACGTTCTGTAATCTCCGTTACGCCTTTTCAAACAATTCCTTTCAGTGTTGGTGCCGGTAGTACCACAACAAGCCCCGGAGGAGACACCTGGTTCAGTTCAAGCACAACAATGATGGCTAAAGGTGGCAATAGTGCTGCTGATAACTCGGCAACTGGCGCTACAGGTGGCAATGCCGCTGCTGGTTACGGCACATTCAAATTTAGCGGTGGCAGTGGATGGACAGCCTCAGGTGGAGGTGGTGGTGGTGGCTCATCTGCCGGAAGCGCAAGTAACGGAGCCAATGCAACCAGCACAACAGGTGCAACGGCGCCTACAGCTGGAGGGGATGGTGGAGATGGAGTATCTAGTGGTAATGGAAATGGCGGTACTGGTGACGTACCAGGAGGTGGAGGTGGTGGTGCTAGAAGGCAAGCTGGAGGTGCTCGAACCGGCGGTGCTGGTGCAAACGGCCAAATCATCATTACTTACACAGCATCTGCCTGCAACGACGCCACCCTCACCCTTACCTCAGCCTCAGGCACTGACAGCCAAACCCTATGCATCAACACAGCCATAACCGACATCACCTATGCCGTAGGTGGCGATGCCACGGGAGCAGGTGTTACCGGTTTGCCAACAGGCGTTAACGGCAGCTTCAACGCTGGTGTTTTCACCATCAGCGGCATCCCCAGCCAAAGCGGTACATTTAATTATACAGTAACCACAACAGGCACCTCCGCAGCCTGTAATGAGGATGAAGCAAATGGTACGATAACGGTTGAAGCCACCCCTGTAGCTGGCACCCTTGCCAAAACTCCCGATGTAACCGATGTGTGTGAGGGCACCGATGTGTCGGCAGCCCACACGGCAGGTTCGGGCGGCACAACGGATGAACTGGAATACAGCACCGACGGAGGTACAAACTGGGATCTATATACTTCAGGAACCGATATTTCAACCACCGGCCTTACACAGGTACAGATACGTACCCGTCGTTTGGCTGATTACTGCACAGCATCCGCTTATAACACAGTAAGCTGGAATGTTGAAGCCACCCCCGTAGCTGGCACCCTTGCAAAGACACCCGATGTAACCGATGTGTGTGAGGGCGACGATGTGTCGGCAGCGCTTACAGCAGGTTCGGGCGGTACAACGGATGAACTTGAATACAGCACCGACGGAGGTACAAACTGGGATCTATATACTTCAGGAACCGATATTTCAACCACCGGTCTTACACAGGTTCAAATACGTACCCGTCGTTTGGCAGATTATTGCACAGCATCCGATTATAACACAGTTAGCTGGAACATTAACGCCCCACCCACATTGGTTGAGTGCCCGCCAACACCGATAAACATCGTTGCCGAAGCAGGATTCTGCACCGCCGTGGCCACCTATACCGTTACCTTTGACGGCAGTCCGGTACCCACGCTGGCTTATACCTTTGAAGGTGCTACCACAGGCGGCAACACCGGAACAGGTAGTGGCTCCACATTTAATGTGGGTACCACCACCGTAACTGTGGTGGCTACCAATAGTTGTGGGGTTGAAACCTGTACGTTTACTGTTACTGTTGAAGATGATCAGGATCCTGAAATCACCGTCTGTCCGGCTGACCTCACCGGCATTACTGCCATCGAAGGCTGCGATGAAACTGACCTGGCCACCGAAACTGGCCTTGCCTATGCCTCGGTTGAAACAACTGTTACCTTAAGTGAATTTAACACTGCAGGAGGCACTGCCACCGACAATTGCGGCATCGTAACCTATACCTACCAGGATGAAGTGTCAGCTTCAAGCTGCCCCACCATCGTAACACGTACATGGAGGGTGTATGATGCAGCGGACTTGTTTGATGAGTGTGAGCAGATTATTGAGATCATTTCCCCGGCCTTAGTCATAAATGCCCCTGATAATGAAGCTTTAGAAAGTTGCGACTTTTCTGACCAGGCGGAAGTCAATACGGCTTTCCAAAGCTGGCTTGATGAATTCAGTGTTGGAGGTGGATGCGCACCTACATATACCACTGATCCACCTACACCTGTGGCTCCCGATATTTGCGGTGGCAGCACCCAGGTTGCCTGGTTAATTGAAGACCAGTGTGAAGGTGGGGAAAAGATAGTGATCAGCCAGGTATACGGTGGTGGAGGTAATTCTGGCGCTTTTTACACCCATGATTTTATTGAACTATTTAACAGTGGAACAACTCCAATTAATATCAACGGTTGGTCTGTGCAATATGCCGCTGCCACTGGAAGCTCATGGTCTGTAACTAACCTAAGTGGTACGATCCAGCCAGGCCAGTATTATTTGATCCAGCAGGCACAAGGTAGTGGTGGATCAGCACCGTTGCCCACTCCGGATGCTGTTGGGACTATAGCGATGGCAGCAACCAATGGTAAAGTGGCATTGGTTAATAGCACTATAGCGCTTTCAGGAACTTGTCCCACAGCGGGAGTGGTTGATTTCGTTGGTTTCGGTTCAGCTAATTGTTTTGAGGGCTCTGCCGCAACAGCAGCCTTATCCAACACTACAGCTGCAATAAGAAACCTTAACGGCTGCCAGGACACGGACGATAACGCCAATGATTTTGCTGTGGGAGCACCAACACCACGCAACACTGCCTCGCCGCGAAATTATTGTCCGCCAATACTCTCACGAACGTTTACAGTCGCTGCTCCTGCAGCGCTAACCTTTACCAATCCTGCAGGCGTGGTATCCAACACCTGCGACTTTGACAACGCCTCGAGCGATGCATTGCAGGCGCAGACCGATCTGGAGGCATCAATAGCAGCCTGGGTGCTTACCCAAACAGGTATCATCAGCAACAGCTTCAGCGGCGGCTGTTCACCGGTTGTTGATAACAACTTTGACCCTAACGATGCAGCCTTCCAGATTGACCTCTGCACAGGTGGCACGATAGAGGTAGAATGGACCATCACCGACCTTTGTGATGTGCAAACCCGAACAGCCACCTTCCAGCTGATAGCCCCAGATGCCCTGAACTTTGTTAGTCCGGTGACCGCGTTAAGCAGCGACATTTGCGACTGGGACAATGCCACAAGCGATCCTGTTCAGGCACAAAATGAGCTAAATGCACATATAGCCCAGTTGATAATTAATCAAACAGCTACCATTTCCAATTCACTTTCAGGCGGTTGCTCACCAACTTTGAGTAATAATTTTGATGCCAATGAACCGGAATTCCAAATTGATGTATGCACCGGCGGCATAATTTCTGTAACATATACAATCGTTGATCTTTGTGAGACAATCAGCCACACAACCACCTATGAGCTGATCGATTCTGACCCCCTGACCTTTACCGATCCTGTAAGCGTGGTATCCAACACCTGCGACTTTGATGATCAGGACGCAGTGGATGCGGCATTCTATGCCTGGGTTGATTCCCAGACCGTTACTATAGCCGTTGTCGGTGGTTGTGATCCGCAGATCGGCACCAATAGTAACACAGTTACAATTCCTGAATTGTGTGTTGGTGGAGATGTGATGGTTACCTGGACGATTACCGACCTTTGCGAGACGATCATATTGACAGCCACCTGGACCTTGGATGCTGCACCTGACGTCACATACACTGAGCCTGAAGATGAAAACAAATCAGCTTGTCTTTATGCCGACCAGGACGCATTGGATGCGGCATTCTATGCCTGGGTTGATGCCCAAACGGCAGCTATAGCCGTTGGCGATGGTTGTGACCCGCAGATCGGCACCAATAGTAACACAGTTACAATTCCTGAATTGTGTGTTGGTGGTGATGTGATGGTAACCTGGACGATCACCGATTTATGTGAGACCATTCCGCTTACGGCTACCTGGACGCTGACACCAGCACCGGCAGTGACCTACAGCAATCCATCAGATGTTACCGAAGTCGCCTGCGACTATGCCGATCAGGCAGCAGTTGATGCGGCGTTCTTTGCCTGGATTGATGCCCAAACGGCAGCTATAGCCGTTGGCGATGGTTGTGACCCTCAGATCGGCACCAATAGTAACACAGTTACAATTCCTGAATTGTGTGTTGGTGGTGATGTGATGGTAACCTGGACGATCACCGATTTATGTGAGACCATTCCGCTTACGGCTACCTGGACGCTGACACCAGCACCGGCAGTGACCTACAGCAATCCATCAGATGATACCGAAGACGCCTGCGACTATGCCGATCAGGCAGCAGTTGATGCCGCATTCTTTGCCTGGGTTGATGCCCAAACGGCAGCTATAGACGTAGGCGATGGTTGCGACCCGCAAATCGGCACCAACAGCAGCACCGTGACCATACCATCGTGGTGTGACGGCGGTGATGTGATGGTAACCTGGACGATCACCGATTTATGTGAGACCATTCCGCTTACGGCTACCTGGACGCTGACACCAGCACCGGCAGTGACCTACAGCAATCCATCAGATG
>CALAZZ010000220.1 GCA_937926515.1 uncultured Bacteroidales bacterium | reverse complement strand
ATATGAGTAAACATGAACCTGTTCAGTCAATAATCTTGTTTTAATCATAGTTATCCTTAGTTCTTTTTTTAGCACACGGAGTACACGGATTATGACGGATTGTCACAGATTATAGGTGTTCGTTATCCGTGACTATCCGTAACATCTGTGTCATCCGTGTTCTAATAAGAAGTTACGACTCATCTAATAAATATAATCCTTAATTTTTTGCCACGCGAAAGGATTCGCGCGGCAGCGAGTGGTCGTCAAAAGTATAGTGGTTTGCCATTGCTTGTGCATCGTGACTCATTGAACAAATATAATCCTTGATTTATTGCCACGCGAAAGAATGCTGTAAACGCCGGATCACGCCAATGTGTGGGGGGGATAGCATAATTGCTGATATTAAGCAATTTACTACTGCACAAAGTCAATGTAATTTTCAGGATTGATTACCCTGAATTCTGAACCCGGATAATTTTCTTTCCACAATCCCGGGGCCTTCATTTCTTTATTCGCAAATTTAAATTCATAGGCATAAAGCCTGCCTTCCCTTTCTTCAATAAGGTCTATCTCTTTCTTTTCCCAGGTTCTCCAGAAAAAGCGATTCACCAAAACCTGTTTGTAAGTCTGGCTCTTAATCCTTTCCATTATGATAAAATTTTCCCAAAGTTGTCCTTGGTCATTCCTTAAACCCATTGGATTCAAGTTGGCAATGAGCGCATTGCGGATACCATTGTCATAAAAGTAATATTTGCTTTTTTTGGTGATCTCCGTACGCAGGTTCCGGCTGAATCCCCGCAGGTTGAAGATGATAAAAGATTTTTCAAGGAGGTCAATGTAGCGGCCAACCGTTTTCAGGTCAATCCCCAGCTTCTTCGAAAGTTCGTTTAATGCAACTTCATTGCCCACCTGGAAGGCCAGCAGACGTAGCAGATCAAGTAGAATTTTCGAGCCTTTGACTCTTTCCAATTCCAGGATATCCTTAAGCAAGTAAGAATTGGTTATTTCGTTCAGAACCAATGTTTTTGAACCAATCGTGTCAGAGGTACAAACTTCAGGATACGATCCAAACACCAGGAATTCTTCAAGCCTTTGCTTGAGGTCGTAAGGGTTGTAAAGTGAACATAATTCCATTTGGCTCATTGGCATTAGGGTAAGGCTTCTTTTACGGCCGGTGAGCGGTTCTCCGGTTTGTCCTGCCAACTCAAACGAAGAGGAGCCTGTGGCAATGATCTTAAGCTCAGGATGATGGTCAACCATCATTTTCAAAGCTAATCCGATGTGGGGAACCCTTTGGGCTTCGTCAATGATTACCATGTCGAGTCCTTGCACATACTCACTGATCAAATCCAGCCTTTGCGAACCAAGTACTTCATGAACCCGGATGTCATCGCCTGTGTCAAACCGATAGCGGTAAGAAGTGCTTGAAATAAAATGTCGCAATAAGGTGGTTTTACCAACCTGCCTTGGCCCAAACAGCAGTAAAACTTTTCCGTGCTGCAAAAATTTTTCGAGGTCTGAGTAATGCCTGGGCAGTATCATAACAATGCATTTTCCGCAAATTTAATTAATTTTATGGATTACAATTCCATATATTTTGATTATTTTATGGAATTGTAATCCATATATTTCTATTTTACAAGGTTATAATAAACATCACAAATGCAGAAAAAGATACATGAATTTGTTATAAACCAATCAACGCAAATGATTTACATCCCTTTGTTTTGCTGACAAAAACGTAGAGCTTCCATGACAATATCTTTGTATTCATTCCTCGTAAAAACCTCAATCCACTCAACAACTGCAGAGCTAACAAAATAGACTCCTTCCGGATTATGGAACTTGTAGTTACGACTCATCCAACAAATATAATCCTTAATTTAATTGCCACGCGAAAGGATTCGCGCGGCAGCCTTTAGATTTGCAAAAAATTATTAGTTTTGATTAACAAGCAAACGGACAAGGTGAACCAACGCGGCAGCTAAGTTTGCAGACTTAACCCCCGATGAGGTACCTCGTCCGTTTTACTGCTCCAGCTTCAAATAGTTATTAAAGCGCCAGGGCTTATTATCAAGGTTTTGAAAGAGGATCAGTATGGCTTGCTAACCTTTTAAAAGTATTGTTATGGACAAAATTAATCATTTTATCGGCATTGATGTTTCAAAAGATGTATTCGATGTCGTTCTTCTTACAGCTAAAGAAGAAGAGAATAGCCCAACTATTCATGCAAAATTTGAGAATACAATAAAAGGATGTAGGTTATTCTTGAGATGGTTGCTAAAACAAGGAGTCGATATCAAGAAATGTCTTGTATGTGCTGAGCATAACGGTATGTATGTAAATCTGATTGCAGCATTTTTAGTTGAAAAAGAGATGTATTTATGGCTTGAGATGTCTTATCGCATCATCCGCAGCTCAGGCATCCAGAGAGGTAAAACAGATAAGATTGATGCATATAGAATAGCGCTTTATGCTAAAAAAAACCAGGATCAAGCCGTTTTCTTTGAGCCAAAAAAGGATGTCATTGTACAATTAGCAGCTTTACTGAATCTTCGCGAAAAACTGATTAAACAGAAAACTGCTCTACTTAAAGTCACAAATGAATATCAGAAGTTCGATAAAGCAACAGCAAAGCTTTTAGAAAAACATCAGGCAGCTTCCATTAAAGCTATAGTGAAGAATATTACACAGATAGAAACCACAATAGATGGTTTAATTAAATCTGACCATGAGTTGAAAGCGGTATATAGCCAGACTACATCAGTGCCTGGTATTGGTAAAATTACGGCGCTCACACTCATATGTTTTACAAATGAGTTCAAGAACTTTGATACACCTCGACAGTTGGCATGTTACTGCGGAGTAGTACCTTTTGAGTATACGTCCGGTAAAAGTGTGCGAGGCAAGCCGCGCGTTCACTTTATGGCAAATAAACAACTAAAGAAACTCCTGCACATGTGCGCTTTGTCTGCATGTAATTTTGATCAGGAGCTGAGCGCCTATTTTCAAAGAAAAGTAGCAGAAGGTAAACCTAAAATGCTAGTAATGAATAATGTAAGAAACAAATTAATTCACAGGATTTGTGCTTGTGTGAGAGATAAAAGAATGTTTGTAAACAATTTTGCCGCTTAGAGAAAAAGTTCTTGTTTTAATCATAGTTATCGGGGGAAGCCATACCTTCCTCGGCAGTTTTAAATCGGATTGCTCAAGCGTTGGAACTTTCCCCAGACTATTTAATGAATGGTACTATTGAAGATAAAGCTGTTAATGAAATTAACGACCAGGAACTACTTATCCAGTTTAAAAAGATTGACAAAAAGCCGGAGAGTATAAAATCCTTGCTTAAAGAGTTTCTGGACGCATTTATATTTAAAACAACGGTACAGGGGCTTTCAAACCAATAAAAAACCCGGACTTGCCGGGTTTTGTTTGTTATTCTATTCTGGAAATTTACTCAAATCAAGTTCCTTATACTTATTTTTTAAAATGAGTATCGGTAAAGATAAATAAAAAAGTTGTATCTTTTGAGAAACATTTTTG
>CALAZZ010000219.1 GCA_937926515.1 uncultured Bacteroidales bacterium | reverse complement strand
CTTCGTCGGGCGGATGCCTTTGCCGGATTTACAGGTATTTTCCAATTCACTCCTCAGCAGCACCGTATTTGCTGTGGCCAACGCGCCAGGTGGAATACGGTTTTGTTTTAGAAATAAGAGTCTTTCCATTGACCTATTTGTAAAGTTAATAGGTTTTCGATAAGGGTTAAGCTAAGCAGCGGGCAGGCCTGCCCCAATCCGAAGCTTTTCAACATATCTTTTTGCCAGGTATCACCCTGAATTGGAATGCGGGGCTAGCCCAATGAGCTTGGTTTTAGTACCAGACTAACAATTTTAAAGCATAACACCCTCATTAGCTATAAGTTAAAATTGTTCCCAATTTAATGCAGCATAAAGGGTTCCTTTTATGAGCATAAAGCAATCGGTTTGTGAGCATAAAGCAACCAGTTTGTGAGCATAAACCTACCGGCTTCAGCGCATCAAATAATTGTTGTCGCAGTATATGTTAGTTTCATGTCAACCCGCAAACTGTCATCCGATCACTAATACGGGCGGTGCTCTCAATACGCGGGGCCGGCCTGCGGGGCCCCTTCGGCCAACTCAGGGCAAGTGCTCGATCACCTTTGTGATTCGATAAAATGTGATTGTTGTGTGAGGTGACCGAGCTGAGTCGAGGACACTCCACAAAAAAAACAGCGGCAACTACATGTATATGCAGTTGCCGCTGAGGTTATCATACTCCCGTTAGGGTTTATCTGTTCATGATCACAAACTTGCGTTGATAGATGGCATCATCGCTTGTTAGGTATAATAGGTAAACCCCCGGTTGCAATGCACTCACATTCATTTCAGCTGCATGCCTTCCGATTGGTTTAAGCGGCAGGTTGCCCAGTGGTTTGCCGTGCATATCATATACAATCAGGTCAATCCTGTTTTCGTTCAATCCCGGCAACTCAATAAACAACTGTCCCTCCCCTGCCGGATTGGGATACAGACTGAGCACACGTTCCAGGCTCGTTTCGGGCAGGGAAACAGCAGTGCCGGTTATCATGCCGGTATGATCAGCACCCCAGATAGATACGTAGTAGAGGCCGTTGTGCTGCTCTGTCACTGCATTATCAGCAATCCACAGCCTGCTTTCCATCATCTGTTCGTTCTCCGATTCGAACCACAGCACCTCGAGCTGCTGCTGATCCCACTGCTGCGGCAGGTAAACCGGTGTAACCGAGGCATACACCTGGTACATGATGCCGTCAACCTCTATTGGCGGGCCTTGCGGATCAAGCATATAGGTGGTTGAGAATTGCTGCAGCATGTCGGCTACCTCTGTGTCCTCTGCATGCCATGCCAGCGTAAACTGGATGTTATCGAGTACGCCATCAACAATGGGTTCGTTGGTTTTGAGCATCACGCCCACTCCCTGGGATGCTGCAAGCAGATAGATATCCACAGGACCATCGTTGCTGCTGCCCGATTTCAGGCCGGGGAATATGGCGCCAGGCACCACCGAGGGATAGATGGCTGTGAACAAGGTTGTGTTCATCAGGGTGCTGATATTGGCATAGATCATACCACGGTCGTTTGGTGGCGGCAGGTAGCTGGTCGTATTGTTCATATCAGTATCCTCATCCCAGTAGCCGTTGCTGATGGTTGAGTTGATATTGGCAGGAGCCGGGGCATTAGCATAGATCAAGGACAGTATTGGCCCACGGTCGTTGCCCGAGCCACTATATTGCAGTCGCCCATTGCTCGTAACATCACCCTGGATCATACCATACACGGTATTGGCAGGAGGATCGAGCGGTATGGCACCATCCTGGTACACATTCGCCAGTTGGCTGAAGTCGTAGATTGCACCTGCAACAGGAATATTTATCGGCACAGACGACATCACCGGCATGTGGTTGCGGTGCCAGATGACGATATAGTAATTGGCTGAGGAGTTCACAATGCCATCGAGGTCGAGGCTGAGGCTTCCATCCTCATACAGCAATGCAGCTTCGCGGTAGAAGGTGGTATTGATATCGGTCCTCAGCTCAACAAGCACCCAATCTACCACGTCCGGAGGCAGCGGGTTGGGAAGGGTGATGTTTTCGGTATAGTTCCATGGAGGCCTGTTGTAGGGCTGACTGCCTGACAGTTGCCCGCTGGTATTCAGCGCTGTTGACATGGCTCCACTCCTGAGCGCTTCATAATAAGGACCTTGCAGCCAAACGGTCATCTGGAGGAAATTGGCGGGATATACCACCAGGGTTTGTACGCAAGTAACTGTGCGTCCACAAGCGTCTTCAGCCGTCCAGGTGATGGAGTGCGTTCCGACCGGTACCTGTCCGCCAGGGAAGAGGGTAAGCAGGTTGCTGCTCACATCTGTAGGCACACAGTTGGCACCGGTATCGGGTGTGCCAAGGTCACCTTCGGTAACCGTAGCTGTATTGGTCCCGGGCACTGCCACTGTGGTATGTGTTGACGGGCATGTCATTACCAAAGCCGGCAGCGGTGTAAGCGTAAAGGTGGCTGTGATGTTGTCAATCACCTCACACAGGTCGGTGATGGTCCATTCCACGGTGATGCTGCCACCAACACACCAGTCAATGGTTTGACGAGGCGTATTGAAATCGTTGCTCACAACCGGGCTACATCCTCCGTTTATACTGCCTTCAAGCGCTGCTGTTTGGTCATCTACCCAATCCTCAATGGCATCATCAAGCTCATCCTGATCGGCATAGTCGCAGGCGTCTTCGGTGGTGCCTGAAGGCGGGTCGAACGTTATTTGTGATGGCTCGATATAGATCATATGTACAACATCAGAGCTGTTGCCGCATTCGTCTGTGACGGTGTAAGTGCGGGTTACAACTACAGGACAGGTGCCACCGGAGTCATCGCTGTGGGTTACAACCAGGTTCAAATCGCTGGTGCAATTGTCGCTGATGCTTACACCCATGGACTCAAGTGAAGCTACATCGCTTACCGCTGCAGGTACATCTGCATAGCTGCATCCTTCAACAGTTGTTGGAGTCATGGTGCCCACTATCTGAGGATCGGTGTTGTCCTCAATGGTGAAGACGCCATCAATGGTTGAGGTGTTGCCACATTCATCCTCCACAGTATAGGTAACCGTGAGCACGCCTGTGAATCCGCAACCACCAACCAGGTTGGCAAAGCTGTAATCGCTCGTTACCGTTATCGTACCACACAGATCAGTGGCACAGCCCTCCAGGTAGGTGATGTTGGCGGCATCCCATGCGTCAGCAGCAGCTTCGTTGCCTGCAAGTCCATCGCATTCATGGGTGTCGTCCAGATCGGCTGGATCACAAGAGGAAAGGTCTGGATCAGTGGTGTCCTCAATGGTGAAGACGCCATCAATGGTTGAGGTGTTGCCACATTCATCCTCCACAGTATAGGTAACCGTGAGCACGCCTGTGAATCCGCAACCACCAACCAGGTTGGCAAAGCTGTAATCGCTCGTTACCGTTATCGTACCACACAGATCAGTGGCACAGCCCTCCAGGTAGGTGATGTTGGCGGCATCCCATGCGTCAGCAGCAGCTTCGTTGCCTGCAAGTC
>CALAZZ010000218.1 GCA_937926515.1 uncultured Bacteroidales bacterium | reverse complement strand
CATCCATGGAAAATACAATTAACCTTAAATTATTGAATTTTGCGAATTAGCCTAAGCATGTTTCGATACTTATAAAATGTACGGAATAAACTGATCAGCGCTTATAAAGATCAGTTATAAAGTATGGATCAAGCGGTTAGGCGAATGATACTGTGTAACGAAAATCAGGATAGGACTTCGAGCATCCTGTTTCCAATTTCGCCGGGCGAATCCACCACATGAATACCACATTCGCGCATGATGGCTTTCTTGGCTTCGGCCGTATCGTCTTTTCCCCCAATAATGGCACCAGCATGGCCCATAGTACGACCCTTGGGAGCTGTGGCGCCGGCGATGAAACCAACCACAGGTTTCGTTCCATGCTCCCTGATCCAGTTGGCTGCATCGGCTTCCATGCTGCCACCTATCTCACCTATCATCACAATGCCTTCCGTTTCGGGATCATTCATCAGCAACTCGATGGCATCTTTAGTGGTGGTACCTATAATGGGATCACCACCAATGCCAATGGCAGTGGTTTGGCCCAGACCGACTTTGGTCAGCTGGTCAACGGCCTCATAGGTTAAGGTTCCGGAACGGGACACGATACCCACCCTGCCCTTTTCATGTATAAATCCGGGCATGATGCCTACTTTGGCCTCTCCCGGCGTGATCACACCCGGACAGTTGGGACCTACGAGCCTGGCATTGAATGATTTCAAATATTCTTTCACTTTCACCATATCAGCGGTAGGTATGCCCTCGGTAATGCAAACAATAACTCCGATACCTGCCTCAGCAGCCTCCATAATGGCATCGGCAGCAAATGCCGGTGGCACAAAGATGACCGATACATTGGCTCCAACCATCTTTACCGCATCAGCAACGGTGTTGAACACAGGTTTGCCCAAATGCTCCTGTCCACCCTTACCCGGTGTTACACCACCAACCACATTGGTGCCGTATTCAATCATTTGCCCGGCATGGAAGGTGCCTTCGCTGCCTGTAAAACCTTGTACAATAACTCTGGAATCCTTGTTAACGAGTACGCTCATGGTAAAAATAAATAAGTTAGACGGGTGATTTTTTGAAGTGCCAAAGGTAAGATGTTTTAGCTTTTTGACGACAGTGACAATCAATTTTTTTAGGCCTTTCAATGGCTAAAAGGTCCAATATGTTCTACAATCAGTCAAAAGCATCATGCATGCATTTCATGATTATATTTGCAAAAAAGCTATCGGAATGCAACATCACTACCTCAGTACCGACACCATCTGTGCCATTTCGACCCCGCCCGGAATGGGTGCCATTGCAGTAATTCGTCTTTCAGGTCCCGAATCTTTAAAGCTTGCAGGTCGCTTTTTTCGGTCACCAAAAATTGATTTAGCTAAAGAAACACCTCAATCACACAAGCAATATTTCGGGAAAATGGTAGATGAAACCGGTGAAATGGTAGATGAAGTCATCATCAGCTATTTTCAAAAACCACGATCCTATACGGGAGAAGATGCGGTTGAAATCAGTTGCCACGGCTCTCCCTATATCCAGCAACGTATCCTGCAATTGATGCTTGGTTCGGGTGCGCGCCTGGCTGAAGCCGGCGAGTTTACCATGCGTGCATTCGGCAATGGGCGCTTCGACCTGGCACAGGCCGAAGCCGTTGCAGACCTGATCGCATCGCAGTCGGAGAGTGCCCATCATCTGGCTATCACACAGATGCGAGGAGGCTTCTCTGAAAAGATCAAGACTTTGCGGCAGCAACTGATCGACTTCACTTCGCTGATTGAACTTGAGCTGGATTTCGCTGAAGAGGATGTTGAGTTTGCTGACAGGACGGCCCTGAATAAGCTGCTGGATGAGTTGAAAAAAGAAATTAATATGCTGCTGGATTCATTTAAGGCCGGTAACGCCATAAAAAATGGTATTCCTGTGGCCATCATCGGCAAACCGAATGTTGGCAAATCCACCCTGCTCAACGCCATACTGAACGAGGAAAAGGCCATCGTAAGTGAGATTCCAGGTACCACCCGCGATGTGATTGAAGACTCCATTATCATCGGTGGATATAGCTTCAGATTTATCGACACTGCAGGGCTAAGGCACTCCGACGACCGGATCGAAAGCATGGGCATTGAGCGTACCTACGAGAAAATCAAGCAGGCCTCCATCATACTGTATGTTTGCGACCTCAACGATTTCAAGGATGAAGATGCCGAGGCCGTGCTGAACGAATTCAGGAGCTTCATCCACGACAAAAACAAGCTTTTTATACTGATCGGCAATAAGATTGATATGCTGGAAGAAACACCTGATCACTTTGCAGAGATGGTGGAGTTGGAAACCATCTTCATTTCAGCCAAACGCAAGGAGAACATCAACCTGATTTCCGACAGCCTGATGAAAGCCGTGGAACAATTAAAAGTGCATACGGACACCATCGTTTCAAACGCACGCCACTTTCAGGCATTGAAAGAGGCCCGCTATGCGCTGGAGTCGGTTGAAGAAGGCTTTCGAAACGGACTGCCCACCGACCTTGCGACTATTGATATCCGCACCGCCCTGTTTCACCTTGGCAGCATCACAGGCGAAATCACCAATGATGAGATATTGGGGAATATCTTTGGGAAGTTTTGTATCGGAAAGTAACTTAATTTTCGCTTTCAGGAATGGTTGTCTGGCTGTG
>CALAZZ010000217.1 GCA_937926515.1 uncultured Bacteroidales bacterium | reverse complement strand
CTTCTAAATTCTACCTTCTAAATTCTACCTTCTAAATTCTACCTTCTAAATTCTAAATTCTAACTTCAAACTTCTAAATTCTTACTTCTAATTTTTTAAATCATCTTCCCCGGATCCACCCATTCCGTAAACTGCTCATCCGTAAGTAACCCTAGTTCAAGTGCTGCCTGTCGTAATGTGGTATTTTCTGCGTGTGCTTTTTTAGCAATTTTGGCAGCATTTTCATAACCGATGTGCGGATTGAGCGCAGTGACAAGCATCAGGGAATTTTCGAGGTTCTTTTTGATGTTATCTTCGTGTGCTTCGATCCCCACAACGGCATGTTCAGTGAAGCTGACACAGGCATCGCCAAGGAGGCGGGCAGCCTGCAGCAGGTTGTATATCATCACGGGCTTGAACACATTCAGCTGGAAATGCCCCTGCATTCCACCCACAGCAATGGCTGCATCGTTACCGATCACTTGTGCACATACCATTGTAATGGCTTCATTCTGTGTTGGATTTACCTTGCCCGGCATAATGGAGGAGCCCGGCTCGTTGGCCGGCAGCATGATCTCACCTATGCTGCATCGTGGTCCGGAGGCTAACATACGAATGTTGTTGGAGATATGCATCAGTGAAACGGCAAGTTGTTTGAGTGCTCCTGAGGTTTCTACCATGGCGTCATGGGCTGACAAAGCTTCGAATTTGTTGGGCGCTGTTATGAATGGCAAGCCGGTGAGTTTGGCAATGTTTGCGGCAACTTTTTCGGAATAACCCTTTGGGGTGTTGATACCTGTACCCACTGCTGTTCCACCTAATGCCAGCTCACTCAAATGATCAAGGGTGTTTTTAAGTGCTTTCAATCCATGATCGAGTTGTGACACATAGCCCGAAAACTCCTGACCCAGAGTGAGTGGTGTGGCATCCATCAGATGTGTTCGTCCGGCCTTTACAATGTCCTTGAAAGCTGTGGCCTTTTCATGCAGGGCGTTTCGCAACATCTCAACACCGGGAATGGTGGTCTCAACGATCATTTTGTAAGCAGCAATGTGCATGGCTGTGGGAAATGTGTCGTTGGACGATTGCGATTTGTTTACATCGTCATTCGGATGAATGCTCTTTTTAGCATCATCCAGGCTGCCACCACTGATCACGTGGGCGCGATTGGCGATCACCTCATTCATATTCATATTGCTTTGGGTTCCCGATCCGGTTTGCCATATTACAAGGGGAAAATTACCCGCAAGTTCACCTGCAAGTATTTCATCAGCTGCTGCTGCAATCAGATCACATTTTTCTTTGGGCAATACACCAAGTTCCATATTGGTAATGGCTGCCGCTTTTTTTAAAATGGCAAATGCATGGATGATTTCAACCGGCATTGACCCTTCTGGTCCAATACGGAAGTTGTTACGTGAGCGCTCAGTCTGAGCGCCCCAATACTTTTCGGAAGGAACCTCAACCGGTCCCATGGTGTCTTTTTCGATACGATAATTCATAGCGTTTTATTTTATATTGTAAAGTTATATAAACGGTGGAATCATGGATGTAAAACTATTAAAGAATTTTTCGGTTTTATTTTTCCCTGAATTCAATATTCGATATTCTTCTGTCTTCAGTTTTTTTGTAACAAGAGATGCATTAGCTCCCTAAAACAATTCCTTCAACTTTTCAGGCGGATCAGCCAAAACGGCTCTGTTTCCCTTGACCACTAGCGGACGCTGCAGCAGTTTCGGATTGGCAGCAATTTCCTTTATCCACTCTTTGTAGGTGAGTTTTTTGCCTTTGAGGTTTTTTTTGAAGTATTCTTCTTGCTTGCGGACCAGTTCTTCCACCGCCATGCCGGTCTTTCGGATCAAATCATCAAGCCCTTCTTCCGTGAGCGGGTGTTTGATATATTCAACCACTTCAATATTAGTTGCCTTTGCTTCCAGTGCAGCAAGGCCGGCCCTGGATTTTTTGCATCTTGGATTATGATATATCTTATACATGATACATTATTTTAAATAAATGATCAATTCAATAAATACCCAACTAATCCCTACCAAATTCCATCAGATAGGCTTTCAGAAAGTCGTTGAGTTTTCCATCCATCACAGCCTGCACATTTGATGTTTCATAGTTGGTGCGCAAGTCCTTCACCATTTTGTAGGGGTGCATCACATATGAACGTATTTGCGATCCCCACTCAATTTTTTTCTTGCTACCTTCTATTTTGTCTTTGGCTTCCTGTTTTTTTCTGATTTCAATTTCGTAAAGCTGGGAACGCAGCATCTGCAATGCTTTTTCTCTGTTTTGTCCTTGCGAACGTGTTTCCTGGCATTCCACAATGATGCCGGAAGGTGCGTGCTTCAGACGAACAGCCGTTTCTACCTTATTCACATTTTGCCCTCCGGGCCCGCCTGAACGGAATGTGTCCCAACTTATGTCGGCCGGATTGATCTGCACTTCGATGTTTTCATCGACCACTGGATATATGTAAACCGATGCGAATGAGGTGTGCCTGCGGTTGGCCGAGTCAAAAGGGGAGAGGCGCACCAGCCGGTGAACACCATTTTCACCTTTGAGGTACCCAAAGGCAAATTCGCCCTCAACCTCAAGCGAAACACTCTTTATGCCTGCCACTTCTCCTTCTTGTATGTCCAGTTGTTTTACTTTGTAGTTGTTGTCATCGGCCCACATCAGATACATCCGCATTAGCATCTCAGCCCAGTCCTGACTTTCGGTGCCTCCTGCACCGGCATTGATGTTGATGATGGCCGGCAGCCTATCCTCCTCACTGCTTAGCATATTGAGAAACTCGAGTTCTTCAATCAATTGCAGGCAATGGGTATAGGTTTTTTCGACTTCAGCTTCATCAGTGGCGCCTGATTCGAAGAATTCCATGGCCAACTCTAGCTCTTCAAAGGCATTGTCAGCTTCAAAGAAGGATTCAGTCCATCTTTTTTTGTCTTTAATCGTTTTGAGCGTAGTTTCGGCTTTTTTAGGGTCATCCCAAAAATCCGGTGCATGTGTTTTTTCTTCTTCTTCTTCAATTTCGATCATTAGGCGATCGATGTCAAAGATACCTCCTCAAGGCTTCAAGCCTTTTGCGTAATTCTTTCTGTTGTTCAGTATTGATCATAGATTTTATGTGCTTTAGGGAAAGGGCAAAAGTACCCACAATATTCACAATTGGCAAATGGATATTATACCTTGCCATTGATCACGTCCCATACCAATGTGGACTGGAATCCTTTCTGGATGGCGTATCGCGCAAGTTTATTGTTTTTTTTGAATGGATCATCTTCATCAATTCTTTTAGAGGAAAGTATTTGTTTAAGGATTTGGATGTATTCCTCGCTGTCGATTTCCTGCAAACCAATCTGTATGATCAGCTCGGGGATGCCTTTTTGACGCAACGCATAAATGATCTTGTTGCGGCCCCATTTATTGTTTCGCAATTTGCCAAGGGCGAAAGAGCGGACATAGCGATCTTCGTCAAGGTAGTTTTCATCTTCTAGTTGAACGATAATCTTATCAATGAGATGTGGTGCTGCATGCCAGCTTCTTAGCTTGTCCTTCACTTCGGACAGGCACCTTTCCTGGTAGTCGCAATACTGCCTTGCTTTTTCAAGAAGTACTATATCATTCGGGCTCATAATTGGTAATGATTTGGTTGTCTTGTGGCATGCAAGTTAAGTATTTATTAATCAAAAAGCTACTTTGAAAAGTAGAATAAGGTAATATCAAAAATCAAAACCGAGTTAGGTGGAATATCACCTTTCTGCGATGTACCGTATGCAAGTTGGGAAGGCACCAGTAAGCTTATGCTGCCACCTTCACCGATGAGTTGTATGCCTTCCTGCCATCCTTTGATGACCTGGCTTAGCCTGAAATCAATCATATCCGACTGGTCGAAGACCCTGCCGTCTAAAAAGTAGCCCTTATATGCTACCGTGACAGTCGAATTTATATTTGGCTTCAGTGTATTCCCTCCGTTATGAATGATGAAATATAATCCCGAAGCGGTGTATTCGGCCTCAAGTCCTTTTTCGGCCAGATAGGCTTCAATTTTTTGCTTGTCGATCGCAGCCTGGTCAGTATCATCATTGTCTTTGCAACTTATAACTGTAACGCAAAGGATTAACAGGACAAACAGGTATCTTTTCATAGGCGCATGTATTAATTTAAGGTTAGCAATTCATCAACCAGTTCGGGCACCCCAATAGCAGCTTTTTTTCTGATGATGGTCAGGTTCTGGTAGTAGGCTGCCGGGTTCGCAGTTGGGTCGATGAGGTAAAGTGGGATGTTGGATGAGGCGTAATCGAGTAAACCGGCTGCCGGGTAAACCATAAGTGAGGTGCCAACAACGATTAATAAATCTGCTTGTTTGACCATTTGAATAGCTGGCATGATATTGCTTACTGCTTCTCCAAACCACACAATGTGAGGACGAAGCTGGGATCCTTCTTCGCACAAATCACCCATTTTTAGTTCCCAATGATCCAGGGTGTAGATTAGCTCTGGATTTGAGGTGCTGCGTACCTTTTTTAGCTCACCATGCAGGTGGAGCACATTGGAAGAGCCTGCCCTTTCGTGCAGATCATCAACATTTTGGGTGATGATTTGCACATCATATTGATCTTCCAGTTTCACCAAAGCGATATGGCCCGGATTAGGGTCAACCTCGAACAACTGCTTGCGTCTCATATTATAGAATTCAAGCACCAACTCGGGATTGCGTCGCCAGGCCTCAGGGCTGGCCAGGTCTTCGAAGCGATAATTGCGCCAAAGCCCGTCATCGTCCCTGAAGGTTTTTATGCCACTTTCTGCACTGATACCAGCCCCTGAAAGCACAACCACTCTTTTCATAATTGAATTTTATTGAAATACAAATTTAACCTTTCTGCCTGATTATTGTACTCAACATATTCATTCATCATAATAGCATGAACGATAACAAGAAATGTAGTGTTAAGTGTTGTTAATCGTACTGCATGCAAACCTATATTTTTCTTATCTTTGCAGTCCTATTTATAAACATTCTAAATAAGAATTTTGAAATGGAAACAAACCCCAATAATGCTATTCTTGATGAAGTCACCAAAGGGGAATATAAATTCGGTTTTTACTCCGACATTGAAAACGATATGGCCCCCAGGGGGCTCAACGAGGATACGATTCATTTTATATCAGCAAAAAAAGGTGAGCCTGAATGGATGCTTGAGTTTCGGCTAAAAGCATTTCGACACTGGCAAAACATGGTTGAACCTAAATGGGCGCATGTTAAATATCCAAATATTGATTTTCAGGATATTATCTACTATGCTGCGCCGAAGAAGAAGAAAGAATTGGCAAGCCTGGATGAAGTTGACCCTGAGCTGCTGGAGACATTTAATAAGTTGGGAATTTCGCTTGATGAGCAGAAACGTTTATCTGGTGTCGCAGTTGATGCAGTGATCGACAGTGTGTCGGTCAAAACCACCTTTCAGGATACCCTTGCCAAACATGGGATCATTTTTTGTTCATTCAGTGAGGCCGTGCGCGAACACCCTGAGTTGGTGAAGAAATACATCGGAACGGTGGTGCCTTATACCGATAATTTTTTTGCAGCACTGAATTCGGCAGTATTCAGCGATGGATCGTTCTGCTATATCCCTAAAGGTGTGCGATGTCCGCTTGAGCTATCAACTTATTTTCGTATTAATGCTGCAAATACAGGGCAGTTTGAGCGTACCCTGATTGTGGCAGAGGAGGGCAGTTACGTAAGCTATATGGAGGGCTGCACAGCCCCGATGCGTGATGAAAACCAATTGCATGCCGCTATTGTTGAAATCATTGCACTGGATGATGCCGAAGTTAAATATTCAACCGTGCAGAACTGGTACCCTGGGGATAAGCAAGGCAAAGGTGGCGTATATAACTTTGTTACAAAAAGAGGCCTTTGTAGGGGAAGAAATTCAAAAATTTCGTGGACACAGGTTGAAACCGGTTCCTCGATTACCTGGAAATACCCCAGCTGTATCCTAATGGGTGACAATGCCATCGGGGAGTTTTATTCCGTGGCTGTGACCAACAATTTTCAGCAAGCCGACACAGGCACAAAGATGGTCCACATTGGTCGCAATACCCGAAGTACAATTATTTCAAAAGGAATTTCGGCAGGCAGGAGCAACAACAGCTATCGTGGATTGGTAAGAATATTGCCCGGTGCAACAAATGCCCGTAATTTTTCACAATGTGATTCTTTGCTTTTGGGTGATAAATGCGGGGCTCATACATTCCCATATATTGAAACTAAGAACGAATCAAGCATAGTCGAACATGAGGCCACAACTTCAAAAATATCTGAAGACCAATTGTTTTATTGCAATCAACGTGGCATTGATACGGAAAAGGCCATAGGATTGATCGTAAATGGCTATGCGAAGGAGGTATTGAATAAGTTACCCATGGAATTTGCCGTTGAGGCACAAAAATTATTGTCAATTACACTGGAAGGAAGTGTCGGGTAGCTTTTTCGCCAGGTCACTTTTCATATTGAAGTGAGCCTTTGAAACCCTAAGCCCGGCCTATATGCCATCCAGGAATTTTTATAAAAGAAAATAAACCAAAGAGCATGTTATTAAATATTAAAAATCTGCACGTCGAGATTGATGGCAAGGAGATCATCAGGGGGTTGAACCTGGGAGTTAATTACGGTGAAGTTCATGCCATTATGGGGCCTAATGGCTCCGGTAAAAGCACTCTGGCAGCTGCCATTACCGGAAAGGAAGGCTATGAAATTACCAAAGGAGAAATCTGGTACAAGGAGAAGGATATCATGGAAATGCCTCCTGAAGAAAGAGCAAACGAGGGCATTTTTCTAAGTTTTCAATACCCTGTTGAGATACCCGGAGTAAGCATGGCTAATTTTATGCGTACGGCAATCAATTCACAACGTGAATTTCGCGGGCAGCCACCCATTCCGGCCGGCGAACTGCTTAAACTGATTGAGGAGAAAAAGCGACTGGTTGATATACATGATAAACTGACCAATCGATCTGTGAATGAAGGATTTTCAGGTGGTGAAAAGAAAAAGAATGAAATCTTCCAGATGGCACTTCTTGATCCCACACTTGGTATATTGGATGAAACCGATTCAGGTCTGGATATTGATGCACTTAAAGTGGTAGCCAGGGGCGTCAATCAATTGCGTTCAGATAATAATGCTTTTGTGATCATTACTCACTATCAGCGCCTGTTGGAATATATCCAACCTGATTTTGTGCATGTACTCTTTGATGGACAAATCGTAAAATCGGGTGGCAAGAGCCTGGCATTTGAGCTCGAAGCCAAAGGATATGAATGGATTAAAGAAGAGAAGCTGGTTTAATTAAAGAACCAAAAAAAAGTCATTTCAGCAATGAAAAACGAAACTGTTATCCAGAACCAGGCACTTGATGAACTGCTAATTGAATTGTTCAACAAAGAAAAGGAGCTGTTGACCACCAACGATATTGAGAAAGTGACCCAACATCGGAACGAAGCTATGGCTAGCTTTAAACAAACCGGATTTCCCAATAGCTCGATGGAACAGTGGCGCCATACAGACCTTGAAGATCTGCTCGACGAACAATTCAACTACCAGCTAAGACCTTCAAAAGCTGATGGCGACATTGAGGAGATGTTCAAATGCGAAGTGCACAACTTCAACACTGAGATTATTTCCATGTTGAATGGCTGGCATTTTAGCAAAAACGGCCAATTGCATACCTATCCAAATGGAATGGTGATGGGTAGCATCAATGCTGCCATGAAGGCCTACCCTGACCTCTTTAATAAGTATTATGGCGAGATTGCTGATTACACCAGCAATGGATTTGTCAGCATTAATACAGCATTGGCGCAGGACGGAGTTTTTATTTGGGTGCCTGACGGGGTGGAAGTGGAGAAGACCATGCAGATCATAAAGATGATCGATTTGGAGGAAAACCTCTTTGTACAAAGCCGCAACCTCATAATCCTTGGTGAGAACAGTAAGCTTAGCCTCATGCACTGTGACGACTCCATAAATCAGGCAACAAGCCTGATCAATACCGTTACTGAGGTTTACGTTGGAAAAGGTGCCAAGCTGGAGGTTTATAAGCTCCAGAATCTCAATGATAACTCAGCCCTGATCAATTCAACATTTATCAAACAGGAGGCTGACAGTAATGTAAGAACCAACACCCTCACATTTAATTGTGGCCTGATACGAAACAACATCCATGTACGTCTTGATGGCAGTGGCGCGCATGCCGATGTGCTTGGGCTTTACCTGATGGACAAGGAACAGCATGTGGACAATCAAATACGTATTGACCACAATGTAGCTCAGTGCACAAGCAACGAATTGTTTAAAGGTATACTCGATGATGAAGCCAGCGCGGTCTTCAATGGTTATATCCATGTGGCACGTGATGCGCAAAAGACAAATGCCTATCAAAACAACAAAAACATTTTGTTAAAGCCTACAGCCACCATCAACACCATGCCCTTTCTTGAGATCTATGCTGATGATGTAAAATGCAGCCACGGTGCAACGGTTGGCCAGCTTGACCAGGAAGCTATGTTTTATATTCGTCAACGTGGAGTAAGTGAAGCAAACGCACGCTTATTGCTGATGTATGCATTTGCCGCAGATATCATTGAAAATATCAGTATCGAACCCTTACGTGAACGTATTGATACTATGGTTAAAAAGCGTTTGCGTGGCGAACTTTCGATTTGTGAAAAGTGTGTGCTTCATTGTGGTGCTCCGGAAAAGGAATACCATTTTGATATTGATTACAGCAAGATTTAATTGAATATTACATGCCTGCACAAACGGTTTTTAAGGCAGAGATGGTCAGAGCTGATTTTCCGGCTCTGCAACAGCAGGTATTCAATCGCCCGTTGGTTTATCTTGACAATGCAGCCACAACACAAAAACCACAAGTGGTGATAGACCGTGTGAGGGATTGGTACGAACATGAAAACTGTAATATTCATCGAGGCGTGCATCATCTCAGTCAACTGGCAACGGAAGCCTTTGAGGGTGCACGTCAATATATCGCCGGGCTCCTAAATGCAAAGCATAGTCACGAAATCATCTTTACACGTGGTACCACAGAGTCCATTAACCTGGTGGCCTCGAGTTTTGGAAATAAGTTCATAAACCAGGGTGACCATGTACTCATCTCGGGTATGGAGCACCACTCAAATCTTGTACCATGGCAGCAATTATGTTTGTCAAAAGGTGCAATACTCGACATTATTGATATCACCTCCGAAGGTGAGATTGATCTGAACCATTACGAGCAACTTCTAGCTGAAAATCCAAAGATCGTTGCCATAACACACCTTTCAAATGTTTTGGGGACGATCAATCCGGTCGAAGAAATGATCCGCATGGCTCACATTCGTGATATACCTGTGTTGCTTGATGCTGCTCAGTCTGTGGCACACCTTCGTATTGACCTGCAGAAACTGGACTGTGATTTTTTTGTATTCTCCGGTCATAAAGCCTATGCGCCAATGGGTGTTGGGGTCTTATATGGTAAGGAAGAGTGGCTGAACAAAATGCCACCTTACCAGTTTGGTGGTGAAATGGTTGACAATGTCCATTTTGAGCAGACAGTTTTCAATGAGTTGCCATTTCGTTTCGAAGCAGGAACACCTAACGTAGGTGCAGTATTGGGCCTTGAATCAGCATTGCGTTATCTGCATTCGTTCGGAATCGAAAACATTCTTCATTATGAGGATCAATTGCTTCATTATGCAATTAAAAGGATGGAGTCAACCGGTAAAATTAGATTCATCGGGAGACCTAAAAACCATGCAGCTGTGATTTCATTCCTGGTTGGGGACACCCACCCCTATGATGCCGGCACAATAATGGATAAGCTTGGTGTTGCAGTAAGGACAGGACATCATTGTGCGCAGCCTTTGATCGATCTTTTTAACGTGCCCGGTACCATCAGGGCATCATTCGGAATGTACAACACCTACGAAGAAGTTGATATCCTCATTGGTGCCATTGAAAGAGCTGATGCGATGCTGGCATGAACATGCAGGTTAACCAAAAGTTTTGCACTTTTGTAATAAAAAAGGATGATGACTATTCAGGAAACCGAACAAAAAATAGTTGATGAATTCTCTGCCTTTGATGACTGGCTGGATAAATATAACCTGCTCATCGAAATGGGAAAAGACTTGCCTTTGATAGATGCCCGGTATAAGACGAACAACCACCTGATCTCCGGATGCCAATCGAGGGTGTGGCTGCATGCCGAGTTAGCAGATGATGGCAAGGTCTATTTCACTGCTGATAGCGATGCAGTAATTACAAAAGGAATCGTAAACCTGCTGATCAGAGTTTTTTCTGGCCGTACACCGGATGAAGTTCTAACAGCTGACATGGCCTTCATTGATAAAATCGGACTTAGGGAGCATTTATCGCCTACCCGTTCAAATGGCTTGATATCGATGGTGAAACAGATCAAACTTTACGCACAGGTTTACAAACTCAAGATGAACAATTAGTTTTAAATCAGTATGATATGAATTCAAATGAACGTCGTGAACTGGAAGATGCCATTGTTGAGGTTCTAAAAACGATATACGATCCCGAAATACCTGTTGACATCTATGAACTTGGGCTGATATACGAAATTGCGATCAGCGATTTGGCTGATGTAAAAGTATTGATGACCCTAACCACACCCAACTGCCCTGTTGCTGAGAGTCTTCCGCAGGAGGTACAGGACAAGGTTGGCATGGTAGCCGGTGTTAACAGTTCGCAGGTTGAACTAACTTTCGAACCACCCTGGGACCAAACCATGCTTTCCGAAGAGGCAAAATTGGAATTGGGATTTCTTTAGTATAATAATTCCCATCACTGATGAAAACATCCATTTTCTTGCTAAGCTTGCTAATTAGCCTTTCGTTGCAAGCACAGGAATTTCTGTGGCTGAAACAAGGGGAGCCACCCGGTGAAGGCAAACTGGAACAGATGAATTGGTTGACAGGCTATTGGGCCGGCCCAGGTCTTGATGGCCTATGCGAGGAAATATGGCTTCCTGCAGTTGATAACAGCATGTCGGGAATGTTTCGTTATGTACGCAATGGTCAAATTGTCTTTACAGAATACATGGTTCTGCTTGAACACGACAATAGCCTGACACTGAAAGTAAAACATTTTAACAGGGACCTGTCTGCATGGGAAGAGAAGGATGAGTGGATCGATTTCAGGCTGATCAGGACCGAAGGTCAGACTGCCTGGTTCAATGGTCTGATTCTTAGACGTGAGGAGAATAACCTCACAATAAAACTGGCCATAAAATCAGGTGAAGAGCTAAATATAGCAGCGTTCAGCTATACTAAACAGCAGCTGTGATCTTCAATTCCCGGGCACATTCTTGATTTTTTTTAATATTATAATCTTTTCCATATAGTATACCCTTAAAAACTTCTTTTTTAC
>CALAZZ010000216.1 GCA_937926515.1 uncultured Bacteroidales bacterium | reverse complement strand
AAATCTGCTGATTTGTAATTGCGAAAAATTGATGAATTTATTTTTGCTATTTACAGATCGAGCAGCCCTACGGGGTGGCCTTGCGCGTGTCGAGAGCACCGACAACGAAACCCAAAGGTGATCGAGCGGCCCTTCGGGGTGGCCTTGCGCGCGTCGAGAGCACCACCACACAAAAAAATTCAAATTATCTTGTGTATTAGTTGTTTTTACCTATATATTTGCTGTCGGAACGGATTTATTATTACCAAGCGATCACTATCAAGCACTGGCTATTAGGATAGTTATTGTTTGATATATACTGTAGCACAACAAGTTAATGCAAAACAGCGAACCAAGGCTTCACCCTCCAGGTACCCTCCAACGGATTGGTAAAGAATCATTTGAAGCAATAATACCGTCAAAACATCAGCTGTCATCATGCCCCAGTTATTCTATTCACATGTCTTATTATTTAGTTATGAAAAGCAGCATTCAAATACTTAAATTGAATGTACAGCGATCAGGCATTGCCTGTGGTGCAAAAAACCTGTTCTTTTTCCGTGCCATAAAGGGCCCGCAAGCCTTCATGCCCTCATCTGAATTATGCATAAACCAACTTTATACAATATGAATACCTTATTTGTACTTATTGCAAAACAACTGCTTAAATTAAGAACCCCTGCACGCTGCCTGGCTTTTGGTCTGGTACTGCTTATTGGCTCCGGCGCTGTGGCGTGGGGGCAAACGGTTACATTGACCCTATCAAGTACAAGCCCATGGGAAGTTCCTGCTGGCGTAACAGAAATTACTGTTGAAGTTTGGGGTGCTGGAGGTAGAGGAGGGACAAGGACCAGCGCAGGAGTTGGTGGAGGTGGAGGCGGAGGTGCTTATTCGCGTTCTGTAATCTCCGTTACGCCTCTTCAAACAATTCCTTTCAGTGTTGGTGCCGGTAGCACCACAACAAGCCCTGGAGGAGACACCTGGTTCAGTTCAAGCACAACCCTGATGGCTAAGGGAGGCAATAGTGCCGCCGACAATTCGGTAACTGGCGCTACTGGTGGCAATGCTACTGCTGGTTATGGCACATTTAAGTTTAGCGGTGGCAGTGGATGGACTGCCTCTGGAAATGGTGGTGGTGGAGGATCTTCTGCAGGAAGCGCAAGTAATGGGACAACTGCAACCAGTGCGACAGGGGCAACAGCACCTACTGATGGAGGAGATGGAGGCGATGGAGCAACTGATGGAAACGGGGCTGGTGTAGCAGGTTCCATACCAGGTGGTGGTGGTGGTGGTGCAAAAAAAACTGGGGGGGGCCTACTAGCCAACCTGGAGGTGCAGGTGGAAACGGCCAAATCATCATAACCTACACCTTATCAGCCACACCCACCATCACAAGCTTCGCCCCCACAAGCGCTTGCACCGGCTCAGGAGCGTCAGTAGTTATCAGCGGCACCAACTTTACCGGTGCTACGGCTGTGACCTTTTTCGATGGGCAGTCAGCAACCTTTACAGTAAACAGCGCAACCCAAATAACCGCAACCCTCCCAGCCGGAGCCACTACCGGCGCAATCAGCGTGACCACACCCAGCGGAACTGCTAACAGCGCCACTGATTTTACGGTTAACGCATTGCCCACCTTCACCGTTGCATACACTGACATCAGTTGCTTCAACGCCGGCGATGGCACCATCACCATCACAGCCAGCGGCGGATCAGGTGGTTATGAATACCGTATTTCATCCGATGGTGGAAGCAGTTGGTCGGTATGGCAATCGGAAAATGAGTTTGAAAACCTGGCCCCCGGCACCTATGATATTGAAGTGCGCGACAGCAACGGCTGCGTGCAAACAACATGCACAACACCTTAATTTAATGAAATTAGTTATTATTTATCAATAATGTTTGGCTGTTAATGATCATTTAGCTTAAATTTGAATCTTAAATTGAACGGAAATTTATTATTTAATCAGATTTTAATTGAAAAGCACAGGGCTTTTCTATTGAAATCATCAAAAAATAACCTTTTTAAAGGCATGACCCCATGCTGATATTAGGCAAAGAAAATTAAACCATACCAATATGAAAAAGTTTGTACTCCTTTTTGCAACAATGATTTTCACAATAGGCCTGGTGGAGCAGGCAAATGCACAGTGTACGGTAACATTGAATGAACCTGATCCCCTTGAAGCTGTCATTAGCGGAGATGCTACTGTATGCGCGGGCGAGCCGGCCACCATAACAGTGTACATCACCGGGGGCACAGCCACCTACACGGTAACCTATGATGGTGAGGATTATACCAGCCTGACCAGTCCGGTTACTTTTGTGGTGACCCCAACCACAACCCTGACGATAAACACGGGTGATCTGTCTGTCACCGATGCAAACAGTTGTGGTGTGGTGACCTTTACCGGTTCCGCCACCATCACCGTCAACCTGTATGATCAATATCAGACCAGGCAAGATGGTAGCTGGCATAATCCTGACACATGGGAACAATGGAATGGCACTGCATGGGTGAATACCGGCACTTATCCCCACACAGATGATCTTATCGGTTGTGGCAGTCCACAAGCAACAATCCTAGGCGGGCACACGGTGGAAATATTTAATGATGAAACCTTCGATGGCGATGTAGAAGTTGAAAGCGGAGGCACCCTGATCACGACTGTATATTATCTGAGTGGTAATGGTGATTTTACCCTGGCTGCCGGCGCTACACTTGAGATTGGTTCTCCTTTTGGCATTACCAGTGATGGCAGTGATGGCAACATACAAATGGATGGTATATTGTTCTACAGTACAGAAGCAAATTATGTGTACGATGGTATCGCTCCTCAGGTAACAGGTGATGGTCTGTCAATTTCTGTTGCCGATCTGACTATTAACAATACCGATGGGCTTACACTAGGAGCTGATCTTTCGGTTACAGGCGTGCTTTACCTCACGGATGGGATCATCCATACAGGTGTTTTTGCCCTCATTGTGGAAGATACAGATGAGAACGCCATCGTAGGCGGCTCCGACGATTCTTATGTAAACGGCACCCTGGTGCGCGGCGTGGATGCTACCAACACCCAGGCCTACAACTTCCCCATAGGGAATAATCCGTATACGCCGGTGGAGGTTGTGTTTACACAGGGAAGCAATACAGGAACGATTACAACCACCACCACGGCAGACTACCATCCAAATGTAAACACCTCCGACTTTAGTGTAGGTTTCATGGTAGAACGCTACTGGACAATAGAAGCTACGGGTATCGCCGAGCCTTTTGAATATAATGCCAAGTTTACATGGGATGAAGACGACGCGGATGGTGGTTTCGATTGGGAATCATCCCGTGTTGGTAAATGGGATGGCGCATGGAGCTATCCAGCTGTATCGGAACCAGCGCGAACAGAAACCAGCACCACCATCACCGACCAAACCAGCTTCAGCGACTTCCAGGTGGCAAGCTGCACACCGCCAGCAGTGGATGAGTGCCCCACAGATATGAACCTATTTGCCGAAGCAGGAGTCTGCACCGCTGTGGCCAACTATACCGTTACCTTTGACGGCAGTCCGGCGCCCACGCTGGCTTACACCTTTGAAGGGGCTACCACAGGCGGCAACACAGGCACAGGCAGCGGCTCATCCTTTAATGTGGGCACCACCACTGTAACTGTGGTGGCTACCAATAGTTGTGGTATAGATACCTGCACATTTACGATAACTGTGGAAGACGATCAGCCACCCGTGATCACGGCTTGTGCTGATGATCTTACTGGCTCAGAAGCCATCGAAGGCTGTGATGAAAATGACCTGTTGAATGAAACAGGCTATGCATATTCTCCTACCGAGGCCGTTGTAAGTTATACCGCTTTCCAGGGAGCTGGCGGCTCAGCTTCTGATAACTGTGCCATCGTTACCACAACATACCAGGATCTGGTTTCTGCATCCAGCTGTCCCACCATCGTCACCCGTACATGGCGGGTATATGATGCGGCCGGCAATATGGATTGGTGCGAGCAGGTGATTGAGATCATACATACCACACCACCTGCTGAGGTGGGTGGGCCTGTGGCCATCAGCGCCAACATCGAATGCCTTGATGAGGTGGTGATACCCACCTTCAGCGGGATGCAGTTTGTGGAGACGTTTGATAATTCAAATGCACCAAATCCAACTGATTATAGCGATGGTTATTTTGTGGGAAATAATGGAATTGGGTGGAGTTATTATCACGCAACAAACGAAGGGCAGTACGCTATTGATGGTGCTGGCATTTTGTTGAGAAGGGCATCAGATCCGAGTAGAATTGTTTCTGATGTCATTCCTGGTGGAATTGGAAACTTTTATGTAGAATTAAGAAAAGGATTTACAGGAACTGGAGACAGGCAAGTCGAGCTTCTCGTTAATGGTATTTCACAAGGCACATCAATAATTTTCGGGTCTGCTTCTGGAGAAGATGCAACGATTATCCTTTTTACTGTTGATAATATAAACATTGAAGGTCCGGTTGTTATTGAGCTAAGAAACTCACTTGGAGGAACTACGAATAGACATATTGTTGTTGATAATTTATCCTGGACCCCTTACTCAACAGCAACCTCACCCAGCCTACCGCTTGTGGAGGACTACTGCGGTACAACACTTGATCCGGTAGCCGTTGCAGCCGAAAGCACCTTCGACGGTTGCGAGGGAGTGATCACTTACACCTATACTTACATTGATTGTAACGACCTTGAGTTCGACTGGTCATTTACCTATGACATTGAACGGGTAACGCCACCGGCAGAGCTTGGTGGCCCTGTTTCCAATGCAAGTGTTGTTGAATGTGAGGTGGATGCTGTGGAACCAGCTGACAGCCCGGCCCCGCTAGTTGAGACATTTGATAACTTTGCAGAAACCGGCAGCTCTTACAACACTGGTACCTTTACTGGCCAGGATGGTTCTGTATGGAATTACATCGGGTGTAGAGGTGATCAAACAATAACCGGAAAAGCAATTACTCTTGGAAGGAACCAATCCCCACAATCGGAATTCTATTCTGGAACGATAAATGGAGGAATCGGTGTTTTAAGCTTTGATTACAAGCAAGTATTTAGTACTAATGTGGACTTGAATGTTTTGGTTAATGATGTTGTCGTGGGTAATGTGACTTCTTCTTCAGAGCAAAATGTTATTAAAAACTCAGGAAATATCATTGTTAATATAGAAGGTCCATTTGTTATTAAATTTATTAATGCCAATAACGGTGATGGTCAGGTAGCAGTGGACAATGTTACCTGGACACCTTATTCAACTCCGGAGCCACCGGCTTTACCTGTTATTACTGATGTTTGTGGCAACATCCTTCAGCCCACCGGGCCACCCACCGAGGGTGGCACCTTTGATGGTTGTGAAGGCACCATCACCTATGCTTATGAATATGAGGATTGTGCCGGATTGCCTTATGTGTGGACCTATACCTATACCGTGACACCTGTGCCTGTTGAAGTGACCGGACCTGCAGACCTGACTCACAGCAGTTGCGACTTTGAAGACCAGGATGAGGTGGACGATGCCTTTGACGCCTGGAAAGCGCAGTTTGCAGTGGTGAATGATGGATGTGGTGTGACCGTCCCGGATCTGAGCACCTATTTAGCACCTGATTTCTGTGTTGGCGATGCCGTAACCATCGTATTCACTGTTGATGACGGATGCTCCTCAGATAGCTATACCAGCACCTTCACGCTTACCGTACCTGATCCTCTGGTAGTGACCAAACCATCCGACTTAAGCTTAAGTGCCTGTGATGTTGAGCCTACAAATACGGTATACTTCCGGATTTATGGGTATAATGCAGAAGGCACAGCAGGAACATGGCGTATTGATGATGTAACCTTTAGTGGAGATGACGGCATATCAGCCAGCCCTGTTGATTTTGTGGTTTGGGACTTCGAGGACCAAACTCTGACGCCATCTACAGACCTTACAGGCACCGCTTCAGCCTCAAATGGAAGTGGACTTGATTCTGAATCTTTCCCTGCCGGTAATGGGTCAACTTACTCATGGAGTTTTGACACTTGGGCAGTAGGGGCCTTGGAAGAGGATAAATACTTTGAATTCCAGGTTGATCCTTCCGGATACAGCAACTTGGCATTTAGCTTTGCTGAACACAGATCAGGCACTGGTATTCGTGATTTTGAAGTACGGTTTAGTCTTGATGGAACTAATTTCATCCAAATACCATTAACAGTAACCAATGTGCCGGATAATACCAGCTGGCGCACTCATAATTTTGACATCAGCTATGTGGCTGAACAAGGTGCTGTGCATGCCAATTTCCTGGCATGGCTCAACGACATCACAGCAGACCTCGAAACGGAATTGACCGGCCAGGGTTGCGATCCTGTTGTGGATCATGATTGGGACGGCACTACCGTTCCGCTGCTTTGCGTTGGCGATAAAGTAACCGTTACCTGGTCAATTGATGATCTGTGTGAATCAACTACTACCTCGGCTACCTTTACACTGACAGCTCCTGATGCCATCACCTTTGATGACCCGGCGAACGCAGATGAACAAGCTGTGGATTATGATGATCAGGGTGAAGTTGATACCGCCATATTGGCCTGGGTGAATGCCCAGACACTCGCTATTGAAAATAGTTTGGACGGAGGTTGTGATCCGGTGGTTAACCACGACTTTACCATCCACAGCATCACATTATGTGGCGGTGGCAGTGTAACAGTGGAATGGACAATAGATGACCTGTGTGAGAACATTGGCGAAATCACAGCCACCTTCACACTGACTGCACCTGATGCCATCACCTATGATGATCCTGCAAATGCCAACGAGGAGTCTTGTGATTACAATACGCAGGGAGAAGTAGATGCAGCTGTGCTGGCATGGGTAAATGCGCAGACACAGGCCATCGAGGCTAGTCTAGACGGAGGTTTCGAACCGGATGTGGATCATAACTTTACCACCCACAGCATCACCTTATGTGGTGGCGGCTATGTTACTGTAGAATGGACGATAGACGATGTGTGCGAAACCATTGGTAATATTACGGCCACTTTCTACCTGACCGCTCCCGATGCCATTACTTACGATGATCCGGCAGACGCCAACGAAGATGCCTGCGACT
>CALAZZ010000215.1 GCA_937926515.1 uncultured Bacteroidales bacterium | reverse complement strand
TTTTGTATCGGAAAGTAACTTAATTTTCGCTTTCAGGAATGGTTGTCTGGCTGTGGGGATTCATTTATCAATCATTAGGTGTGACATCAATGTATCCCATTAACATGCAAAGGTTCCTATTATCTCCTTTTGTTTCATTAAAAGGACCATCCTGTTCTTTAAAGCATAAAGAACCAAATGCCTTCAGCAAATGATCGCCTGCCCGCTCTTGAAAAAAAATACCGGACACAAAAGTTTAATCCTTAAATTTACCCCAAAGATCCAAACCATGAAAAGCAAAGCATCCACTATGCTGGCAGCAGCCATACTGGCACTGACCGGCGCACAGGCACAGGTGAAACTGAACCCCACAAATCAGCGCATAGCATATGAAAACAGCTACCACTTCACAGCTGGTATAGAGATGGAAATAGACTTCTATGACCGCAAGGGAAACCTCGATCAGAGCATCCCCTATTTCAGCTATTACAATGACGACTTCAGCCATATCGCCATCAGGCACGAACGTGGCAGAATCGTGTATCAAACCATTTTCGACCTGCCGAACAACAACTGCCTCATCCTGCTCGGCGAAGGCGATAACCTCAATGGCAGCGCTGCCGTGATGAAGGACAATCAGGGTACCGAAATGAAAATGCTGGAGCTGGAAAACACAGGCGAAACGAAACCCATACTGGGCCATAGCTGCACCAGGTATACCTTTGATGTGAAGGAGTTTAGCGGGGAGCTGTGGATGACCGACGAGGTCGACCTCCCCAATGATGTGGGCATCTTTAAGGCAAGCAAAACGGCAAAATATTATCAAATGCTTTCTGAAGAAGGCTTTGTGATGGAGATCACCACCACCACACCCAAAGGGCGTACTACGGTGATGCGCACCACAGCCATGAAGCCTTCCCTTTCCTTCTCGGTCAACATACCGGATCCTTTCGGCCGATCACTGAACAGGATTGATTACTATGCCTATTGATCGCCTTCGTTGATGCAGCTAAAATGAGGCCCCGGCAAAGGGTCATTAAAATGAAAAACCTATTTATCAGCCCATGGCAACCTAATTATTGCCAGATTGGGAAGTCAGTAAGGTTTGATTTCTTTCCACGCCATAAGAAAACCATTACGGTGTAGGAGCTGATTAATTTATCAGCAGAATAGAGTTGTTTATTAGCTGGTCAATTGCTATAAATTACAAATTGGTATATTTGGGTGACATTTGAAGAAGGCGAAATTAAATCACTTTGAAATCTAATAAATTACATATTAAACCTTCTATCAGAAGAATAAAAAACGAATTGTACCATTGAAAATACTATCGATATGAAAAAATTTAGATATGTGGTATTTTTTCATTGTTTGATATATTGCAGCTGTGGCACTTTAAAGATAGCTGAAAAACAAGATCTTGACAGGAGCTTCTACATAAAAGACACAGGAAAAGAAAGAAACAGAGTATACATAGATGTAATCGGTGATAGCATTCGGACCTATCCAACGACTACCTTCGACAACTCAATTGTTGTAGATACACTTATACCTTTTAAATCCTATCCGCCGGAAATACCTGCCAAAGCTAATTTCAATTTTACAGCGATAAAACACAGTTTTGATATTGATTTTATAACAATTCCACTTAAATTAAGATTTTCGGAGAAAAATATCCCGCCGCAATTTAATAGCAATGTCAATGGAGCAATATACTTAGGCTTCAGAACAGACAAATATAATATCTACTATAAGATCAACCCTTTGCAAATGAATGAGCGAAACCTTAAGCACCTGGGGTATTCTATTGGTTTGTTCACAGGCTTTGGAAATACATTTATTTCGCCTACAAACACAAATTATGTTACGCAACATGAGTATGATGGCATCGTTTGGAGTAACGGGATAGCAGGTATTATTGGAGTAAACAGTCTAACAATAGGTTTAGCATTCGGGTTTGATAAACTTCTTGATGAGAACAATACAAATTGGTTATATGAGAATAAGCCGTGGATTGGTCTTGGAATCGGATTAAATCTGAATTAAAGATAACTGCTTACAACCCAATGTTAATAGGTACGGCACGGGCGGCTCGTAACAGCTAACCCGATATCGCTATGGGTAGTGACAGGCTTAGGATTGTGGTTCCGGATTTGAGGCTAGAAATTAGAAGCTACAGTTTGATAAATGGAACAAACTTTTCTAACTTCTGACTTCTAATTTCAAACTTCTAACTTCAAATTTCAGACTTGTCCATTTCGGCGAAGCCCTAAGCATCTAATTATTTTTTTTTTAGTTTTAATAAACACTAATTTTACCGTACTAAGCGTCAAATTGATGAGCGGCATAATCAGGTTTCTTCATGACCTTTAAAGACTTTGCAGGGAATATGTTGTCAGTTGGGACACCATTAATCATTAATTTTGGAAATGAATAAACATAAAAGGAAAAGTAAACAAAAACCAGGCGGACAATCTGCAACTCCTTTCGCCCAAACATATTTTCACGGGACAAAATCAAACCTGAAAGTTGGCAACCTGATTGAAGTTGGCTATTACTCAAACTACGGACAACAGAAATTCGCCAAATATATTTTCTTAACTGCAACATTGGACGCTGCAATATGGGGTGCTGAACTTGCATTAGGTGAAGGAAGCGAAAGAATCTACCTGGTGGAACCAACAGGAGAGATTGAAGATGACCCGGACTTGACCGATAAAAAATTCCCGGGAAACCCAACTCAATCTTTCCGCTCGACTCAACCGTTTAGGGTCGTTGGAGAAGTAACAGTTTGGCAATCACATCCAGCCGAACAAGTTAAGAAAATGAAGGAATACCTTAAAAAACTGAAAGAACAAGGAATTAACTCATTAAACGAATAGCAAGGTGAAAAAAATTATATTAGACTTGGCAGTTACACTTGACGGATTTATTGAAGGTCCGAATGGTGAAATAGATTGGTGTATTATGGACGATGACATGAACTTTGATGGCTTTTTAGATACTATTGATACTTTATTTTATGGACGAGTGAGTTATGATGCCTGGGGAAATTTCCAACCTGGAAGCAATGCAAGTGAAACCGAGCAGAAAATATGGGAAAATGTCCATTCAAAGAAAAAATATGTTTTTTCAAGCCAATTCAGGCAAGATGACAAAGCGATTTTTATAAGTTCGGATATCCCAGAAAGAATTAACGAAATAAAAAAACAGAACGGTAAAGATATATGGCTTTACGGTGGAGCTAGTCTTATCAAAACATTTATTGATCTAGGACAAATTGACATTTATAGAATAGCAGTTCATCCAATAGTTTTGGGAGGCGGAAAACCTCTTTTTGAAAATCTAAGTGAACGAATAAATTTGAAACTTATAAAGACAAATATTTTTAAGTCAGGAGTGGTTCAACTAATCTATCAGACCAGGAAAACAACGACAAGCTAACAGGGTGGCTCAATGGCGGGTGATGCTTCAACAAGCTCAGTGCATCGCATGGGTAATGGAGCATGCTGCCTCGCATCAGATACGAACTATTCGGGATGGAGTATTGACCCGCCGGTTGGCGGAGTCCAAAATCCGCCCGAGCTCCAAGCGCCAAAACGTCAGCAGGCAGTTATGCAGTTTACAGAGCAGGGAATATTTTCAAACCATAAAAACAAATAAAGTTAAATAGCCACAAGTATGAATATTCGACCTATAGTTTTGAGCATGCTCTCTTTAGCAATTTTTGTGTTTTTGACAATACCGAAATTAGCCGGGCAAAATACAGAATCCCTGAGTTTAGCCACAGAAAGTCAGCATTTCGCCTTCTATACAACCGAAGGTGACATTGATGTTTTAGATTCACTTGCAATCATTTTAGAAAATAATTACGACAGAATCACGAATCGTTTAGGGATACAAATCGAAAAAAAAATTGATGTGAAAGTCTTTCCCGATGTGAAGTCTTTTCATGACGCAATAGATTATCCAGATGCGCCTGACTGGGTTGTTGGCTCATGTATTGGAGATGAAATATTGATGGTATCACCATTGAATCCGGGAAGTGTTCATACCTATGAATCCCTTATGCAGGTGATTGTACATGAATTTGTACATATTGCTGTGTATTATGCATGTGGAAATAAGGTTGTTGCCGAATTACCAAAATGGCTTAACGAAGGATATGCACAATACGAAGCAGGTCAGGTAAATGATCATATTCGAAACTCTGTAGAATCAAGTTTGCGTAAAAATGTGCCGCCAACCTGGACACAGCTCAATACCGCATCGGCTATGGAATTTGGCCATATGAATGGTTACGGACTTTCTGTTACTATAGTTGAATTCCTCATTGATACTTATGGTTTTGAAAAATTAGTGTTACTGATAAAAGAACCTGGTAATATTGAGACGATATACGGTTTACCGGAAAACACACTAGAGAAACAGTGGGTTCAGTACATAACACACGGAAAGATTGAATAAATTCCGCCAATAAATATTACTCTAATCATCCTGCAAGACCCAGTCTGCCGGCTGGCGGAATGAAATACATCTCGGTAAGTTCGATGCCGTCAGCTGCCGCATGATTGTATCGCCTGGCAACGAAACATTTTAAGCTTTTAGTCCTGACCGGTAGCAACATTTCAGGGCACCATACGAGAGGTCTCGTGTGGCAGAGGGGGACTTCAACGACGCAAGGGTGCTCAAGGAAGACTCCGACGAAAAACGCCTCTAGTTCATCTACATACGCCTCTTCTTCGAAAAAGCCTTCAAATACTGCGATGGCGAATTTACCGAACTGCGCAAATCCATCTACCGCATCGACAGACTACCTGCCGAAATGGCCGATATCATGAAATCAGACTACAACATCTTCGCCGATTCAGCACGCAACATCCAGTTCTGTTTTGACAAGCAGGTCTTTCTTGATTATCAACTCATAGGGGGCTCGGTATAGTCCATTACATCAACCCCGGAAATCACCTGTTCGATTGCCTCATCAAGGTAGTTCGAAATAAATTTCGCGAAGACATGCTCAAAGGCACCGTACTCATCTCACCCGACGACAAACAGAACTACTTCGCCTTCTTTGTTAAATTGCAGATTACCGACAATCGCCCTACTAAGAAAGACGACAGCATTGCCGATGAACGCCTTCTACTGATATATAAAACACCTAACCACGATTTCAGGCTTACTTCCCCGGCCAAATTCATCGACGTGCACCCACCAGCAGCATTCGCCAAGACCATCACATCCCCAAATCCTGTAAGCAACGACGAGGTCATTCAATGGAGCTTCACCAACATCACTACCCATCAATTTGAAGCCACTAAGCAACATGTGGAAAACGACACCAGCCAGCGACGCCAATACCTCGAATCTGCATTCTCCCGCGTGATCATGGACCTGCAAAGCGAAATGCAGCAGCTTCAGGCCAAAGGCCTCCTGGGAGATACAAAGGTGCAGGAAAAAATTATCTCCAGACAGTACCGCATAAACGAAATGATCGGCAAAAAGAAACAACGCCTCAACAACCTCAACCTCATGGCCCAGCTAAGCCTAAAAGCCCCTAAGGTGCTGGGGTGTGCCTATGTGCTGCCACTTACCCAGGTGGAATACAAAAGTCATTTCGGCATGAGCCGCGACGATGAGGCTGAAGCCATAGCCATGAAAGCAGCCATCGATTTCGAAACAAACAGTGGTTGGAACCCCGTAGATGTGAGCAAAAACCACGAAGGGTACGATATTCGAAGCATAAGCCCCGAGGGCATCAAACGCAACATCGAAGTCAAAGGACGCAGCGGTAGCGATGGAAGCATCATGCTCAGCAAAAACGAAATGAACCGCCTCACGCAACTAGGCGACGTCGCATGGCTATACATCGTGATCAATTGCAAATCAGTACCGTATCACTTCCGAATCAAAAACCCGGCAAATCAATTGAAATTCGAACGTAAATCTAAAGGCAAATAATACTTTCTGCCAATGGAAGAATAGCAAAACCAGCTCAGCAATGAAACCTGAATCTCCACAAGATATGAAACGCCCCTTGGTGGAGGCATCGGACCAGGAAAATATCAATGGTGTGGTTAAGCTGGCAAAATGATTGAAATAAGACACGTATCAATTAATCCTGATGGAAATGAGAAACATCATAACAATATTACCAGGATTATGCAAATCCGATGATATTTTATGTAGTTTTTATCAATGTTTTTAATAGTGATAATGGATGTACTAAACTTAATAAATGACTTGCAATAAACCCTTTTTTTAGGGGTTTATTGCAAGTGATTTACTATATTTGCAACCATGACTGAAGGAATGAAACACACTGTTGATCTGATAATGGCTGTTAGGGCTGATGGCCAGTATGCTTTTACATTAGATAACCTTATTGATGGTATACCTAAAAAAGTTAGAAACATTAAAAAAGACCTCGACAGGCTAAAAGCAAAAGGCGAAATACAAAATATCAGAAGAGGCTTTTACACCATTATACCGCCTGAGTACCGCAATCTCGGCTTCATTCCTGTGGATTTCTTCATCAACCACCTGATGGAATACCTTAATAAAAAGTACTATGTTGGCTTATACAGCGCAGCCATGTATTATGGTGCCGCCCATCAGCAACCTCAGGAATTTTATGTGATCACTTCATCTCCCAAACCCAGGTCGGTATTCAACAATAAAAACATTATCAACTTCAAGGAAAAAAAGAACTTCCCAACCAAAGGAATAATCAAACTTAAATCTCAAACCGGATATTTTTCGGTTTCCTCACCTGAATTAACTTTCCTTGACCTCATCTACTTCGAAAAATCCATCGGTGGCCTCAACCGGGTTGCAACTGTGCTGATGGAACTCAACGAAAGTCTGAGCATTTCAGCCATGAAAGATGTCCTTAAAAATGATTTTCCTGCCAGCACCCTGCAAAGGTCTGGTTACTTAGCCGAACACATACTAAAAAACGACAAACTGACTGCATTGATCGATAGCAGTCTTAAAAAAATTCCGTATCAACCGGCCCTGCTTAAATCATCAGGAGTGCAAAAAGGTGCCATGGATGATAGATGGAAGCTGGTGATCAACACCCATATACAAACCGACCTATGATACCTGAAGCCTACATTCTGGCATGGGCTAAAAACGCACCTTGGCCCACAATGGCACAGATTGAACAGGATCTGGTGATCGAAAAAGCCTTGATTGAATTGTTCTCAAACCCCATTTTACAGGAAAATCTGGCCTTCCGTGGCGGAACCACCCTTCATAAATTGTTTCTAAAACCCCAGGTGAGATATTCTGAAGACATTGACCTGGTGCAAATCAAACCCGGCCCCATCAAACCGCTGTTGATAGAGATACAAAAGGCAATGTCCTTTATAGGCCAGAAACGAAACTTCAAGCAAAATGCAAACATGAATACAGTCTATTACCGGTTTCATACCGAAATTCAACCGGTTATAAGATCGCGACTGAAACTTGAAATCAATACCCGCGAGCATTTTTCAGTGTTTGGCTTCAAAAAGGTCAAACACACCCACCAAAGTCCTTGGTTTAGCGGAGAAGTTGAATTAGCAACTTATGAAATAGAAGAACTGCTTGGAACAAAGCTTAGGGCGCTATACCAGCGCAGTAAAGGCAGGGACCTGTTTGATCTCAGCTATGCATTGCAGATGCTTCAGCCAGATGTGGACAAAATCATCGCAGCTTACAAGGTCTATATGAAGCATGATGGTGGCAGGGCAAAAACAGCTAGGGAATTGATGCTTAACCTGGGTGAGAAAATGAAGGACTCCAATTTCTACGGTGATGTGAAAGGAATACTGCGACCCGGAATCAAGTTTGACCATCAAGATGCCTATGAACTTGTTAAAACCAAACTAATTAAAAAAATATAATTAACTGCATTTTATCAATAACTAAGCTTATTGTAACATGGGAAAACAAAGCGAAACTATCAGAAAATTTGTAACCTACATTAACAACAGAGATCATTTAGGCGGATTCTGGCTACCAAACATACAAAGACATTTTGTCTGGAAAGAAGAGCAAATTGAGCGGCTTTATGATTCGATCATGAGGGAATATCCTATTGGCTCTATGCTCATTTGGAAAACATCAAGTGAAATTAAGCACCGTAAGTTCATTGATAATTGGAAAGATACCTTGAATATTACAGATTTCTACAATCCTGAGAATGGACACCCCAAAATGCTTGTGCTGGATGGGCAACAGAGATCTCAAAGTCTATTCATTGGATTAATGGGTAAATATAATGGCAAAGAGCTTCATTTCGATATCCTAAGTGGTGATCAGAGAGATCCAGAAGATATGCGCTATATTTTTAAATTTTTAGATGCACCTCAACAATTTCCTTGGGTTAAGTTCAAAGAAACTGTCTTTAATGAGTATTCGGGTCGGGAAATGAGAAATAAGCTTTCAGAAAAATTCGCTCGTGATTTTTTAGATGTTGAAAGAGATAGAATTGAAGATAACCTCGAAAAAATTAAAAATATATTTTGCACCCAGGATAATGTTGTTTATCAGGTTATTGACAGCATAGACAGACCATCTGTTTACTCTGAAAACGACGTAGTTGAAATCTTTATCAGGGCTAACTCTGGCGGTACTCCCCTCAATAAATCCGACCTTATGTTCTCACTCCTCCTCTCAAGCTGGGAGAGTGTGGAGGAAAACATGCTTGACCTTATAGCAGAATTGAATAGAACCGGGTATAAGTTTAATCGCGACTTTATTCTAAAGTCTTTCCTTGTACTCCTGGATAAAGGAGCAAGATACAATGTTCAGAAATTCAGGGAAGGTGGTACCAGGGAAGCAATTGAAGAAAAATGGGATAACATAACTGATGCAATTAAAGATGTGAAAGATTTTGTTTATGGCAAAACTTTCCTCCGAACCGACAAAAATATCCCTTCTTATCTCAGCCTTATCCCCCTTATTTATTTTCGATACAAGTTTAATAATAAATGGAATACACATTATACTGACTATCAGCAATACCTCATCCGAACATCACTCACAGGGGTTTTTGGTGGAACACCCGACAATATGATCAATAACCTTGTAAAACAAATCGATACCGATCAGGATTTTATCCGCGATGAAATTTTTGGCGCAATTCGGCGCGAAAACCGTTCACTTGAATTAACTAAAGAATCTATTTTAGGCCTGCGGTATGATAAAAAGGAAATCCACCTCTTCTTCAACCTCTGGTATGGATTTAATTATCAACCCACTTTTAGCCTGAATCTGCCACAAATTGACCATATCTTTCCACAGTCAGCCCTAAAAAAAGTTAAAAAACTCAACCCCAATACTGGTCGCAATGACCTCATGCAATACGGATGGGAAGTCCGGGATCAGATCGCTAACTTAATGCTGTTGACTGCCGAAGAAAATGGAGCCGGCGGAAAGTCTGATACACTACCCGAAGTTTATTTTGCTGATAAATCAGACGAGTTCCTTGACCTGCACCTGATCCCAAAAGACAAAGAGTACTGGAAACTTGAAAACTTTGAGTATTTTGTCGATGCCAGAAAGGAATTAATCCTTGATAAATTCGCATATTTATTGCCTAAGAACTAAACCCATACCCCAACCCAAAAAACTCATTGAGGTAGCCATGCCGGTTAAGGAAATATCGGCTGAGAGTGTCAGGGACAAATCCATCCGTCATGGCCATATTTCTACATTGCACCTGTGGTGAGCTAGAACGCCGCTTCCGGTCTGCCGTACCGGGTTGTTGAGGTAGGCAGGATTTCCCTTCGCTGCAGCGCGATGGTATCGCCTGACAACAAAACATTTTATGCTTTTAGTCTTGACCGGTAGCTACATTTCAAGGCACCATACGAGAGGGCTCGTGTGGCAGGGGGGGCTAGTACAACTGAACTTTTACCTGTATACTATGTTGAATCCCCTTTTAAAACCAGTGCTCTATCTTTTTAACCCGATGACAAATAAACAGGATTTGCGCTCAGCATCGGCTTGCCCCACAAGCAGCAAAAGCTCAAGACAATAAATTATTTTCATGTAAAACTAACATGACTGACCCCGTGCACGAACAAAGCCTGCTTTGTGGTTGTTCATATTGAGGCTTCTCCCCTTCGGCCCAATACATTCTTCCTGAGTTTTTCAGGAAGTGGCTTTCCTTCGCGCAAGAAGGTTTCTATTTCAACCAACTGTGCCTCGACAGAACGCTTATCCGTATTATGAGTCAAACTCAATCTGCCTTTTCGAATAATGGCTAAATGGTCAGGGCACGGTTCCTGGGCTTCGGCTTCGAGTTCGTTTTTAAAAAATTCAGTGTATGCCCTCACCTCTTCCTCGGTTGTCGGTATCAGTATGCCTCCTGACCTTAAGGTTGAGATAAGCTTCCTGATCATTTCATCGTCGTCGTTTCCTGCTTTTTGCCTTTTCATGCCGAACGGTATTAGGTGCTTTCAGTGCAACCCTTAATTTGGCAATGGTTCGTGATTTAATGCTGCGTATATGAGCCTGATTAACAGACCATCGCTGGCATAAATCGCTGATCACGTGCCTGGGTGTTTTACGTCTGTATTCAGAATGTTCAAGCAAAGTTAATATAATATCACGATCGCGCTTCTTAAAAGTCATTAATATTTTTCTGAGCTGAGTAATCTGTTTCCACATGATTTCGCGATCAGATGCCGTATTCGCGGGCTTACCGTCAATTTCATCATTTTCATGATCATTACCATCGTTAAAATCCTGCAAGTCGGCCAAATCCTGTTCGCGCTGCAGCGTTAGCCCGTCCCAATAAATGAGCATCCTTGAGTGGGCATGCTCCTTGATCATCTCACTGCGCTGCTGCCTGATCAATTTGCTTAATTCAGTGCGTACAAGTTCATCAGACATTTCCTGGCCGGGGCTTTTGGCAGCTTCCAGTATCTGCTGGGCTGCGGACTCCCACAATGCAATAATTGTATTGTGATAAAGGTTTTTCCGAACATCATCACCATAATACCTGCTTAACCTGCTTACGCTTTGCTTGCATACTAAATTGATGAAAGCATGATGTCGTTTGCAAAAAGCTACGAAGGCTTTTTCCGCTTCAGAATGGGATTTATTCTTGCTGCTGATGAGCATTAAGAGCTGAGCGTCTGTTAAGTGATGCTTGTCATGATTTAGCTTTATTTCAAACATTGATACAATTTTTAAATTAAACCCTGAATAGGTTTATTGTTAATACTACTTTGTCGGCATCATGAATTGGTTTAATGAATAATTGTATTTGCCACAAAATTAAGCAGGTGCAGTAGTTTGAAGAAGTAGATTTTGTTAACATTGAATCGATATCATGTAAATAACTGCATAACACATTGATATCCTACTTGATACAACTGTAAAGTTGTTGATAAAATTGGCCTATGCTTTAATTACTACTTGAATTTCAATGCATTTCTGATGTTTGATAAAGAAATCATTGAGGCTTGGTCAAAAAACAAGTCAGTATATTCATCTTGTTTGGCCGGGCTGTTAATATGCTACGCATGTGTACCATTTATCCATAGTGTAAAACCTGAATGCATTCAGATGTATCACAATCAACAATCACTTTACCGGAGAAGAAAGGGAAATTTTATAAAAATCAATAAATGAAAGCGCTTTAGCAAACAGCCTGACAAAAGTTGCTTACCGAATGGCTCATGTTGCAGACGGTAATACTGAAAATAAAGCATCAATAGACGAGGGGCAATCAATGTATTATAGATGGATGCCGGTCACAGCAGGTATAAATTCTGTCACGGTTTTACTTATTATTTAGAGGCACTCCTCATTCATGAAAGCTGAACAGCCGAGCAGGGCATGTTGACATGAGAGCTGGTGCAGGATAAATCAATGAAAAGCGAAATGAAAAAGAATCCTTTAAATAATATGGAATGGCCGGTTGAACTGGACCTGATCCTGGAAGAGTTGTGCAAGGAACTTGAGAGCGATATATACTTGACCATCAGGCTGACTGTGGGTGAATTGAAGCAACTTTATTTTGCAACAAATACCGGCCCTTTTTTGCAACTGGCTGCCAGGCAATGCCCTAAAGCCAGAAAATATCAATACATCAGGGATGTAAGGGCGGATCGCTACCATATATTCAGCAAGCCGGCCCTGGGAGTATCACCGCCGGCTCAATCCTATAAGAGTGGCGGTATATTTTTCAACCGGATCTCATTTTCAGAAAGTCTATTTTTTTTAACTATAATTTTAAATATAATGAAAAGTATCATAAATAAAACCCAGAAATTTGTTGCCATCAGGCGTGTACTCGAAAACCATGACATCGCCTTCGAAGGCAAACCCGAGGCCCTGGCTGCCAGGGAAGATTTTGTAACAAAATCATCGGAAATCACCGACCTGCTGGCCAAGGTCATACAGCCTGTGACATCCGTTTATGTGGAACGAAAGGAAAACAGGAAGGGGTTGAAGCAGATGCTTCACGAAATGATCCACATAGGCATCATGCTTGCCCGACGCAAGCAAGACAACACCCTGTTGCACACTTTTAATAATTTCAACCGGCAGATGCGCTCCGTGCCCGGCCCACTCATGCTTGAAATATCACAATATGTATTGAATAAGTTGAGCGACAACGAAGCCATTGCCACAGACCTGGGACTAACTGCAGCAGACAAGCAAGCTTTTGAAGATAAATACCAGTCTTTTGAGCAGGCGCTGTTGGATACCCAGAATAAGCTTGACGAAAGGCGCATCGCACGCCTGGATATCAACCAGCTTATCAAGGAGTGCAATGCCATACTCAGGCTGGAGCTGGATCGCTTTGTGAGGTACAACCAACGGCAATACCCGGCTATGGCCAACAACTACCTGCGTCTGCGCAGGGCTAAGCGAAAGCGCAACAGCAATAAGTTGCCTACCGACTCGGAGATCATGGGTCATGTCAGGAATGCCCTGACCAATGAGCCCATTGCCGGGGCTACATTGAACCTGATCGAGCATGGCTGGGCCATCAGCACCAACAACGAAGGGCATTACCTGTTTGATGAGCTCAAGCCGGGACACTTCACGGTGAGTTGCCATGCCGCAGGCTACCAGGTGCCTGAGCCCCTGATGACAGAACTGGAAACCAATGACAGCGTGGTGTTTGATTTTATGCTCACACCACTCGCATCCCCGGGCAGTGGAGATTAATTCCTTTTGCACCCTAATTAGTAAACACAGCACAGGCATGGGGCTTGTGCTGTGTTTTTATGAAAATAAACATCATCCCTTAGTGGCATAATGCTCGCTGCTTAGGCATTTGCTAGCACAGCTGACCAATGCCATTAACACCATATGAACCGGCTGTTTCTCACAAACACAAAACAACAGGAACCAAACCCTGCACAGCCCTTATCTTGAAAAGAATTGCATCATAACCTATGTTTTTCTTAAATTGCAGCCTGCTATGCAGTAAAGCGATAGTTTATGACATTGTTAGCACCAGCAATAAAAGACACTGCAGATGATTATGTCATGCTAATGTGTGAAAGACATGTTCACATCAGGTGATTATAGTAACGAGTTATGCCCAAGGTTAAAAAGATACTGCACAAATGAAAGATAATGTATCAACCTACGATTTGATTAAAACATACTTTAAGATGAAATCAGAACAATTAATCGCTATTTCAAATCAAGCGATTGTTGAACATTCGTCATTAAAAGGAAGTCATCGGGAGAATCTGATTGATATTTATTTAAAAGAAATTTTGCCCAAAAGATTTGGCATTGGTTGGTTTAACCCCCTAATTCACTGGACACAATTTGTGAAATCAAATTAGTACAGTA
>CALAZZ010000214.1 GCA_937926515.1 uncultured Bacteroidales bacterium | reverse complement strand
GTGTTTATTCCCTACGGGAAAATTGGTGCTCATTGGTATAATTCGCTATTGACATTAATGCCCTACGGGCAATTGAAAAGGATAATCAGAGGTTCTGCGATCACATTATGTGTTTCTTCAGGCAGATCCGGTTTCCATTTGCGTCTTCTGCTATGGGCCATGAATTACCAGCGACTCTCAAGACGTTATAACCTGCCATGCTTAATAAGCCCGTAGGGCTATAACTAATGTTATTTTGTTTAGGTTCCCTCAATAAAATCCTCTATTTTTGTTTTACAACCTACAACATGCTTCTGAAGGTCATCGATAGGCTCCGACACGGATATTACAACATCATAAAGGTGTTGATTTTTGTTATTTGCGTTTTGCTGATCGTGATGATGATGCCTCGCATTGAGCAATTTCACTATCATTTTATTGAAGGCAAACCCTGGCCGCATGAGAGGTTGGTTGCTCCCTTTGATTTTCCGATACAAAAGCCTGTTGATCAGTTAAAGAGAGAACAGGAAGAGATCATAGAAAGCATTTCACCCTATTTCGTTTTTGATGATGAAATTACAAGAGAAGGGCAGGACCAACTGGTTTTACATTTTAACCAGGCCTGGGAGAACTCAGCAGAGTCTGAGAAGTTCAGTCAGGACAGTAACCTGGAGTTTTTATTGGATTTGTATGATTCGATTCAGTATATAGGTATCATCAAAAGACATGAAGTTGTTGACAATAAGGCCGATGACTTCGTTATTCAGGTTATTCAGAATAAATATTTGTCAACCAGACAGCTGGGGCAGGTGTTTACACTTCAAATTGCTTATGATGCTGCTGTTGAGAAGATTATGCGGACCGATAATTTGAACAAGCAACTTTTGATAGGTATACTCGACAAGATATTGATTCAAAATTTGATTTTTGATGAGAAACTCACGAATTATGAGATCGAACAAGCCCTCTCCAGAATGTCCACCACGTATGGACTGGTTCATCAAGGTGAGTTGATTATTGATGTAGGTGAACTGGTTGACGAGTATAAATATCATGTTATCAATTCTTTGAATAGTGAGTATCAATTAATGGCCGGAAGTATCGGGCAACAAAGAGCCACCTTGATTGGTCATCTTATCTTGACCAGTATTGTCTTTTTTGTTTTGTTCTTTTTTATCCGATATTTCAGGCCGGAGACTTTTGACGAGCTTAGAAAGTTGAACCTGATCTTGATCTTGATGTTACTTGTGATCCTCCCATCTCTTTTGGTGATCGATACAATTGACTCCTGGTTGTGGTTTATACCATTTGGAATTTTGCCTATTATCATGATCACCTTTTTTGATACCAGGCTGACACTGCTTGTTCATCTGTTGACGGTTGTTTGTGTTTCCTTTGTAGTGCCAAATGCCTTCGAGTTTCTTTTTTATCAGCTTATCATAGGCTATATTGTTGTGTTCAGCCTTAGAAAACATAACAAGCGGATTTATTTTTTTCGGACTTCAGTATACATCTTTGTTACATACGTACTCATATATATTGGCTTCAACCTGATTAGGTCGGGAGGATTGGATGCGCTTGAAATTAGTAGGTTCACTGCATTTGCTGTCAGTTCATTATTGACCTTGCTCGCGCTGCCATTGATCTTTCTGTTGGAGCGTTTATTTGGAATGATAACTGATCTGACATTGCTTGAGTTGAGTAACACAAATAGTCCTTTGCTCCGTGAACTGGCATTGATAGCACCAGGAACATTTCAGCATTCCATTCAAGTGGCAAATCTTTCGGAGGAAGCATTGTTTGAAATTGATGGAGATACCCTTCTTGCCAGAACAGGAGCATTGTATCATGATATCGGTAAGATGGACAATCCGACCTATTTTATCGAGAATCAACATGGCGGGTATAACCCTCATGACGACATATCATTTATTGAAAGCGCCAGGATAATCATTGAGCATGTTACACTTGGAATTGAAAAAGCCCGTAAAGCCGGACTGCCCGAGCAGATCATAGATTTTATCAGGACACATCATGGAAATCGAAGGGTTGAATATTTCTATCTGATGGAGAAAATGCAGAATCCAGGGCTTGAACTGGATGAACGTGATTTCAGTTACCGGGGTCCCATTCCATTTTCAAAGGAGACTGCTGTGGTGATGATGGCCGACTCTGTTGAGGCTGCATCAAGAAGTGTGAAAAACCCGACTGAACAAAAACTGAGTGACCTGGTGGAAAATATTATTGGGAAACAACTTGAATCCAAGCAGTTTGTAAACAGTAATATTACATTAAAAGAAGTGGACTTGGTAAAGAAAATATTAAAGAAGAAACTCATGGATATTTACCATGTCAGAATTGCGTATCCGGAATGAGGTCAGCCAATAGATGCAGGTAATCCAATGCATGAGGTCCTTCACAAAATAATAGGTCTAAAATACTCAGGTTTGGGATAAATCCATGCCTATCCATAAAAACCTGATGATAGGGAGGGAATGAGATTCCTGAAACAAATAATTTAGGCAAAAATGCATTTCTTAAGTCGGTGCCTGGCGGGGGATATTTATTGTAAGAACCAGTGAGTTTCAAATCAATTTCAGATTTCAGAAGTTTCAGAATAGACTGTAATATGTACATATTCAGTTTTATAAGTGATGAGGCCAAAGGCTTGTCAAAAATAGGTTCTAAATAAGATTGGTAATGTTCAAAGTAAGGAGCCTTGCGATATGCTGAAGCAATGGCACGCCAATGAATATTTTGCCACTTCATATTCCTGATATTGTCAATCCTGACATCTTTGATTTTTGTGTGATTGCCATCAACTTTTATGACAGGTACCGAAAGATTCTGTATACCGTTGGCAGTGTAAATGACGCATCTGTTTCGATAGGTCTGCTTTGGATAAGTTTCATATATCTCAATACAGGCGGCTTCATACTTTATCAGTGAAGCCATATAATCCAGAGGGGGGAAGTAAGCAGTGGAGAATATTTTTGTTGCCTTCATCATTTATCTTGCTGACAAATTTAGAGGAAAACACGGGAATTAGTGGGAAGTTATTCAATTAAAAAAGCCGCACTCAAATGAGGCGGCTCTATGAAAAACAAAGTAAGTTAGATTAGTTTTTTAATAGGACGTCACTAATAGCTTGTTTGAAAGTTTCTTTTGGAAGGGCTCCCATAGCCATTTGAGGTTGCCCGTCTTTAGGACAAAACAAAAGTGAAGGAATGCTGCGAATGCCAAAAGCACCAGCAAGCTCAACTTCCTGCTCTGTATCAACTTTGTAGATGTTAATCTTGCCTTTGTATTCTTCGGCCAGCTCCTCAAGAATTGGAGCTACTATTTTACATGGTTGACACCAATCTGCATAAAAATCTATGATGCATGGTAAGTCACCTTCAAATTTCCAATCCTTGTTTTTTTCGAAATTAAAAACTTTGTCCAGAAAAGTCTCTTTTGTTAAATGTTCCATATGGTTTAATAATTATTATTTTGAAGATTCTGCAATAAGTTGCTCTTCAACGATTTTTATATACATGTCTTCGGACAATGCACCTGCTTGCATCATAGGTTGGCCATTGAGAGGCGTAAACATAACAGCTGGAATGCTTCTCACCTGAAATACACCGGCGAGCTTTCGCTCCACATCCACGTCTATTTTATATACCTTGAGTTGGCCTTCATAATCCTTTGCAAGTTTGTCCATTATAGGGGCAATTTTCCTACATGGAGCACACCAATCGGCATAGAAATCAATAATACTAGGTACATTTCCCTTGTAAACCCATTCCTGAGGGTTTGCTTCGAAGTCCCATACCTTTTCGATGAAAGTCTCGTAAGTAAGGTACTCTACCTTGCCTGCTTCAGCTTCATTTGCAGTTGACATAGCTGCTTCTGCCTGTTTTCCGCTAATACTGGTACAACTGTTCAAAAAAAGGAATATGACCAATATAGTTAAAATGTTTTTAATCATAGATTTATCTTGTTTGTGGTGTTGTTTAACAACTGCAAAATTAATTATTTTCCGGAATAAAGCGCTTAATTATCACCAAAAATTGTAATTTTGCTTCAAATTTTAGTAAAATTAACATTTTACCAACATAAGTAAGGTTTAATGGTATGATAAGTAAATCCATATCTGTGGATGATCATAAAGTTGTTGTGGATGATTGTTTTTCACAAGAAGAGCAATGCCTTAGTTTCCTGGCTGAATTCAAATGGCAGAATGGCTTTGTTTGTAGAAAATGCGGACATGACAACTATTGTAAAGGTAAGAAACCTTTCTCGCGCCGTTGTACGCGTTGTAAAACAGAAGAGTCAGCCACGGCACATACCATTTTCCATCATTGTAAGATCCCACTGCCTGAAGCTTTTAGGTTGGCCCGCCTGGTATGTAATAACCCTGATATTTCTACTTATGAGATCAGCCGTATTTTTGATAAGAGACAGATGACCTGCTGGAAGTTTAAATCCAAGGTGATAGATTGTCTGTCCGATCCTGAAAAATCAAAGGCTATCAAATCGATGATTTCTATTGACTTCTAGTGTCATGTCA